>NZ_BAABKN010000009.1:0-272355 GCF_039543845.1 Nocardioides endophyticus | reverse complement strand
ATCTACTCGGCGTGCAGGGTCTCGGGAGCGCGCGCGTGGTCGGCCAGCATCTGGATGCCGCGACGCAGCCCCCCGACCAGGTCGCCGTTGGCGAACGACGACTGCATCTGCAGCGTCGTCAGCTCGACCTCCTGGTCGGTGATGTTGCGGCGGACGGCGCCGCCGGTGACGATCTCGAGGACCCGGGAGGCCGGGTCGAGCATGATCAGGATGCTTCGTGACGGGGCGACCAGCGAGTTGTGCAGCTGCGTGGCGAAGGCCCGGGGGTCTGCACCCGAGCGACCGACGAAGACGCTGAACTCGAAGCGCGAGACCTGCTCGGCCCCGCGGATCGCCTCGTCGATCTGGAACCGCTCGGCGCTGTTGAACTCACCAACGCCCACTTGCGCCACCGGCTTTCGACTCATCGTTGTCGGGGGCGGGCAGTGCCGCGGTGCCCTTGCTGGGGCCGCCGAACCACTGGTCCTGGGTGGCCTGGCCGCCCGGCGTGAAGCGCTCGCCCTTGATGACACCCGGGATCACGACGAGCGCCGTGATGACCAGGAACAGCAGCAGCGGGACGCCCACCAGCAGCAGTACGGCCTCGACCGGGTCGACGTCGGAGGGGTTGCTCCAACCCTCCGGGACGTCCGCGCCGGCCGGGCCGCCGGCGGCAAAGACGAGCGCCGCCCCGGCAAGCAGGACGACGGAGGTACGACGGGCGCGGCGGGCGAGCTTCGTGGTCACGGGGGGAATCGTATCGGGTCGGATAGGTCACACGCCCCACGGGGACGGGCCTGCGCGACTCGTCCGCGGTTGCCCGGTGCGGTAGACATGGGGCCCATGTTCGGCTTCGACGACACGTCCTGCGACGGCTCCGACGCGCTCTGCAAAGCCGTCTTCAGCTGGACCGACAACCAGAAGCTCGCCAACGCCTCCGACATCCTGATCGGCAAGCCGCTGGCCCTGCTGTGGCTGCTGGTCCTCTTCTTCGTCGTCCGGTGGATCCTGCACCGGCTGATCGACCGCGTCGTCGCCCGCGCGGAGGACGGCGTGCTCCCCGACCGGATGAGCCGCTTCGGGAAGACGGGCAAGGCAGCCGAGGCCCGTGACCTCGCGACCGCCACCAGGCGCGTGCAGCGCGCCAAGACGATGGGCGACCTGCTCAAGAGCGTGGTCACCGGGCTGCTGATCGCGATCTTCGGGACCATGGCGCTCAGCGAGCTCGGGGTGAACATCGCCCCGATCATCGCCTCCGCCGGCATCATCGGGCTGGCGCTGGGCTTCGGCGCTCAATCCCTCGTCAAGGACTTCCTCTCCGGCATCTTCATGATCTTCGAGGACCAGTACGGCGTCGGCGACGTGGTCGACGTCGGCGAGGCCAGCGGCACGGTCGAGGCGGTGAGCCTGCGGGTGACGCGGCTGCGCGACCTGAACGGCACCGTCTGGTACGTGCCCAACGGCGAGATCATGCGGGTCGGCAACATGAGCCAGAACTGGTCCCGGGCGGTCGTCGACATCACCGTCGGCTACCACGAGGACCTCGCCCGCGCGGAGCGCGTGCTCCGCGAGGTCGCCCACGACCTGTGGGACGACGACGACTTCCGCGGGCTGATCATCGAGGAGCCGGAGGTCACCGGCGTCGAGATGTTCACCGCCGACGGCGTCACCCTGCGGGTGCTGATCAAGACCGCCCCGATGGAGCAGTGGGGCGTCGCCCGGACCCTGCGCCAGCGGATCAAGGCCCGCCTCGACCACGAGGGCATCGAGATCGCGCTCCCGCAGCGCGTCGTGTGGCACCGCGAGGAGCCGACCCCGGACGCACCGACGGGCCCCTCCCCCGAAGAGGAAGAGCCCGTCGAGAGCTGACGTACGGCGTCGCTCAGGCCAGCGAGGCCTCGAGCTTGATCGGCACGGCGGCGAGCGCCTGGCTGACCGGGCAGCCGACCTTGGCGCCCTCTGCGGCGGCGACGAAGTCCTCCTCGCTCATGCCGGGGACGACCGCCTTGACGGTCAGCCGGATCTCGGTGATGCCGGTGCCGGGGACGAAGTCGACGGCTGCGCTGGTGTCCAGCGAGGTCGCCGGCGTGCCGGCCTTCGCCAACCCGTTCGACAGGGCCATCGAGAAGCAGGACGAGTGCGCGGCGGCGATCAGCTCCTCGGGGCTGGTCTTGCCGTTGGCGTCCTCGGCCCGCGAGGCCCAGGAGACGTCGTACGTGCCGATGCCGGAGGACTCCAGCGTGACCTTGCCGGCTCCCTCGAACAGGGTGCCTTCCCAGTGCGTGCTGGCGTTGCGGGTCGTAGCCATGTGCGGATCACTCCTCATGCGTTGCTCGAAAAGACTCGTGATCGCGAGTCTGGCACGCCGGTGTCCGCCGCTCACCGGGGCACCGTCAGAATGGACACGTGACGACCTTCTACGACGAGATCGGTGGCTTCGAGACGTTCCGGCGGATCGTCGCGAAGTTCTACGAGGGCGTCGCGGAGGACCCGGTGCTGCGACCGCTCTATCCCGAGGAGGACCTCGGCCCCGCCGAGGAGCGGTTCCTGCTGTTCCTCGTCCAGTACTGGGGCGGCCCCACGACGTACTCCGAGAACCGGGGCCATCCGCGCCTGCGGATGCGGCACGCGCCGTTCGCGGTCACGCCGGAGACCAAAGAGCACTGGTTGATGCACTTCCGGGCCGGGCTCGACGAAGTCGCCCTGACCCCGGAGCAGGACCAGCAGTTCTGGGACTACGTGACCCACGCAGCGCAGTTCATGGTCAACTCGTTCGAGTGACTCTCAGGTGAGTTCGAGCGCGCGGAGCCGGTCGAGGTAGATCTCGGCTGGCACCGTCGAGCGCTGGGTGACCTGGTCGAAGAAGGCGATCGTCACCCGCGCACGCGAGAGCGTGGTGTCGCCGTCGCAGATGACGGAGTCGATGGTCGCGGAGCGCTGGCCGATGCGGGAGACCCATGACCAGGCGTCGTACGGCTCCGGGCGGAAGAGGATCGGCACGCGGTAGTCGACGTCGGTCTGGGCGACGACGAGGTTGATCTGGTCGAGGCCCTCCCACATCTGCGCGAGGCCGGAGATGCGGGCCTCTTGGAAGTACTCGAAGTACTTCACGTTGTTGACGTGCTTGTAGACGTCGACATCGGAGAACCGGACGTGGACCGGGAAGTGGAGGGCCGTCTCCGGCCGTTCGGCGGGGAACGGTATCCGGGGCGCGGCGCCCTCCGGCTCGAGGAACAGTGCTAGCGCCGTGCGCTCGTCCTCGCTGAGCCGACGCGGCCGCTCGGTCTCGAAGACGTACGGCGTCAGGACGGTCTTGGCCCGCAGGTAGACCTCGCGGACCCCCTCGGCATCCTCGTGGAAGACCTCGTAGGCGACCGTGAACGAGGCCGCGCGGACCTGGGTGACCCAGCACTCGATGCTGACCGGTCGGAACCCGAACCGCAGCGGGGACACGTAGGTCACCTCGTGGCGGACCACGACCGTGCCTCCGGGCAGCTCACCCGTCTGGGCGGCCGGACCGTGCGTGCGCAACATGTCCACGCGGGCCTCTTGGAGGTAGTCCACGTAGACGACGTTGTTGATGTGCCCGAGCAGGTCCATGTCGGCCCACCGCATCGGGCACTCGTAGCGATGCCGCACTCCCCAGATGCTGCCAGACGCCGACCGATCGGCCGGGTCGGCGTTCCGTTGGTGGGACGAACCGCGCAGGCAGTCAGGGGGTCGATCAGTTGGTCACAGCGAAGCCGGAGTAGTAGCTGCGGATCGACTCGTGACGCGCCAGGCGGGCACGGCGGTTGGTGACGACGAACTGCCCGACGGTGGCGATCGAGGCGACGGCCGCGACGGCGGCGACGACGAGGAAGGCAACGGCGAGGACGAGGACGGAGGTGCTGACGAGGGTCACGATGACTCCTTCTACATCTGTAGGATCTCTACGTATGTAGAAGCTACGCCGATCTCGCTGGACAGGCAAGCGCCGAGGTAGTGTCTCCAGTCACAGCCCATCTAAGGACCTCATGCCCCACGCCTCGCCTGCCGCGGCGCCCGCCGCAGCCTCCACCCCCCTCTCCCCGCGCCGCCGCCAGCTGCTCGACGCAGCGCTGAACGTCATCGCGGACGAGGGACTCAAGGGCCTGACACACCGCGCGGTCGACCGGCACGCAGGCCTTCCGGAGGGCAGCTGCTCGGCGTACTGGCGCACCCGCAACGCCCTGCAGGCCGCCCTGACGGAGTACGTCGCCGCCTCTCTGCTCGCTGACGTCGACGAGCTGACCGAGCAGATCCGCGGCTGCGGACCCGACGATGAGCAGGCCAGCGTGGCCGCCACCCTGGAACTGTTCTTGCGGTGGCTCGACCAGCGTGAGCTGCTCGTGGCTCGGCTCGAGCTGACGATGGCCGCCACCCGAGACCCCGAGCTGGCGCAGCTGCTCGCCGACCACCGGGCCCGGCTCGTCGGCATCGTCGGGGAGATCAGGACCGCGGCGGGCAAGGAGCACGGTGAGGCCCGGGCCGAGGCGCTCGTGGCGTCGTACGACGGCATCCTGCTCGCTGCCCTCCTCCAGCCCGCACCAGCTCGGCGGGAGTTCCTCGCCCGCTCGTTCGAGCTGCTGGGCACCGCACTGGTCGGTGGCAACGGGGAGTGACGAACGCCGCACGGGCCGGAACAAGAACACGGTCTACTGTGGCTTCCGCAGCAGCACCGCCCCCTTGAAACGGAGTTCCACATGCCCGAGGCAGTCATCGTTTCCGCCGCCCGCACCCCCATCGGTCGGGCCAACAAAGGGTCGCTGACCGAGTGCCGCCCCGACGACCTCACGGCGTTCATCGTGAAGACGGCGCTGGACAAGATCCCGGCGCTCGACCCGAACACGATCGACGACCACTACCTCGGCTGCGGCCTGCCCGGCGGCGAGTCCGGCAACAACATGGCGCGCGTCGTCAACGTGCTCAACGGCATGGACGACGTCCCCGGCGCCACGATCACCCGCTACTGCTCGTCGTCGGTCCAGACGACCCGGATGGCGTTCCACGCCATCAAGGCCGGCGAGGGCGACATCTTCATCTCCGCCGGCGTCGAGACGGTGTCCCGCTTCGCTAAGGGCACCTCCGACCACTGGCCAGACACCCACAACCACGCGTTCGACGACGCCAAGGCGCGCACCGACAAGACCGCCGAGGGCGGCCAGGGCTGGCACGACCCGCGCGAGGACGGCTTGCTCCCCGACGTCTACATCGCGATGGGCCAGACGGCCGAGAACGTCGCCAAGCTGCGCGGCCTGAGCCGCCAGGAGCTCGACGAGTTCGGCGTACGCTCCCAGAACCTCGCCGAGAAGGCCATCAACGACGGCTTTTGGGCGCGCGAGATCACGCCCGTCACCACGCCGTCCGGCGTCGTGGTCAGCACCGACGACGGCCCGCGCGCGGGCGTGACGTACGACGGCATCAAGGACCTCAAGCCGGTCTTCCGTCCCGACGGCGTGGTCACCGCAGGCAACTGCTGTGCGCTCAACGACGGCGCTGCAGCGGTCATCGTCATGTCGGACACCAAGGCAGCCGAGCTCGGCCTCAAGCCGCTGGCCCGGATCGTGTCGACCGGCGTCTCGGGCCTCTCCCCCGAGATCATGGGCCTCGGCCCGGTCGAGGCGACCCGCAACGCGCTCAAGTACGCCGGCATGAGCATCGGCGACATCGATCTGGTCGAGATCAACGAGGCGTTCGCCGCGCAGGTCGTGCCGTCGTACCAGGACCTCGGCATCGACATCGACCGGCTCAACGTCAACGGCGGTGCGATCGCGGTCGGCCACCCGTTCGGCATGACCGGCGCCCGACTGCAGAACACAATGCTCAACTCGCTCGACTGGCACGACAAGACCACCGGCCTGATCACCATGTGCGTCGGCGGCGGCCAGGGCATGGCGCTGATCCTGGAGCGGCTCTGACCCCTACTGCACAAACCCGTCGAACGCCTGGCCGCGGAACGCGGCCAGGCGTTCTGCTTGCTCCTCGACGCCAGCGGGCACCGTGCCGCCGTCCCAGACGGTGACGGCGACCTGCAGCTTCTTGCCCTTGCTGCGCGGCCGCCAGGAGCCGACGACCTCGTGCCCCACCAGCACTCCCCCGGGCCGGCCGAGGGTGCGCCAGAGGTCCTTGCGGGCGTCGGCGCCGGGCACGACGAGCTCGCGGTCGCGGCTCTGCAGGAAGAGGTCGAACGGACCGAGGAGGCGCACGGCGTCGACCGTCGGCGGGTCGACCAGCGCGTCGAGGTCGTCGGCCAGCACGTCGAGAGATTGTCCGGCGAGCTCGACCGGCACGACGTCCTCGGGCCAGTGCTCCTTGACGTCACGCACCGGGCTGTCGATGTAGCCGGCGACCAGCTTGGGCGTCGACGGACCCAGGAGCCGCAGCACCGACCGCACCGGATCGAGGTGGTCGGGCACGGACTTCGCGGGGCCTCGCCAACGCGGGATCCGGCGCAGCACCGGCGGCGACGTGCCCGGCTCGAGCTCCAGGCCCGCCCGCAACGCCGAGAGCCGGAACGGCTGCTCGTAGGCGTGTGTCGCCTGGCACGGGTTGCACCAGCGCAGATAGGGCTCCTCGAGACGCTCGGTCAGCGCCCCGGACATCTCGCCCTTGACGACCGGCCGGGCGGCGATGTCGCGCATCGTCTCGGCGATGTGGTCGAGGGCGTCGAGCACCGGGATCCCGGCCTTCTTGAGCGGCCGGGAAGCGTCGAAGACCCGCTTGGCGGCGTCGGCCTCGCTCCAGGGAGCGACCGCAGCCGCCACCTGGGCCGCCTCCGCCCGCCGGTAGGCGTGCGGGGCCCCGCGGAGCGTCCAGGCCAGGAACAGGTCCTCGTCGGAGACACGCGTCCCGCGGATCTCCAGCGCCCATCGAGCGCCGTCCGGTCCGGTGTCCTGCACCCCGAGGTCGAGCACGGCGGTGTCGCCGTGGGCGCCGACTCGATCGAGCTCGTGAGCCGCGACCCGATACCGAAGCACCTGCTCACGAATGACAGTCGTCGGCGTACTCATCGGCAACTCCCTGGGCTGTGCATGCCCCCATGGTCCGCCACACCACGGACAGTCCGCCCTACACTGCCCGGGTGACCGACTCGGGAGACGGCCAGACCGGATGGCTGGACGAGGGTGAGCAGCGTTCGTGGCGCGCGCTGATCATGGGGATGACACTCCTCCTCGACCGCCTAGACGACGACCTGCGCCGCAACTGCGACCTGTCTCTCGTGGAGTACGAGATCCTCGTCCGGCTGTCGGAGAGCGAGGGGCGACAGATGCGCATGGCGCAGCTCGCCGACGCCCTGGCGCACAGCCGCAGCCGTGTGACGCACACGATCACCCGGATGGAGCGCTCCGGCCTGGTGGTGCGGAGCAGCTCGCCGGAGGACGGCCGTGGCGTCGTCGCGAGCATGACGGACTCGGGCTACGACCTGCTGGTCCGGATGGCCCCGATCCACGTCGGTGGCGTCCGTGAGCACCTCGTCGACCTGGCCAGCCGCGAGGACTTCGCTGCGCTCGGTCGAGTGATGGACGCGGTCTCCGACAACCTCATCGCCGGTCATCCCGAGATGGAGATCAGGGACGCGCAGCGGACCTGATCATTGGTGGTCGAGCAGCGTCCGCGACCGAGGAACGAGGTCGCGAAGAGCGGGTCGAGACCCGGTGAGCCAAACAACGAGGTCGTTCGTCTCACCGGGTCTCGACAGGCTCCGCCGGGTCCGCTGACGCGTCCTCGATCAGTCTCTGGTCAGCCGCCGGTGGGTGACCCGGTGCGGCCGGGCAGCCTCGATGCCGAGGCGCTCGATCTTGTTCTCCTCGTACGCCGCGAAGTTGCCCTCGAACCAGAACCACTTCGCGTCGTCCTCGTCGTCGCCCTCCCAGGCGAGGATGTGGGTGGCGACACGGTCGAGGAACCACCGGTCGTGAGACGTCACGACGGCGCAGCCCGGGAAGTCGAGGATCGCGTCCTCGAGCGAGGACAGCGTCTCTACGTCCAGGTCGTTGGTGGGCTCGTCGAGGAGCAGCAGGTTGCCGCCCATCTTGAGGGTCAGGGCCAGGTTGAGGCGGTTGCGCTCACCACCGGAGAGCACGCCGGCCTTCTTCTGCTGGTCGGGTCCCTTGAAGCCGAACGACGCGACGTACGCCCGCGAGTTCATCTCGAAGTTGGCGACCTTGATGAAGTCGAGCCCGTCGGAGACGACCTCCCAGACGTTCTTGTTGGGGTCGATGCCGCCGCGGCTCTGGTCGACGTACGAGATCTTCACGGTGGTGCCGACCTTGAGCTCGCCCTCGTCGGGCTGCTCGCCGCCGGTGATCATCCGGAAGAGGGTGGTCTTGCCGACGCCGTTCGGGCCGATGACGCCGACGATGCCGGCTCGGGGCAGGCTGAAGGACAGGTCGTGCATGAGGGTGCGTCCCTCGAAGCCCTTCGTCAGGCCCTGGGCCTCGAGCACGATGTCACCAAGCCGCGGACCCGCCGGGATGTTGATCTCGGAGGTGTCGATCTTGCGCATCCGGTCGGCCTCGGCCGCCATCTCCTCGTAGCGCGCGAGACGCGAGCGGCTCTTGGTCTGCCGCGCCTTGGCGTTGGAGCGGACCCACTCGAGCTCCTTCTCCAGCATCTTGGCGCGCTTGGCGTCCTTCTGCCCCTCGATCTTGAGGCGGTCCCGCTTGGTCTCGAGGTACGTCGAGTAGTTGCCCTCGTAGGGATGCGTCTGGCCGCGGTCGAGCTCGAGGATCCACTCAGCGACGTTGTCGAGGAAGTAGCGGTCGTGGGTGATCGCCAGGACGGCGCCCGGGTAGTCCTTGAGGTGGCCCTCCAGCCACTGCACCGACTCGGCGTCGAGGTGGTTGGTGGGCTCGTCGAGGAGCAGCAGGTCGGGCTGCTGGAGCAACAGCTTGCAGAGCGCGACCCGGCGACGCTCACCGCCGGAGAGGTTGTCGACGATCGCGTCCGGCGGCGGGCAGCGGAGTGCATCCATCGCCTGGTCGAGACGGCTGTCGAGATCCCACACGTTCGCCGCGTCGAGCTCGGTCTGGAGGTCGCCGGCCTCTGTCGCGACCTTCTCCTGGTCGGCGTCCGGGTCGCCCATCATCATGTAGAGCTCGTCGAGCCGGGCCATCTTGCCCTTGATCTCGGAGACGGCCTCCTCGACGTTCTCGAGGACGGTCTTGCCCTCCGTCAGCGGCGGCTCCTGCTGGAGCATTCCGACCGTGGCGGCCGGGTCGAGGATCGCGTCGCCGTTGTTGGCCTTGTCGAGTCCGGCCATGATCTTGAACAGCGAGGACTTGCCCGTGCCGTTGGGGCCGACGACACCGATCTTCGCTCCGTGCAGGAACGACAGGGTCACATTGTCGAGGACGACCTTGTCGCCGTGGGCCTTGCGCACATTGCGCAGGGTGAACACATATTCCGCCATGGTCCGAGCCTAGTTGCCGACCGGGGTTGAGACCTGATCGGGGGCCGTCGGCGTCTGTAGGGTGACGGGCTCTGCCAGGGAGTCCGGTGAACGCTCACGGAGGGCGCGTGCGTCGATCCGACAGCACCGACGACGAGTTCGCGGAGTTCGTGGCCGCCCGCTCGCCGCAGCTGTACCGCAGCGCCTACCTGCTGACGACCCCGTCCCACGCCGCCGAGGACCTGGTGCAGACCGCTCTGGCCAAGACGTACGCCGCCTGGTAGCGGGTGCGCGCGGCCGACGACCCGGTCGCCTACGTGCACGGCGTGCTCGTGAAGTCGTTCCTCTCCGACCGCCGGCGCAAGAGCTCGCACGAGCTGCCGACCGCGGCGGTGCCAGACCGGGGCATCGCCGACGCCGTCCCGACCGAGCGCGCCGCGCTGCTCGCCGCGCTCGCGGAGCTCGCGCCGATCGACCGGGCCGTGGTGGTGCTTCGATTCTGAGACGACCACAGCGTCGCCCAGACCGCTGCCCAGCTCACCCACGGAGGCGTCCGTGAAGAACCGGAGCCTCCGCGCGCTCCGCTCACTGCGCGAGCTGCTCTCCGAACCCTCCTCTCACGCACGGCTTCAGGAGGGTGCCCTCCGCCAGGGAGGCCCGCTCCGTCGCCGCCGCCGAGTGAGCACCGTGGTCGCCGGCGTCGCGGTCGTGGCCGCGTCGAGATCATGCTCTCGGAGCTGCCGCAGGATCCTGCCGCGCTCGCCGACGTCCGCGCTCAGCACCTGAGCTGCGACCCGGAGGACTGGGACTTCGTCGACCTGGACGGCCCGGTGCAGTGCGAGACCAGTGACGTGCACAGCGGCCGCCCGTTCCAGCGCACGGTCACGTTCACCGACCAAGGAGTGAACTACACCGAGGTCCGGCGCTGGACCGCGGGCGGCGAGATCTACGCCGCGGTGTCCAGCTCGACCGAGCGCAAAGTGGGGACCGTCTGCGTCCGCCATCCGGGCTCCGCTGACCCTGCAGGAGCTGATCACGGTCGCCGAGAGCTCGTCCTGGTCCACGGACTAGTCACGCTGCCGCCTCGGACTTCACCTCCTCGGTCGCCGGAGCCGTCACGTCGCGCTGCGCACGGGTGAAGGCGCTCGTGCCGCGGCTGAGGTCGTGGCCGACGTGCACGGCGTCGATCTCGAAGCTGAGCACCTCGACGTCGTTGGCGTTGACGTAGGTGCGCGTCTCGAGCCGACCGTGCACGACGACCGGGTCGCCGCGGCGCAGCGAGGCGGCACAGTTCTGGGCGAGCGCGCGCCAGGCGGTCACGGTGTACCACTGCGTCAGGCCCTCGGACCAGGTCTCGGTCCGGCGGTTGAACTTCCGCGGCGTGCAGGCGAGGCGGAAGCTCGCGACCGGCACCTCGCCGACCTCGCGCAGCGTCACGTCGCCCCCGAGCCAGCCGCGGATGGTGATCATGCTGTCGGACATCTCTGTCTCCTTGTCTCGATCCTGATGGACGGATCGAGACTCCGCGCCGCCACCGACAGCGGAGCGTGGTGCCGCGCAGCGCTGGGGACAACGCTGCCGGAGCTCCGTCCTGTGGACAGATGGTGGCTCGGATGGGCGAGAAGCTACGCCCGGGCGCGGGTCACGCCGTCACGCACCGCGGCGTACGCGGCAAGCTCGACCTCGACCGGCTCGACGACCAGCTCGTGGGTCACGGCGTTGACGCCGTCGCGGAGCCGTTCGTCCGCCCGGGCCGCGCGGTTGCGCGCCATCCGGGCGACGAACAACCGGCAGAGGAGCCCGAGCACGAGACCGATCACGACCCCGCCGACCAGCAGCACGATCGCGAGCGCGACCCCGCCGACCTGGACGGTGTCAGGATCGTCCAGCCGGCCGAGCCCAGCGAGAGCCGCGGTCCAGCCGAGCCCGGCAACGGCGGCCAGCAGCAGCAGCCACTGCAGCACCCGCACGATGCCGACCCACGCCGGCAGCCGGGCGGCACCGAGATCGGTGTCGGCCAGCGCCTGGTCAAGACGGTCGCCGAGCTGATCGAGGCGCGATCCGGCGGCTCGACGTACGGCGGCAACCCACGCGGGTGCCATGTCGGAGGTCAGGTTGTCGGCGAAGACCCGCACCTCGTCATCCACCCGAGCGCGCTGCACCTGGGTGGCCTCGGGGAGCGCGGCACGGGTCCGTCCGCTGAGCCTCCGGCCGTCCTCACCGAGGTCGAGATCGAGGCGCTTGAGCGGGTCGGACCTGATGCCGGCGAGCAGGTTGATCACCGGCCAGCCGGTCGCGCGGTTGCCACGCACGCGCATCGACCGCTCGAGGGCCTCGACGACCACCGGGACTCCGGCGGCCTGGGCGAAGGCGTCGTCGAGTGCGGCCACGCGGGCCGGCTCGACCACACGGGTCGAGACGTCGCCATTGGCCTCGGCCAGCTTGCCGGCGACCTCGCGGATGTCGGCGTCGATGCGCGTCCGCGTCGACTGCTTCTCGGCGGACCGGCGGGCGATCTCGGCGCGCAGCTCGGGAATCCCGATGCCGAGGCGGGCACTGATCGGCAGCACGGGCACCCGGTCGAGACCGTCCTGGTCGAGCAGGCGACGGACGTCGTCCAGCATCGACTGGCGGCGCTCCTCGGGCACGGTGTCGATGTGGTTGAGCACGACGAGCAGCACGTCCTGCTGCCCCACCGACGGCTTGAGGTAGCGGTCGTGGATGGCCGCGTCGGCGTACTTCTGCGGGTCGACGACCCACACGAGCAGGTCGGCGAGGGCGACCAGCCGGTCGACCTCGAGGTGGTGGGCGACCTCGGTGGAGTCGTGGTCGGGCAGATCGAGCAGTACGACGCCGTCGAGCTCGGCCTGCTGCTCGCGCCGCCCACTGTCGAGCATCGAGTCCCGGGTCGTCTGGTGCCGGGGCGCGATCTCGAGCCACTCGAGGAGCTCGTCGGCACCCTCGCGGCCCCACACGCAGGCAGTCGCCCACGACGTGGTCGGGCGTCGTACGCCGACGGCAGAGAGCTCGAGACCGGTCAGGGCGTTGAAGGTGGAGGACTTGCCAGAACCCGTGGCTCCGGCGATCCCGACGACCGTGTGCGTCGCCGACAGGCGCAGACGCCCGGCGGCGCGGTCGACCACGTCGGCGGCAGCGTCGACGAGCCCGTCATCCAGGCGACCACGCGCGGCCTTGGCGGCGCCGTCGAGGCCGTCGATGCGGGCACCGATGTCGGTACCACGGGTGACCATGCGGTCGGTCCCCTCGAGCAAGGACGTCATCTTCTCCCTCGACCTGCCCGGAGCAGGGCGCGTTTACCGTCGAACAGTTCACCACCACCCTAGGGCCTGAGGCCCCGGACCATGGGATCAGGGCAGAGGTTCGTCCCCGGGGCGGCTCTGCTCGTAGCGCCGGTCGTCCACACGACGGGCGGCGGCACGGACCTGCCGGCTCGCCTCTCCGTCGAGGCCGAGAGCGTCGAGCGGCCCGATCGCACGGGCCCGTTCGGCCGCGATCAGGCTGCCGACCCGGCGCTCCAGGTCGGCACGGCCGCGGGCGATGAGGCCGGCCGAGTGGTCGGCGCCGAAGACCGCGTTGAGCAGGGTGCGGCCCACCTCCGCGCCGCTCTCCGTCTCGGCCGGCGCCGTGTCGGCGAGGACGGTGACGGCCAGCGTCACGGCCAAACCGCGGGCGCCGTACGCCAGGTAGCGAGAGGTACGACGCTCGGCATCGCCCGCCTTCACGAGCTCGGTCAGCTGCTGCTGCCAGGCCCGGACCTCGCCCTCGACGCTGCGGCGCAGACCGCCGGACGCCCTGCTGAGGTCATCGTCGGTGACCGCCAGGACCGGGCCGGCGGTGCCGAGCTCCGTCCAGGCCGCCACGGTCGCTGTGGCCGCGCCCTCGGCGTGGTCGAGGACCATCAGCTCGACGGCCGACTCGATCGCGACCGATACCCGCTCGGCCTGCTGACCGGAGCCCTTGACCGCGTTGACGAGCCGGTCGCGGATCAACCCGACCCGGCCTTCGAGCGAACGCAGCAGCTCGCCGGTCCCGGCGAACTCGCGCCACCGGACGGCGACCTCACCGCGCAGCAGCGTGCCGTCTGTCGCGGCGGACACCGCACCTTGCTCTGCCTCGGCGTACGCCGTCATGGCGGCCTCGCGGAGTGCCTCCGCAGCGCCCTGCTGCTGGGCGAGGGCGTCAGCGAGCCCGTGCGCCTGGCGAGCCAGCGAGCGCACGGTGCCGTCGAGCGTCTGGCGCACGACGGCCGATCGGGCGCTGGGGTCCTTCGCCAGCGACACCAACCAGGCGCGCACGTCGGCGACCACCTTCGCGTCGAGCAGGCCGTCCTCCGAGACGGGCGCCTCGGCCACGGTGAAGAGCGGAGAGTCCTTGAGGCCACGGCTCGCCAGCATCCGAGCGAGGTGCGCGGAGACGGTGCGCACGTCGGAGGACGGCGTACGGTCCAGGACGATCGCGACCGAGGTTGACCGCTCGGCGGCCGTCTTGAGGTGCTCCCACGGGACCTGATCGGAGTAGCGCGCCGCCGACGTCACGAACAGCCACAGGTCGGCCGCGGCGAGCAGCTGCGTCGCGAGCCGGCGGTTGCCCTCCTCCACCGAGTCCACGTCGGGAGCGTCGAGGATCGCCAGACCGGCCGGCATCGTGTCCGAAGCGACCAGCTGCAGGGAGTGGCGGTCGTCCGTCGCCTGCTCGACCCGGACGAGCTCGGGCAGCAGGCGGTCCTGGCCGAACCACTTGGCATCGGCGGGGTGGTGCACCAGCACCGCCGACCGCGTCGTGGGGCGCAGCAGTCCGGGCGCGGTCACCCTGCGACCGACCAGCGAGTTGACGAGGGTCGACTTGCCGGCGCCGGTGGAGCCGCCGACGACCGCGAGGAGCGGCGCCTCCACCGTCATCTGACGCGGCAGCACGTAGTCCTCGAGCTGGTTGATCAGCTGCTGTCGTGAGACGCGCAGCTCACCGGCACCCGGTACGTCAAGCGCGAGCGGCGCGGCCTTCAGCGCGTCGTGCAGCTGCACGAGCGCGGTCAGCATGCGTGAGTCGTGGTCGGGAGGCACCGTCACGGGGTGAGTCATCTGGTCGGTACCACCTGTCCGGGGAACGCGATCGACGGACGGAGCGCGTCGATCCTCTGGAGGAACTGTTGGCCGCGAGCCGCATAGTCGGGTGGCGGCGTGCCTCGCAGGTAACGGTAGTGGAGAAACCCGAGCTCGATGGCGGCCTGCTGGTAGTCGCGCATCGCGCGTTCGCCGCTCCTGCCTCCCCGCTGGCGTGCGTACGACCTGCTGCGGCGGCGGGCGGAGAGGTCCACGACCCACCCGATGTCGGTCTCCGGGACCAGCCCGCGGGCCGCCGCGTCGGTCAGCGCCGAGGCGAGCATCCGGCGCTCGGAGCGCCGCGACCAGACCGCGAGACTGACGACGGCGATCAGGGCCGGGGTCATGAAGACGAGGTACGCGACGGCGAAGTGCCCGAACCCGGACGACGTGGAGATGTTCCAGATGGCGTGGGCGACGACGGCGCAGACGTAGCCGGCGACCGGCCACAGCACGCGTCCGCCCGTGGTGCGCGAGCTCACGGCGAGCCCCACCCCGATGCCGGTGAACGTGGTGAAGAGGGGGTGCGCGAACGGGCTGATCAGGCACCGCAGGATGAACGTCGTCGTCACCGCCTCGGTGCCACCCGGGCCGATCCCGTCGGTGCCGTTGTACGCCGCGGCGAGGTAGAGGATGTTCTCGGTGAAGGCGAAGCCGACGCCGACCATGCCGGCGTACACGATGCCGTCCAGGACACCGTCGAGCTCCGAGCGGCGCCACCAGAGCAACAGGAAGAGGAAGACCCCCTTGCAGGCCTCCTCGGTCACCGGGGCGACGACCTCGAGCGTCTCCCGCTCCGTGAAGCCGCCGACCAGTCCCCCGACCCCCTGGAGCAGGATCGCGGCCGCAGTGGCGACGAAGCACCCCCACAGCAGGCCGGCAGCGAGCAGCATGCGGGGCTCGGGCTCGTAGCGGTCCAGCCACAGGTAGCAGGCGACGATCGGCCCGACCGGGACCGCCGCGAGGAGCGTCGCCAGCGCAATGCTCGACGGTGCGCCCGAGAGCGCCACGATGGCGAAGATGACGAGGGCGCCGACACCGACCAGCACCGTGACCACGACCGTGAACGCGACCGACGACGCGGCGCTGACACGGCGGGTTCCGGGCATGGGCGGCAGCCTATCGGGGGTCTTCGGGACGCCCGGAAACGCGGCGTACAGTGGCCGGGTGAGCGAGAACGAGACCGGTACCGAACCCAAGACCGAGTCGCACGACCCGGCCGTCCCGGCAGCGTACGCCGCGTTCATGCGGGAGGGCTGGGGCGAGCGTGAGCTCGACCTTCCCGTCGCCGCGGTCGCGGGCCCGGCGGCACAGCGTCGTACCCGGCTCGCCGAGGCGTTCCCCGGCGAGCGGCTGGTGCTTCCGGCAGGCGGCTTCAAGGTGCGTTCCTACGACACCGACTACCGCTTCCGGCCCGACACCGCCCACACCTACTTCTCCGGCAACCAGACCAGCGACGCCGTCCTGGTCATCGCCGACGGCGAGTCCGTGCTCTACGCGAGACCCCGCTCGTCGCGGGACACCGACGAGTTCTTCCGGGACCGGCAGTACGGCGAGCTCTGGGCCGGCCGTCGCCCGTCGCTGAAGGAGATGTCGGACTCGCTGGGACTCGAGGTCCGCCACATCGACCAGCTCGACGCCATGTTGCAGGGCACCGGCAAGACCCGCGTCCTGCGAGGGCTCTCGGCCCACGTCGACCGGATGGTCGCCGCCGACGAGACGCGCGACAGCGACTTCGCCCGGGTCGCCTCCGAGCTGCGCCTGATCAAGGACGACTGGGAGGTCGCGCAGCTCCAGGAGGCGTGCGACATCACCACGCTCGGCTTCGAGGACGTCGTCCGCGAGTGGGACCGCGTGCTCGAGTTCGGCGAGCGCTGGGTCGAGGGCACCTTCTTCCGACGCGCCCGCGCGATGGGCAACGACATCGGCTACGACTCGATCGTCGGTGGCGGGAAGCACGCCACCACGCTGCACTGGATCGAGAACTCCGGGCCGATCACGCCCGGCGAGCTGGTGCTGCTCGACATGGGCGTCGAGAACACCTCGCTCTACACCGCCGACGTCACCCGCACCCTGCCCGTCGACGGCACCTTCACCGACCTGCAGCGGGAGCTCTACGACCTCGTGTACGCCGCGCAGCAGGCCGGCATCGAGGCGCTCAAGCCGGGTGAGACCTTCCGGGTGGGCCACAACGCCGCGATGGACGTGCTCGCCCACGGGCTCGAGGACCTCGAGCTGCTGCCGGTCAGCGCCGAGGAGGCGCTCGACCCCGAGAGCCGGGTCTACGCCCGCTGGACCCTGCACGGCACCAGCCACATGCTCGGCATGGACGTGCACGACTGCGGCCAGGCCGCACCCGAGTCGTACGCCGAGGGCACCCTCGCCGAGGGCATGGTGCTGACGGTCGAGCCCGGGCTGTACTTCCAGGAGGACGACCTCCTGGTCCCCGAGGAGCTGCGCGGCATCGGCATCCGGATCGAGGACGACATCCTCATCACGGCCGGCGGATCACAGAACCTCAGCGCCGCTCTCCCCCGGACCTCCACCGAGGTCGAGGAGTGGATGGCCCGCCTGCGCGGCTGACCACCCCCTCCTCGCCGTACGACGTCAGGCGCAGCTGGGCCAGGCGCCCCAGCCCTGACCGTTCTGGATCCGCTCCGCGACCTTGATCTGCTCGCGCTTGGTGGCGCCGTGTGGGTAGCGGGCGAACTTGCGGCCGCCGTACCCGTCCCAGGTGGACTTGCTGATCTGGAGGCCACCGAAGTAGCCGTTGCCGGTGGCGATGTGCCAGCGGCCCCCGGACTCGCAGTGTGCGATCCGGTCCCACTTCCGGATCGGGGCCGCCTGGGCAGATGTGTCCATTGCCACGACGGGGACGAGCGTGGTCGCCGCCAGGGCGGCAGCGGACGCCAGAGTGCGCATGCGCATGTGTTTCTCCTCGACGCCTGCGGAGTTAGCTGTCGGGTTCGGGCGGAGATTGCCCGGCCGCGCGTGGCGGCTGCACCCCAAGGGTCGTCGTACGACCCGGAGACCTGGGTCCCCCGTCCCCGTCCTCGGTGTTCGAGTCACCCACTGCCGGACGGGGCTCGGCGTGGCGGCGGGCGGCCCCGGTCTGCCGGGACCCCTCGACGGTAGGTCGAGAGTCGCGCTCATCCAAATTGCCTGGGCCGAAACTCGCTCAGTTGCCTCTCAGGCCGGGCTGTCACCCTGAGGCGTGCCCGATCACTCCCTCTCGCCGCGTGCCCACGCCCTGCTGACCCGCGTCGAGGCGTGGTCCAACGCCGGCCCGGTCCGCGCCGTGATGGTGAAGGTGCTCGTCACGGTCGGCGGCCCGCTCCTGATCGCCGCCGGCGTCGCGATGCTGGTCCTTCCCGGACCCGGGCTCGTCGTGATCGCTCTGGGCTTCGCGCTGCTCGCGCTCGAGTACCAGTGGGCGCGCCACGCCCTCGGCCTCCTCGGCCATGGGCTGTCCCGGGTCCGCGCCGTTGTCTTCCCCCGCGAAGGCTCCCGCGCCCGCCGCATGGCCGGTCTCGTCGCCACCGCCGGCTTCATCGTCGCCACCACCGCGGCGACCTCGGCGATCACAGCACTGATCGGCACCCAGGCCCTCGCCTGACCCCCGTCACGGAGTGCTGAGCAACGGCCCCGGCCACGGCGTCGACCTCGCCATGGTCAGCGCCCGCTTCATCATGAACGGGTCGGCCTGGTTGTAGAGCCAGGGTCGGCCGAACCAGACGAAACCGTCGACGTAGCGCCGTGCCAGGGCCCGGTCTCCCTCCGACAGACCCCACCTCGGGTCGGCGGTGCGGACGGTCGGCGGGATCCCGAGGGTGACGCACCGGGTCTGGATGGCGGTGCGGCAGACGCGGGCGTTGTCCTTCAGGTCCTTCCTGCCCTCCGGGATCATGTCGTTCCACATCGTCGGGCGACCGCTCTTCGCGGTGTCGATGATGAAGTGCTTGGTCCCGTAGCCAGCACGCCGCAGCGCCGCCACGATCTTCGTCCCGTGGGCGATGTTCTCGGCGGGCCCGGTGTAGTGCGTCGAGTCGAGGGCGAAGCCGCGGGCGTACTCGACGCCGGTGCTCATGAGGAGCTGCGCGCACCGCTCGGGGTCGTTGCCGCGACCGTTCTCGCACCAGTCGGCGGCGCCGGCGTCGATGTAGACACTGGTGCGGGACAGCGCGGACAGCCTCTGGGTGGCGTACGTCAGGAGCCGCGACTTCGCCGCCCTGTCCGGCGTGCACCAGAGGAACGGCCCGTCGGGCTGCATCACGACGAGCATCGGGGTGTCCGCGATGCCCGCGGCCAGCTCGTTGATCCAACGCTTGTAGCTGCGCCTCTCCTGCGGCGTCGAGCGCCGCTCACAGGCCTCGTGCTCCCACGGCTTCATCCGGAATACGGCGATCTGGACGAGCTTGTCCGGATCGCCCGCCTGGGCGGACGCGATGTGGCTCTCGGCGGTTGCCCGGATGCCGTTGTCGGGGACGAACGTCCCGTACCACTTGGTCTTCGGGCGCATCCCGATCTTCGCCAGCAGCTCGCGCTTCTTCCCGTTCGAGGCGAGGAACGGGCCCGACGTCTGGTCCTGCGGGCCCTGATAGACGCCCCAGACCCGGTCGGCCAGCGGGTTCGACCTGTTCTCGTCGTACGGTCGCTCGGCCTGCTGCCACACCTCTGTCGACGGCGCGAGCGTCCCCCGGGCGTACGCCGTCGCGGGCGCGTCCACCTGGGCGGATGCGAGCGAGTACGGCGCGCCGACGATCCCGCTGACGCAGGCGAAGGCGAGCACGGTGGTGACGGCACGTCGCAGACCGAGGCGGCGGAAGAGCATCTGTGGAACTCCAGGGTTCAGGGTCCGGATGGCTCAGGGTGCAGTCCGGACGCCGTACGCCTTCACAGATCGGCAGGCCTGCCTGCGAGATGAGGCTTACAACCGGCTAGGGCAGGCGGACTATCAGGTCCTCGACACCGGCCACGGCCGCGACCAGGACAAGCAGCGCGACCAGCACGCACCACGCCGCTGCCTGGACATCCCGAGTTGGGTGATCGCCTCGCTGCACAGTCATGACATTCCCTCCGTCGCCCGGCCGAGTTCCGGTCGACTAGCGATCCCATCGTGCTCCGGCTGACGACGGACCGTCGATCCCTCCCGGATCACGAGTCGGACACAAATCCTCCGACGGCCTCGGGTCCGGTTGAGCGGACTCCTACCCGTCCACGGCGGGCACCGCGCACAGCCACGATCGACTGGGTGCCAGACCGCCGTGCGCTCTGGTGCATACTGACCCGGGCGGTTTCTAGCCGGGCGGAACTACACCGGGGTCATGCCGAGGGTTGTTCCGACCGTAGTTCCGACCCTTGGCCTCCGTAGCTCAGCTGGATAGAGCAGCGGCCTTCTAATCCGCTGGTCGCAGGTTCGAGTCCTGCCGGGGGCGCCATCCGGAACCGCCGATCGACCTGCGCACCTAGAGAGTCGCGACGCGCATGGAGCACGTGGCGTGACGCCTGGCTGGAATCGAAGACAACTGGGGCTCGAGTCCTAGAGGCTGAGCACATGGCTCTCGTCGAACTGGCTCCCCTGGGTGACTAGCGCGTCCCGTCGGACTCGGCGTAGCAGGCCAGCGGCGCACCAACACGTGTCTGCGCGACATCTCCTGGCTCAGCGCCGCCGACATCGCGAGGAAGAGGTCCGCGCTGATCGTGAAAGGGACGCGCTTCTCAGGTCGGAACGTGCCAGTGCGTTGGACCGAGTATCGAGGGAGCGCGCCTCGGAGGTCAGGTCCAGGCAGCTGGGCCGCGCTCGTCGCGGTGTCGGCGCTTCGGCAGCGTTGCTTCTGCTCTGCCTGTACGCAGTGGCCCGACTCGGGCCGGTCCTGGTCGCACCGAATCCAGCCCCGTACGAGGCTGCCGACTACCTCTCCGTCCTCATCGAGATAGACGCGGACGTTGGATTCACCGAAATGGCCCCTATCATCTCGTGGCACATCGCACCGCCGGATGCGACCGGCAGGCTGAGCACGTTCACCTTCGGATTCCAGGACGATCTCACCCGTCAGGGGCCGACCAGAGTGTCGGCGACCATCCGCGGATCGAGTCGAATCCTCCAGAAGTGCGGCGTCACCGTCCCGGGCTCCGGCGGTCAGATCGACGTCCCGATCGACTCCTTCGTCGGATCCCTCCGCGGTTCATCGACGGCTGAGGTCACGCTGTCCTCGGACGAGGCCAGCAGTGACACCGCCGTCTTCTGCGAGATCGATCCGGCCGACCTCTGGCGCGACCATGCCGGCACCAGGTCGCTCAGCGTGCCTTCTGTCGACGTCGTGTTCCCGACAGGCAAGAGCATCACGCAGAAGCGCCAGGTCGAGAGAGTCTGGAGCGAGCAGTTCGACCCCATGCGGGTCGTTGTGCTGGGCGGCTCGAACTTCCAGTACGAGAACGCCAGCCAGCCGACGACCGGCGGCTTCTCTCGCGTGGGCGACGTCAGCTGGCACGTCCCGTTCCACCCGACGCGGGGCATCGGAAGGTATGAGACCGCGACCCGCGACTGGACCTTTCGAGCGCAGAGATTCTCGGCGTCGTTCAACGACGTGACCTGGAACCAGACGTTCAACCTGGCGCTTCTCGTCACCGGCTTCACGCTGGGCCTCATCCCCACCCTGTTGATCTGGATGGGCAACGCGGCGTTGCGCTTGCGTCGACTCCGCGACACCTAGCCAGAGGACACCATCGCAGCCGTCGCACTCTGCGCCATCTAGGTCCGCGTACTCACGACAGCGACCACCGCCCGATGGGTCAATGAGCGCATGGCCCGCTACGCAGACCCGTTCTCCTGTCCCGACTGCAGCGCGCGACTACCGATCGACGTGTCCCGGTGCCCGAGCTGCCGGATCGATCTGCGCGGTCCTCTCGCCTCCGAGCTGCTGCAGACGTTGCGCAAGGCCGACGATCTGCTCGCGCGGTTGCGGACTGAGTCCGCGAAGCAGCCGGCGGCCGCCGAGCGCACGCCGTACCCGGCTCCGACGCCTGCTCCCCGACAACGGCGGGGTCTGAGCGGCGCCTCGGTGCCACGGATTCTGCTCTCGCTCGGAGCGCTCTGCCTGCTCGTCGCCGCGGTGATCTTCCTGGCAGTCGCGTGGACCTGGCTCGGGGTCGGAGGGCGTACGGCGGTGCTCGTCGGCCTCACTCTCGTGAGCGGTGGCCTCGGGGTCGCCTTGGGCCGGCGCAAGCTGCGGGTCGCCGGCGACGCGCTGACGACCGTCTCGCTCGGACTGCTGGCCCTCGACGTCGTCGGCGCCGACAACGCGGGGTGGCTCGGGGGCCTTTCCGACGGTGTCCTCGTCGCCGTCAGCAGCGGCACGGTGCTGGTCGCAGCACTCGCGCTCAGCACCGCCACCCGCCTCGGTGCCCCGCAGTTCGTCGCGGCGCTCGCCCTGTCCGGCGTCGGCTTCGGCCTCCTGGGTGCGACTGAGCGGTGGCAGCTGGTCGCCGCACTCGTCGTGGTCGGGTACGCCGCCCTGGCGGCGCTCACCCGACTCCACTCGCTGATGATCCTGTGGGTCGCCGCTCTGGTCGGCGGCGGACTGTGGTGGGCCGGGTTTGCTTTCTCGGGGCTGAGCGAGGCAACCAGCAATGCCACCTGGCGCGCGCTGTGGCTCGACGGCCACGGCTACGCGCTACTCGCTGCATCGCTGCTCGTGCTGCTCCCGCTCCTCGTCGACCGCAAGCACAGGTTCGTGGTCCAGGCCCTGACCACCTGTGCTGCCGTACTGGTCACCATCACCGTCGCGGTGCCGGCCGTCGACGAGAGCGCAACGACCTTGGCCCTGACGGGGCTCGCAGTGCTCGCCACCTGGACCGCGGTCGCCGTGGTCGCGCCCTCCCGGTGGCGGATCGTCGCGCTGGTCTCGATGGCACCGGGCGCCGCGCCGGTCCTGAGCGTGGTGGCAGCACTCGCGGTCCAGGCGGCGGTCAACGCCGCCAACACCGCTCCCCCGTTCACCGCCACGGTCGGCCTGCGGCTCGGCGACCCCGACCCCGTGGCAGCACCGCTCCTCCTCGCAGTCGGTGTCGCCGCGCTCGTGGGTGCTGTCGAGGCGCTGGCATCGCGGACCGGGACCCTGCTCGTCGCTGGCGGCACGCTCGTCGCGGTCAGCGTGGTCGCCACACTAGCGCTCTACCCGGTCCCCCTGTGGGTCATCACCACCGGACTCGCCGCGATCAGCGCGGCGCTCCTCGCCGACGCCGTACGCCGTGGAGATGCGGTGGGTGCGGTCGAGGCCAGTGCCAGCGGCCTCGTGCTGCTGGCCGCCCTCGCCGTGGCGGTGCCGAGTCCCGCACTGACCACCGTCGTTGCCGCCCTGGGCGTCGCCGCAGCCGCAGCCGTCCGGTGGCGCGGCGCCTTCTCGATGGCCGCCGAGGCCGGCGGTCTGCTTCTCCCGATGGCGGCGGGCGGCCTTGTCTGGTCGGGCCTGGCAACGGCCGGCGTGGCGCCGGAGTGGCGGGCGCTGCCTGTGCTCGTCCTCGTCGGCGTGCTCGCGATCGGCCTCGCCGAGCACGAGGTCGAGGTCGGCTCGGCGCTGGCGGCGCTCGTCGCGGCGAACGGCGCCATCGCGGCGGCCGGCGACACCTCCGTTTCCTTGGCGCCCCACCTCACCGTCGCCGGCGCGATGGTGACCGCGAGCTCACTGATCCATGCGGACCGGCGCCAGCTCGGTTGGCCCGGAGGCGCCCTGCTCGCCGCCGCGACGTGGGTGCGGCTCGCCGACCTCGGCGTCGAGGCTCCCGAGGCCTACACCCTGCCGAGCGCCGTGGCGTTGCTGATCCTCGGCCTCGTGCGGCTCCGTCGCGACGAGACGATGACCACCGCGCGGGCGCTCGGCCCGGGTCTGGTCCTGGCGACCGTGCCGTCGCTGCTGTGGGTCCTGGTCGACCCGGTCACGACCCGCGCGGTGCTCCTCGGAGCCGGCTGTCTGGTGCTCGTGCTCATCGGCGTCCGGCTCCGCTGGAGCGCACCGCTCGTCGTCGGGTCGGTGGTCGGCGCGCTGCTGGTGCTGCGCGAGCTGGCGCCGTACGCCGGAGCCGTGCCGCAGTGGGCACTCATCGGGGTCGCCGGCACCCTGCTCACCGTCGTCGGCATCACCTGGGAGCACCGCATCCGCGACGTCCGGTACGCCGCCGGCTACCTGCGCCGGTTGCAGTGAGCGTCAGCGCTGCGAGTGCGGCACCACGCTGCGGACCCGGTCCGGCTCAAAACCGTGCCGTATGCCCCACGCGACCGCCTGCGCGCGCCGGCTGACGGCGATCTTGCGGTACGCCGTGCGGATGTAGGTCTTCACCGAGTTGATCGACAGATACGTGCGCTGAGCGATCTCCCGGTTGCTCAACCCCTGGGTGATCAGCGCGAGTACCTCCGCTTCGCGTGCGCTCAGCCCGAACTCCCGCCCGGGCCACTCGCCGTTGGCGGTGCGCTCCCCCGACTCTGTCGACTCGGGCGGGGTCACGGTCTCGCCGCGCTGGACGGCCTCGATCCCGGCGACGACCTGCTCGGCGTCCAACCCCTTGGAGAGATAGCCGGCAGCGCCGCGCTCGAGAGCGGCACGCACGAGCTGCTCGTCCAGGTTCCAGCTGAAGATGATGACCTTCGCGTCGCCGCCGCGCACCAGGTCGTCGAGGTCGACACCGTCGCCCTGAATGGCGGCGAAGGTGTCATAGAGGATCACGTCGACGTCGCTCAGCACCGGCAGGCTCGAGTCGAGCTCCACCACGCTGATGCGGTCGCGGTGGGGGGCGAGCATGGCCGCGACGCCCGCGACGACGATCTCGTAGTCGTTGACGACCGCGACCCGGATCGGAGGAGGCGACATGTGGCACATGTTATGCCCCGACACGCGCGCCAATGCCCTGCAGCGGCACCGCCGAGCGATACAAAGGACTCGGCCCCGCTTGGTATGAGCTCGCGGGGCCTTAATCATCTCCCGGCGTACTGGTCGATCTCCGTGAGGATCCGGGACTTGGTCGCGTCGTCCGCGAAGGACGCGCGTACGGCGCTGCGAGCCAGGTCGGCTACGCCGGCCTCGTCGAGCTCGAGCAGGTCGGCCGCGATCTCGTACTCGCGGTTCAGCGTGGTGTTGAACATGGGCGGGTCGTCGGAGTTGACGGTGATCGTGACCCCGGCTTCGCGGAAGGCGCGGATCGGGTGGTCCTCCAGCCGAGTGACGGCCCGGGTCGCGATGTTCGACGACGGGCAGACCTCCAGCGCAATGCCGGTCTCGGCGAGATGGGCCAGCAGCGCGGGGTCCTGCGCCGACGACGTGCCGTGCCCGATCCGCTCCGCCCCGAGCAGTTGGATGGCGTGCCAGACCGTCTCCGGCCCGGTCGTCTCACCCGCGTGCGGCACGCTGTGCAGGCCGGCGGCGCGAGCGGCGTCGAAGTGCGGCTGGAACTGAGGCCGCGGCACCCCGACCTCCGGACCGCCGAGACCGAAGCCGACCAGGGCGTCCGTGCGGTGGTTGAGCGCGTAGTCGAGGGTCGCGTCGGCCGAGGGAACGCCGAACTCCCCCGGGATGTCGTAGATCCAGCGCAGCACCAGCCCGAAGTCGCGTTCGACCGCGACCCGGGCGTCCTCGATGGCCTCCGTGTAGGCCTCGATCGGCATCCCCAGCTCGTCGCTGTCGGGCCGCACCGAGGTGTACGGCGTGCACGTGAGCTCGGCGTACCGCAGCCCCTGCTCGGTCGCCATCTCGCGGCCGACCTCATGGGTGAGGTAGCGGATGTCCTCCGGAGTACGGATCAGGGCGACGACGGCGAGGTAGACCTCGATGAAGTGTCCGAAGTCGCGGAACTCGAAGAACCGGCGCAGCTCCTCCGGGTCGCTCGGAACCGTCCCCGGGTGCCGTTCGGCGAGCTCGGAGACGATGCGCGGCGACGCGGAGCCGACGTGGTGGACGTGGAGCTCAGCCTTGGGCAGCTTGGCGATGAAGTCGGACAGCATCAGGCGATGATCGCAGGGCCTACTGGAGCTTGGCGATCAGGTTCTTCGCGATGTCCTCGACGGTTCTGCCGTCCTGGAACACCTCGCCGTTGAGGAGCACGGTCGGCGTGCCCTGCAGACCGGTGTCGACCGCCGACTTGGTGGCCCGCTCGACCCAGTCCGCCCCGTCGTTGTTAGAGATCGCCTCCCGGACGTCGGCGTCCTTGGCTCCGGCCTCGACCGCCAGGTCCGCCAGGTCGTCGTCGCTGGGGAAGGGACCCTTCTCCTCCGGCTGGTTCTCGTACAACAGGTCGTGGAACCTCTTGGCCACGTCTGCTCCGGACTTGTCGAGCACGATCGAGAAGGCGCCCGCCGAACGTGCCGAGTAGTCGCCGAGGCTGGAGAGCCAGTTGAACGGCCGGTACTCCACCTGGACCTTGCCGTCGGCCGCGAGCTGCGTGAAGTCATCTCGACTCGCGGCCTCGAGGTCACCGCAATACGGGCACAGGAAGTCCTCGTAGATGACGACCTTGTTGGGCGCGTCGTCGGGACCGATGGTCAGGCCGAACTCGCTGCCGGCCGACGGAGCGTCGACGTCAGTCGTGCTGTCGAGACTGCGCGAGATGAAGTAGCCGCCCAGGATGATCACGAGGATCACGCCGACGACCCCGCCGACCATCAGGTTGCGCCGGCGCTTCTCCTGCCGCTCCTGCTCGGCGAGTGCAGCGGCGGCGCGGCTGGCGCGGTCGTTGGTGCGGTTCTTCTTCGACATCAGGATCCTTCGGGCACGGGCGTACGGCGGAAGAGGACGGAGTCCAGCGACAGCTTGGTGGACGGCAGCCAGACCAGGAACAGGGACGCGGCCAGCAGGGCGGCGTCGCGGGCGATCTCCCAGGGGTACTGCGACGCCGCGTCGGGATCGGCCCCACCGCCGCCGAAGCAGCCGCAGTCGATGTTGATCCCGCGCGCCCATACCGAGGCGATGCCGATGATGAAGGCGACGAACAGGACGGCCGAGATCACGGCGGCACCCCGGGTCAGCAGGCCGATCACCAGCATCACGCCGACGACGAGCTCGATCACCGGCAGCAGCTGGCCCACCGGGGTGACCAGGCTGCCGGGCAGCAGCTGGTAGGCGCGGACGGCAGCGACGCTCTGGGCCGGATCGGTGACCTTCAGCCCGGCAGCGACGATCCACACCCCGCCGACGACCAGGCGCAGCAGCAGGCCCACCCATTCCTTCACAGAAGGAACCCTAGGGGCTCTGTCTGAGTCGTGTCTGAGAGGCGAAGGTCCCGATTCCCCGAAGGCCGTCTCGCAGGTCGCGATGGCCATGCAGCAGCCGGTCAGCAACACGGCCTGGAAGAACCGCCGGGCCGAGGTCTACTACCGGTAGGCGCTGTCACACCACGTCAGGGAGCCCTGCGGCCGGTCGGTCGCAGGGCTCCCGGCGTAGGGTGCCTCTCGTGAATGACCGACTCGTCTGGATCGACTGCGAGATGACCGGACTCGACCTCGGCGCCGACGCGCTCATCGAGGTCGCGGCCCTGGTGACCGACTTCGAGCTCAACGTGCTCGGTGAGGGCATCGACATCATCGTCAAGCCGCCGCCGGAGGCGCTCGACCAGATGAACGACTTCGTGAGCGAGATGCACGAGAAGTCCGGACTCACCCGTGAGCTCGACTCCGGCGTGACGCTCGAAGAGGCCGAGGAGCGGGTCCTCTCCTACATCAAGGAGCATTGCCCCGAGGGCAGCCGTCCTCCGCTGGCCGGCAACACGGTCGCCACCGACCGTGCCTTCCTGGCCCGCGA
The DNA here is from genome assembly GCF_039543845.1 of Nocardioides endophyticus. NCBI lineage: Bacteria > Bacillati > Actinomycetota > Actinomycetes > Propionibacteriales > Nocardioidaceae > Nocardioides > Nocardioides endophyticus. The sequence goes on along the minus strand of NZ_BAABKN010000009.1, from coordinate 245,062 downwards.
CATGCCCACCCTGGAGACCTTCCTCCACTACCGGATCGTCGATGTCTCCTCGATCAAGGAGCTGTCGCGGCGCTGGTTCCCTCGCGCGTACTTCCAGGCGCCGGCGAAGCGCGGCAACCACCGCGCCCTCGCCGACATCCAGGAGAGCATCGAGGAGCTGCGCTACTACCGCGAAGCCGTCTTCGTGCCCTCGCCCGGTCCGGAGAGCGACGTCGCCCGCGCCATCGCGGCCCGCCACGGCGGCGCTCTCACCGGCCTGACCGGGGACGAGAGTCCGGTTGCCGAGGTCGATTCCACGAACGGCAAGTAGTTCCCCTACACTTTCTCCTCGGTCCCACTGGGACCAACGTGGTGGGTATAGCTCAGCTGGTAGAGCGCCGCCTTGTGGTGGCGGATGTCGCGGGTTCGAGTCCCGTTACTCACCCCAGTCATGCGAGCCCCTGACCTGTACTGACAGGTCAGGGGCTCGATGCCTTTCACAGGTACCCCAAGGCCTGTCTCACGGGTGATACATTGAGGTCGTGGGTGCCACTCCCGATCGCCTGATCTCCGTCCGCGACCTCCGCAACCGCGGAGGCGACGTCCTGGCGCGAGTGCAGCACGGCGAGACACTCACCATCACCAGCGATGGCGCACCGGTTGCGGAGCTGCGGCCGCTCCCCCGGCGAAGCCGCTCCGCCTCAGAACTGGTGGCTCGCAGGAAGAGCCTCCCCCCGGTCGACGCCGATGCGCTGCGGGCTGACGTCGACTCAGTCCTGGATCAGTCGCTGTGACCGCGCGCCCGCATGATCGGGGAGTTCTCGACACGAATGCGGTCATTCGTCTCGGCGAGGTCGATCCGCAGCGTCTCCCCATCGAGTCCATCATCACCACCGTCACACTGGCGGAGCTGACCGTCGGCCCCCTGGTCGCCGTCGATCCGGCCGACCGAGCTGCGCGCCAGCAGCACCTCCAACAGGCGGAGGCAGACTTCGGAGACCCGCTGCCCTTCGATGCCGCCGCTGCGCGTGCCTTCGGCCCCATTGCCGCCGCTCTGCGCGCAGCCGGCCGGAAGCCGAAGGCCCGCGCTTTCGACGCCATGATCGCCGCAGTCGCCATCAGCGAGGACCTGCCGCTCTACACCCTCAACGCCAAGGACTTCGCCTCGACCGGGGCCGAGATCGTCGACCTGAACCTCCCCCTGCCAACCACCTAGTGGATGTCGCGGGTTCGAGTCCCGTTGCTCACCCGAGTCGGGCGGGGCGATCAGCCCTGGCTCTCGGCCTTCCTGCGCCGCTCCGCCTTCGCGATCGTGTCCTCGACGATCGAGTTGATCCGGGCGCCGTTGGGCCAGCCGGCGTAGTGGCAGAGGAAGATCACGATCTCGCGCAGCTGCTCGTCGTCGAGCTCGCCGGCGGCGTACGCCGCGGGGATCTGGATCGTCAGCACGTCGTGGCCACCGCTGCCGGCGAGGAGGCCGATGAGCAGCAGCCGCCGGTCCCGGTCGGTGAGGCCGGGGCGGTTCCAGATCTCGGCGAAGAGGTGGTCGGCCGTGATGCCGAAGAAGTCACCCGCGCCGTCGGTCATGTCGAAGCCGTAGACCGACTCCATCTTCTCCAGACCGCGTCGCCGCTGCTCCGAGAGGTCGTCGAACTTGCCCACTAGAGTCCCAGTCCCTTTCCGAGGCGGGCGAGCGCCTCGCTTGCCATCGGTACGTCGACGTCGAGCTCGTCCGCGAGCGCGATCGCGAACGTCAGGTCCTTCTCCCCCAGCGCGGTGACGTGCTCGAACACGCCGTACCAGAAGTCGTCCTTGGCGATCGGCGCCGTCGTCGCGCGGTGCATGATCGCGCCCGGCCCCCCGGTGATTGCATCGGTGTGGCGCACCACCTTGCCGAGCTCGACCAGATCGAGGCCGGCGGCCTCGGCGAGACGTTGCGCCTCAGTCGCCGCGGTGAACGCGACGAAGTGCATCAGGTTGCGAGCCAGCTTGAACTTCGTGCCGGACCCGATCGGTCCCGCGTGCGTGACCAGCGAGCCCATCGCGTCGAGCGCCGGGCGGGCAGCCGCGAAGGCCTCGTCCGACCCGCCGACCATGATCGCCAGCGTGCCGTCGGCGGCGCCCATCGCGCCGCCGCTGACGGGCGCGTCGACCACCTGGACACCGTGTCGGGCCGCCGTGTCTGCCAGGGCAGCGGGAGTGTCCGGGGCCACCGTCGAGTGGATGACGACGGTGTGCCCGTCACCGGCCACGCCGAGCGCCTCGCCGAGCACGTCGCGCACCTGGTCGTCGTCTCGGACCATCACGCAGATGACCTCTGCCTGGCTCGCGAGCGTGGCCACGCTGGTCGCCGCACGGGCGCCGGCCCTCTCGAGCTCGGCGACCGGGTCGGGCGCGACGTCGTACACGGTCAGCTCGATCTCGTCGCTCGCCGCGAGCCGCAGCGCCATCGGCTTGCCGATGTTGCCCAGCCCGATGAACCCAACGCGTGTGGTCATGCTCGGAACGTCTGTCCGCCGTCGACGGCGATGATCTGCCCGGTCACCCACGACGACTCGTCGGAGAGCAGGAAGAGGCAGGCACCGACCATGTCCTCGGGCTGCCCCATCCGCTTCAGGGCGAGGCCCTTGACCAGGTCCTTGGCCGCCTCGCCGGCCTGCGTGCGGGTGGCAGCGGTGTCGGTCGGGCCGGGAGCGATGGCGTTGACCCGGATCTTGAGGCCGCCGAGCTCGTGCGCGAGCTGCTGCGTCAGGCCGTTGACGCCGACCTTGGCGAGGCCGTAGAAGCCGGAGTAGAGGTACGCCGCCGTCGAGCTCTGGTTGACGATCGAGCCGCCGCCGCGCTTCTGGATCTCGGGGTAGACCGCGCGGGTCATCACCAGAGCGCCGTCCATGTTCACCGACATGAACTTCTTGTAGTAGTCCCAGTCGACGCTGATCAGCAGGTCGAAGGCCATGTCGCCGTAGATGGCGGCGTTGTTGACCAGCCCGTCGATGCCGCCGTACGCCGCGACGGCCGCCTCGGCCATCGCAGCCGCAGACTCGTGCGAGGAGACGTCGGTGCGCACGAACAGCGCCGTACCCCCGGCCGCCTCGATCTCCTTCGCGACCCGCTCGCCGGACTCGACGTTGAGGTCGGCCACGACGACCGAGGCACCCCTCGACGCCGAGCGCCTTGGCGTACGCCTCACCGATGCCCTGTGCCGCGCCGGTCACGACGACGACCTTGTTCTCGAACCTGCTCACTTGCTGTCTCCTCTTCGCTCACTGGGTTTCGGGCGTTCGCAGGCTCACGCCGGGAAGGCCAGCGTCTTCGTCTCGAGGTACTCCTCGAAGCCGGCGACGCCCATCTCCCGGCCGATGCCGGACTGCTTGTAGCCACCGAACGGCGCATCCGGGCTGAACCACACCCCGCCGTTGACGGCGATCGTCCCGGTGCGGATGCGCGCGGCCACGGCCTTCGCCCGCTCGATGTCGCCGGAGTCGACCGACCCGGAGAGGCCGTACGCCGAGTCGTTGGCGATGCGTACGGCGTCGTCGTCGCCGTCGTGCGGGATGACGACGAGCACCGGGCCGAAGATCTCCTCCTGCGCCAGGCGCGAGGAGTTGTCGAGCCCCGCGATGACCGTCGGCTCGATCCAGAAACCGTCCTGGTCGATCACGTGCCCGCCGGTCGCGAACGTCCCACCCTCCTCGACCGCGAGCTTCAGGTAGGCCTCCACCCGGTCGCGCTGGACCGCCGAGATGACCGGGCCGCAGATCGCACCCGGGTCAGCCGGGTCCTTGGCCCCGATGGACTCCATCGTGGCCGCGGCGACCCGCACGGCCTCGTCGTACTTCTCGCGAGGTACGACGAGCCGCGTCGTGATCGCGCAGCCCTGACCCGCGTGGATGCACGCCGTGAACGCCGTGGCGCCCGCGACCGCGGAGACGTCGGCGTCGTCGAGCGCGATCGCGGCAGACTTGCCGCCGAGCTCGAGGAACACCTTCTTCAGCGTCGGAGCAGCGGCCGCCATGATCGCCCGGCCGGTCGCCGTAGAGCCGGTAAAGGACACCATGTCGACGCGGGGGTCGGTCGACAGCACGGCCGCGACCTCGTTGGAGAGCGGGGTGACCAGGTTGAAGACACCGGCTGGGATGTCGGTGTGCTCCGCCACCAGTCGCCCCAGCTCGCAGGCCACCCACGGGGTGTCCGGCGCGGGCTTGAGGACGACCGTGCAGCCGGCTGCGAGCGCCGGACCGACTTTGGCGAGGTTGATCTGGGTCGGCACGTTCCAGGGCGTGATGGCGGCGACGACGCCGACCGCCTCACGGCGTACGGTGCGGCGGCTCTTGATCCCCATCGGCTTCGCGACGCCGAGGTCGCTCTCGAACTCGTAGGACTCCAACATGTCGGTCACCCACTTGAGCCCCTCGACCGGCACGTCGAAGCCGGCGGCGCCCATCATGAAGCCGGGCATGCCGACCTCGGCGGTCGTCAGGTCGCGGAACGCCTCGGCGTTGTCGAGCAGCGCCTGGTGTAGCTGACGAAGGCACCGGACCCGGAAGTCCGCGTTGGTCGACCAGTCGGTCTCGTCGAAGGCCCGACGGGCGGCAGCGATCGCCCCCTCGACGTCCGCTGCGCTCCCGTCTGGTGCCTGCCCGATCTCCAGACCCGTGGCGGGATTGAGGATCGGGTACGTCGTACCGTCGGCCGATCCGACGAGCTTGCCGTCGATCAGCTGCTGAGGTGCGGGAGGAAACGCGCTCATGCCGTGGCCTCCGGAGCCTTCTGCTGGGTGATGTGCTCGCCGGCCTCGACCGGCGGCGGCCACACCGAGGACGGGATGTCCTGGTAGCGGTAGTGCCCGGGGACCTTGAGCCCGCCGACCGACATCCGCTTGAGCAGCGTGTCGGGGGCCTTGCCGGCCTCGACGATCGCCATGAACGTGTGGGCGGTCGACGGCATGTCGAACCAGTCGCGCTGCCAGGCGATCTTGATCAGCCCGTCGTCCGCCCCACCGACCTGGCGCTCGAAGCCGAACCAGCTGCCGCCGATGCCGAGGATCTCGTACTCCTGACCGGCCTCGTCGAGGATGCCGGACCTCTGCTTCCAGAAGCCGACAGCCATGCTCTTGGCGTCGTCGATCATCGTGCACTGGTAGTCGTAGTGCCAGCCGTCGAGGCCGTCCATCTCGATGCCGATCGCCCAGTCCCGGATCTGGTCGCGGCCGACTGCCATGAAGTGCTCGTCGGGGCTGTACATCCAGCCGTACGTCGCGTCCTCGGCGTACCACTCGGCCATCGGCCGCCAGTCGCCGGTGGCCTCGACCTGCCGGTTGATGTCGAGCCAGGTCTCCCAGAACTCCTCGATCTCAGCGCGGGTCAGACTCACTGTTCCTCCTCGATGGCCAGCGCCATGGCTGGGCAGTACGTGACGGCCGACTCGACCTGCGGGCGCAGGGAATCGTCGGGGTGCTCCTGGAGTACGACGACCTGGTCGGTGTCGTTGTCGAAGTCGAAGACGCCGGGCGCCTCGCCGGTGCACATCTGGTGGCCCTGGCAGAGACCCAGGTCGGCCACGACACGGAAGCTCATCGGGCTCTTCCCCGGACTGGGGCTGTGGTGCCGTGGGTCGAGCAGCGAGCGCCAGCAAGCGTCGTCGAGAGCCCCGCGCTCACTTCTGCCTCCGCCGGTACTTCACGCGGCACGGCTGCTCGAGCTGGATCACCATCTTGGAGGTGTCGTCGCGGTAGGAGTCGGCAGGCTGCGCCATCTCGAACTCGTAGTCGCGCAGGATGACCGAGAAGATCGCCTTCATCTGCATCATCGCGAACGCGTTGCCGACGCAGCGGTGCTTGCCGGCCCCGAACGGGATCCAGGTCCAGCGGTTCTGCAGGTCCTCCTGGCGCTCGTCGAGGTAGCGCGACGGGTCGAACCGCTCCGGCTCCGGGAAGTCCTCGGCGATCCGGTTCGACACCCGCGGCGACGCGGCGACGACGGTGCCGGGGGCGATCAGGTGCCCGGCCAGCTCGATCTCCTCGGCGACGACGCGCATCAGGATGATCAGCGGCGGGTGCAGGCGCAGGGTCTCCTTGAGCGCCGCCTCGAGCTGCGGGATCGAACGCAGGGCCTGGAAGGACACCTCGGAGCCGTCGGCGTACAGGTGGTCGAGCTCAGCCACGACGTCCTTCATGACACCGGGGTTGCGCATCAGCTCGATCAGCGCCCAGGACGCCGTACCCGATGAGGTGTGGTGGCCGGCGAACATCATCGAGATGAAGATGCCGGTGATGTAGTCGGCGGACATGTCGATCGAGATCAGTACGTCGAGCAGGTCGCGGTCCTCGCGCGGCACCTTCCCCCGAACGACCCGCTTGTCGATGATCCCCTGCACCAGCTCGACCAGCTTCTCGCGCGCGGCGTCGCGGAGCCGGAAGGACTCGATCTCCATGTAGGGATCGACGTACGCCAGAGCGTCGGTGCCGCGCTCGAGCTCGTGGTAGTAGTGCGCGAAGGACGAGTCGAGCTCCTCGCGGAACGGCTTGCCGATCAGGCAAGCCGAGGTCGTGTAGATCGTCAGCTCGGCGAACCAGTCCAGCAGGTCGATCTCCCCCTCGTCGCCCCAGTCGGCGACCATCCGGTTGATCTCGACCTCGATGGTCGCGGCGTGGCCGCGCATCATGTCGCCGCGCAGCGCCTGGTTCTTGAGCATCTGCTGGCGTTCCTCCGGCGAGGCGTCGAAGACGACACCCTTGCCGAAGATCGGGGTCATGAAGGGGTACGCCGCGGCCTGGTCCAGCGTCGAGTCGGGGGCCCGGAAGAACTGCTCGTTGGCCTCCGCGCCCGACACGAGCACGACGTCCTTGTCGGCGAGCTTGAAGCGGCCGATGTCGCCGCACTCGGCGCGCACCCGCTCGAAGAGGCCGATCGGGTCGACCCGCATCTCGGCGAGGTGGCCGTAGCCGTCGTCCGCGACGACGTACGAGACCTCCTGGATGTTGCTCATCGGTCCTCTACAGGGGCTTCGGGTGAGACTTCGATCAGGTTGAGGTGCACGCCGCGAGGAGCACGGACGACGGTGGTGATCGCGTCGGCGAGGGCGGCGGGCTTGAGGAAGTGCGGATGACGGGCGAGGCCGAAGCGCACCCACTGGTTGAGCACGAACGCCGCCTGGTCGACGTCCCAGTCGGTGCCCATCTCACTCCACGTCGGGCCGGGGCGCACGATCGAGGCGCGCACGCCGGTGCCCTCGAGCTCCATCTGGACGGCGTTCGCCATGCCCTCGAGGCCCCACTTGCCTGCGGCGTACGACGACATGAACGGGCGGGCCCGCACGGCCACGTCGCTGGAGACGAAGACGAAGTCGCCGCGCCGACGCTCGACCATGCCGGGCACGAAGGCCCGCACGAGACGCTGCGCGCCGACCAGATTGAGGTCGATCTCGCGGGCGAACCGGTCAGTCTCGACCTCGTGGACGGTGCCCGGTGCCACCGCGCCGGCGTTGCTGATCACGATCTCGATGTCGCCCAGGTCGGACGCGACGGCCTTGGCGAAGGCGGTCACCGACTCGTCGTCGGTGACGTCGAGGGCGTGCACGCTGGCCTCGCCGCCGTCGTCGCGGATAGCGGTCGCGACCTCCTCGCACTTGTCGGTACGACGAGCGCCCAGCGCCACTGGGTAGCCGCTCGCCGACAGGGCGAGCGCCGTTGCCGCGCCGATGCCCGACGAGGCGCCGGTGACGACGGCGGGCCGTCGGTCGGGATGTGCGTACTTGCCCATCAGCGCATCCCCATCGTGACCGGCATCGACGCGAAGCCACGGACGTTGATCGAGTGCACTCGCCGGCAGGCGTCGTGGTCGACGTCGACGCGGGCGACCCGGCGTACGACCTCGCGCAGCGCGATCTGTGCCTCGAGCCGAGCCAGGTTGGCGCCCAGGCAGAAGTGCCGGCCGCCTCCGAAGCTGAGCAGCTGGGCGACCTCGTCCTTGTCCCGGAAGATGTCGAAGCGGTCGGGGTCGGAGAAGACCCGGTCGTCGCGGTTCGCCGAGCCGATCACGATGACCAGCTTCGAGCCCGCCGGCGCGACCTTGCCGTGCAGCTCGACGTCCTGCAGCAGGTGCCGGGCGAGCATCTGGCTGGACGTGTCGTAGCGGAGCGTCTCCTCGATCCACGGCACGACCAGATCGTCCGGCTGCGCCGGGTCGGCGAAGACCTTGTCGTACTGCTCGGGGTGCCGGGTCAGGTGGAAGAGGGCGTGCCCGAGCAGCTTCGTCGTGGTCTCGTTGCCCGCCACCACCATCAGGAAGAGGAACGCGATGATCTCCTCGTCCGTCAGCTCGTCACCGTCGATCTCCGCGGCCAGCAGTGCGCTGGTCAGGTCGTCGGTCGGCCGCTTCTTGCGCTGCTCGACCATGTCGGCGTAGTAGACGACGAGGTCGAGGCTCGCCTCCATGCCGGCGCGCGGCACGTCGTCGACACCGGGCTCTCGGTGCACGACCAGGTCGGCGAGGCGCCGCACCTCTACCCGGTCGGCCTCCGGCACGCCCATCATCTCGGAGATGACGTCCATCGGGAGACGGCCGGCGAAGTCGGTGATCCAGTCGAAGCTGCCCATCTCCAGGCACTGCGTCAGGTAATGGTCGGTGAGCTGCGCGATCCGCGGCGCGAGCTCGGTGACCCGGCGAGGCGTGAAGCCCTTCGAGACCAGTGACCTCAGGCGCTTCTGGCGCGGCGGGTCCATGCCGAGGAAGGACATCACCTTGTGGGCGTCGGGACCCCACGCACTCCTGTCGATCGAGACGCCCATCGCGTTGGAGTAGACGCCCTCGGTGCGTACGGCGTGCTGGACGTCGGCGTGTCGGGTCAGCACCCAGAAGTCGTGCTCCGAGTTGTGGTGCAGCGGGTCCTCGTCACGGCAGCGCCGGTAGACGGGATAAGGGTCCTCCTGGAACGCGTAGTCATAGGGGTCGAAGACGATCGGGCCCGCGTCCACCTGAGCGTTCATCAGTCGTTGCCCTTCATGATCACGGCGACGACCGCGTCCAGCCGGTCGCCCATCTCGGTGTAGGTCATCAGTCCCATGCCGCCCTGGAGGAGCGCGCCGGAGAACGCGAGCGTCACCGTCTCGACGACGTCGGGGTTCGCGCCCTCTCCGAGCGCGGCTCGGAAGCGGTTCACGAACTCGCCTCCGATGCGCAGCCGCAGCCTCGCGACGTCCGGGTCGGTGCCGAGGAGTGCGGGCGTGACGGCGGCCGCCAGCTCCGGTGCACCCGCCAGCCGGGTGGTGAGGTGCCGGGTCACCGACTGCAGCCGCTCGGTCGGGCCCGCGCCCGCCGGCTCGCGGTCGGCGTCCTCCGCGAGGAACCGCAGGAACAGCTCGGCGAAGAGGTGGTTCTTCGAAGCCAGATAGGTGTACGCCGTCGCTGGCGAGACCCCGGCCCTGGTCGCGACCGTGCGGACGGTCAACGCCTCGTGGCCGACCGCGCGCAGTTCCTCGAGGCCGGCGACGAGGAGTCGCTCGACCGTCTCGGCCTGCCGGGCGTTGAGGCCTTGACGGGGCTGGGCAGACACTTGGCTGGACATGTGTCTAGCGTGTCCTACTGGGCGCCCACCACGCAAGCATCTGGACCAATCCGGCGCTCCCGGATCTCCGGTCAGACGATCTCGACCACCATGGGGGACCGAGTCCTGGCCGAGTCGTACGGCGACGTCGCGGCCGATGACGCCCCCGCCCTGGAAGCTCTCAGCCCAGCACGAGGTCGTCGACATCGTCGGCGCGGACGCCGGACCGCTCGAGCCGGCACGGACCGCCACCTCGGCGAGCTGGAAGGCGTCGGCCCGCCCGACATCCTGGACCGCTGTCCAGACAATCGTCTACAACCCGATCCAGCTCCTGGACTCTCCCAGCCCGAGCGGCTCGACGCGTCGAGGTGGTCGAACATCGACGTTCACGAGCGGCACCCGGGCGGGCGACCCGGAGCAAGGTCGTCCATCTCATCGGCCGGTTACGGACTGCGGGAACCGGCTCCGCCTGACACTCTTCGTCCAGCACCGTTACGAGCAAGGAGCACCTGTGCGCATCGGAATCCCCCGCGAGTCACGGCCCGGCGAGACGTTGGTCGCGGCGACCAGCACGACGGCGGTCCAGCTGCAGAAGCTCGGGTACGACGTGGTCGTCGAGTCCGGCGCCGGCGTCGCCTCCGCCCAGCCGGACGAAGCGTTCACGGCGGCCGACGTCTCGGTCGGGGGCGCGGATGACGTGTGGTCGAGCGACATCGTGGTGAAGGTCAACGCCCCGACACCCGAGGAGATCGCCCGCCTGCGGCCCGGCACGGTGGTCATCTCGATGATGGCTCCGGCGCGCAGCCCGGAGCTGGTCGAGGCGTTGGCGGCCGCGGGGGTCACGGCGCTGGCGATGGACGCGGTGCCGCGGATCTCCCGCGCCCAGTCGATGGACGTGCTGAGCTCGATGGCCAACGTCGCCGGCTACCGCGCCGTGATCGAGGGCGCGCACGCCTTCGGCCGCCAGTTCACCGGCCAGGTGACCGCCGCGGGCAAGGTGCCGCCGGCGAAGGTCTTCGTCGTCGGCGCCGGCGTCGCCGGACTGGCCGCACTGGGTGCCGCCGGCAGCATGGGCGCGATCGTCCGGGCGTTCGACGTACGCCCGGAGGTGGCCGAGCAGGTCGAGTCGATGGGTGCGGAGTTCGTCACAGTCAATGACCCGGCCATGGAGGCAGCTGCTTCCTCCGACGGCTACGCCAAGGAGATGACCGCCGAGCAGGTCGCCGCGACGGCGGCGATGTACGACGAGGAGGCGCGTGGCGCCGACATCGTCGTCACCACCGCCCTGATCCCGGGGCGCCCGGCCCCGAAGCTCGTGACCGCCGAGACCATCGCCGGGATGCGCACCGGCTCGGTGATCGTCGACATGGCGGCCGCCAACGGCGGCAACACCGAGCTCACGCGGACCGACGAGGTCGTCGTCACCGACAACGGCGTGACCATCATCGGCTACACCGATCTGGCTGGTCGTCTGGCCGCCCAGACCTCGCAGCTCTACGGCACCAACATCGTCAACCTGCTCAAGCTGATGACGCCCGAGAAGGACGGCGTGCTGGCACTCGACCTCGACGACGTCATCGTCCGCGGTATCACGGTCGCCCACGACGGCTCGACCCTGTGGCCGCCGCCACCCGTGCAGGTCTCCGCGGCCCCGGCAGCACCGGCGGCCCTGCCCATACCCGTCGCACCCAAGCCACCGCCGGACCCACGGCGGAAGGTGTTCGCCGGCGGGCTCGTCGCGGTCCTGTTCGTCCTGGCAGCGACCTACTCCCCTGCCGACTTCCTGGGCCACTTCACCGTCTTCACGCTGGCGGTCTTCGTCGGCTACTACGTGATCTCCAATGTCGCGCACGCACTGCACACGCCGCTGATGAGTGAGACCAACGCGATCTCCGGGATCATCCTGGTCGGCGGCATCCTGCAGGTCGGCTCGACCAACCCCGCCATCGCGATCATGGCCACCCTCGCCGTACTCGTCGCGTCCATCAACATCTTCGGTGGGTTCCTGGTGACCCTCCGGATGCTCGAGATGTTCCGGAAGGACTGAGCGACATGTCCGACTTTCTTACCTGGGAACACCTCGACGGCCTGATCCAGGGCCTCTACATCGTGGGCGGCGTGCTCTTCATCGCAGCGCTGGCCGGCCTGTCCAAGCACGAGACCGCGAAGACCGGCAACGTCGCCGGCATGACCGGCATGGCTCTCGCCCTGGTGGCGACCGTGCTGAAGGCGGCGCAGAACGCCGAGCTCGACTACGACGACACCCTCAACGGCGTCGGCGTCACCCTGCTGATCATCGTGCTGGCGATGAGTGCCGGCGGTGCGATCGGCGCCTGGCGGGCGCGCACCGTCGAGATGACCGGCATGCCCGAGCTGGTCGCGATCCTGCACAGCTTCGTCGGCCTGGCAGCGGTGCTCGTCGGCATCAACTCCTTCCTCGACCCGCACGCCCCCCACACGGGCTCCGAGGCGACCATCCACGACATCGAGGTCTTCATCGGCGTCTTCATCGGAGCGGTGACCTTCACCGGCTCGATCGTCGCCAACCTCAAGCTCAGCGGCCGGATGAAGTCCTCGCCGCTGGTGCTGCCGCAGCGGCACCTGCTGAACCTGCTCGTCCTGGTGGCCTCGCTGGCGCTCCTCTTCTGGTTCATGTCGTACGACGGCTGGGCCGACGACCACGCCGCGCTCGTCCCGTTGCTCGCGATGCTCGCGCTGGCGCTCTTCCTCGGCTTCCACCTGGTCGCCGCGATCGGCGGCGGCGACATGCCGGTCGTGGTCTCGATGCTGAACAGCTACTCCGGCTGGGCCGCGGCCGCAGCCGGCTTCCTGCTCGACAACGACCTGCTGATCATCACCGGCTCCCTGGTCGGCTCCTCGGGTGCGATCCTGAGCTACATCATGTGCAAGGCGATGAACCGCTCGTTCGTCTCGGTGATCGCCGGCGGGTTCGGCTCCGACGGCGCCGTCTCCGGCGAGGAGCGCGACTACGGCGAACACCGCGAGATCCAGGCCGACGCCACCGCCGAGCTCCTGGCAGGCGCCTCGACGGTGGTGATCACCCCCGGCTACGGCATGGCCGTCGCCCAGGCCCAGTACCCCGTCGCCGAGCTCACCGCCAAGCTCCGCGCCCGCGGGATCACCGTCCGCTTCGGCATCCACCCGGTCGCCGGCCGCCTTCCCGGGCACATGAACGTGCTCCTCGCGGAGGCCAAGGTGCCCTACGACATCGTGCTCGAGATGGACGAGATCAACGACGACCTGGCCGACACCGACGTCGTCCTGGTCATCGGCGCCAACGACACCGTCAACCCGGCCGCGCTCGACGAGCCCGGCAGCCCCATCGCCGGCATGCCCGTCCTCGAGGTCTGGAAGGCGCGGGACGTCATCGTCTTCAAACGCTCGATGGCCACCGGGTACGCCGGCGTCCAGAACCCGCTGTTCTTCAAGGAGAACTCGCACATGCTCTTCGGCGACGCCAAGGACCGCGTCGAGGAGATCGTCCGGAGCCTTCCCGTCTGACATTCCTCTGACTAAAGTCAGAGGAATGTCAGACGACACCGAGACCCTGCGACGGTTCAACCGCACCTACACCCAGCGGATCGGCGCGCTCGACGAGTCCTTCCTCGGCACCGGGCGACCACTCGGGGTATCTCGCCTGCTCTTCGAGATCGGACCGGAGGGCGCCGGCGTACGCGACCTGCGTGACCGGCTGACCCTCGACTCGGGATACCTGACCCGGCTGCTGCGCCGGCTGGCCGAGGAAGGGTTGGTCGACGTCTCCCCCGACCCCACGGACCGGCGTCGGCGGGTGGCGACGCTGACCGGTCCCGGGCTCCAGGCCTGGCGTGAGCTCGACGACCGGTCCGAGGCGCTGGCCCAGCAGCTGGTGGCACCGCTCACCGGGCGGCAGCGCGAGCGCCTGGTCGCCGCCCTCGCCACCGCGGACCTGCTGGTGCGCGCCGCCACGATCCAGCTGCGCGAGGTCGAGCCCGCCGATCCGGCCGCCGTCGATGCGGCTGGTCGCTACTTCGCCGAGCTGCAGCGTCGGTTCCCCCACGGCTTCGACCCGGGCGAGCCCGACCACGCCGGCACCTTCCTGCTGGCGACCAGCGACGGCCGTGCGGTGGCGTACGGCGGGGTGCGGGCGCTCTCCCCCGAGACCGGGGAGATCAAGCGGATGTGGGTGCACGAGGACTGGCGGGGTGCCGGGCTCGGCTCGCGGATGCTGCGCGAGCTCGAGCGCCTCGCCGCACGGCTCGGCCACCAGCGAGTCGTCCTCGACACCAACGGAGCCCTCACCGAGGCGATCGCGATGTACGGCCGCGCCGGCTACCTCACGGTCGAGCGCTACAACGACAACCCGTACGCCGAGGCGTGGTTCGCGAAGGACCTGTCAGACGGCGGGAGCCAGGACGGGTAGCAGCACCCGGAAGGTCGTCCCCGCGCCCGGCTCGGACTCCACCGCCATCGAGCCACCGTGCTGCTCGACGATCGCGTGGGCGATGGAGAGCCCCAGACCGCTACCGGGGATCGCGTGCTCCTGGGCGAGCGACGAGCGGAAGAACCTGGTGAAGAGCTGCTCCTGCTCCTGTCGCGGGATGCCGATGCCGGTGTCAGCCACCTCGATCACGACGTGCTCCGGCCCGACCACGAGCCGGACGCTGACGTGGCCGCCCTCCGGCGTGAACTTCACGGCGTTGCCGACCAGGTTGATCACCACCCGCTCGAGCATGTCGCGGTCCCCGAGGAACGGGGTCGGCTCGTCGGGTACCTGGATGTCCAGCTCCAGGTCCCGGCGCTCGAGCGACGGGGCGACGACCGCGCAGGCGGCCGCGATGACCTTGCGCAGGTCGACCACGCGGGCGACCATCCCGAGCCCGCCGTCCTGGATCCGCGAGAGCGTCAGCAGGTCGTCGATGAGAGAGAGGAGCCGCGAGCTGTTGGTCCCCACTCGGCGTACGGCGTCGAGCTGCTCCTCCCCGAGCTGGCCGTAGGCGCCGTCCTCGAGCATCTCGGTGTAGCCGAGGATGCTGGTGATCGGGGTCCGCAGCTCGTGGCTGACGCTGGACACGAACGCGTCCTTGACCCGGTCGACCTCCCGCAGCCGTTCGACCGCCTGGCGCTCGGTCTCGAGCGCCTCGACCAGCCGCCCCTCGGCCTCGACCCGCTCGGTGATGTCCTCGGAGGTGCTGACGTAGCCGATGACCTCGCCGCGGTCGTCGACGATGCGGTTGAGCGACATGGAGTGGCTGCGCTCCTGGCCGTCCTTGCGCAGGAACTTCATGTCACTCGGGCCCCGTCCGATCAGCGCCGCGGCCACCGTCGTGAAGTCGTTGGCGACCCCGAGCTCGGCGGCCTTCTCGGCCACACCCTTGGCACTGTGCAGGAACATCCGGGTCTGCTGGCCCTGCACCTCGGCTGCCGCGTAGCCCAGCAGCCGCTCAGCACCCGGGTTGAAGAGCGTGATCCGGCCGAGCTCGTCGGTGCCGATGATGGCGACACCCATCGAGCCGTTGACGATGCTCTGCACCCGGTCGCGCTCCGCGGCGACCTGACGGGCGTTCTCGATCTGCTCGCCGACGCTGAGCACGAACGGCACCACCACGAGCGCGCAGCCGATGATGAAGACGGCGAGCAGGATGCCCTGCATGTCCACGGGAAGCCCGTAGCGCTCGCCGACGTGCGCGAACGGACCCTGCCCGCGGGTCGTCAGCCCGATCGCGAACCCGAGGGTCACGAAGAGCTGGGCGATCGACTCGTAGGCGCCGCTGCGAAGGGCTCCCCAGGCGAGCACCGGCATGATCATGAAGACCATGGCGGGGAAGTCGTCGAGCAGGAAGACGACGGGCGTGACGGTCAGGATCAGCGCCCACTGAGCCACTCGCTCGATCGTGGGCGCGAGGCCGCGGTGGGGCCGCATCCTGCAGAAGAACGGCGTGACCGACAGCTGCGACGCGAGGCTCGACGTACCGACGGCGAGTCCCAGGAGCCAGGGGTCGCCCCACCCGGTCGCGAAGCTCGTGATGATTGCGGCGGCGGCGACGACGAAGGCCCCGATCGTGGCCGAGCCGATGTAGCGCGCCAGATCGAGGTTCGAGTAGAGCAGCGGTCGCTCACGGACACCGCCCGTGAGGATCCACCACACCACCCAGGTCTCCGCAGAGAGGCCGAGGGCGAGCCCGACCGACACATCGGCAGGGCGGGCGCTCCAGATCGTGCCGAAGGCGATGACGAACACCAGCGCGAGCACGACGGCGGTGGGTGGCCGCCGCGATACGAGCAGCGTGGCCGACGCGAGCGCCGCCGGCCAGATCCCGATCGCGTCGCCGCCCTCCGGCGCGCCGTACAGCGCGAGCAGTCCGAAGACCGTGGTCATGGCGAGGAGTCCGAGAGCAGGCCACAGCGACGACTTCGGTGCCACTCCCCACCTCCCGAGTCGTCCGCTCGACCTCGACACGGTCTCCTCATCCTCTCGCGCGCCGAGCAGTCTGGCACGCGACTTGCCGGTTCGCCTCCGCAGCCGTCGGATCCGGACGGGAGTGGCCTAGGTTGATCGGATGGCTTCGCAACACAGTTCGTATGACGTCGTCGTGGTGGGTGGCGGCCACAACGGCCTCGTCGCCGCCGCCTATCTCGCCCGCGCGGGGTTGTCGGTGCTGGTCCTCGAGCGGCTGTCCCACACCGGCGGCGCGGCCGTCTCCGCCCACGCGTTCTCGGGCCACCCGGCCCGACTCTCGCGCTACTCCTACCTGGTCTCGCTGCTGCCGGAGCAACTGATGGCCGACCTGGACCTCGACCTGCAGCTCTCGTCGCGCTCGCTGGCGTCGTACACGCCGACGATCCGCGCCGGCCGGCCCGGCGGTCTCCTGGTGGAGCGCCCGGAGGGGCCGGGCACCGAGCAGTCGTTCCGCGAACTCACCGGAGGCGCTGACGAGTACGCCGCCTGGCGGCGCTTCTACGGTGACGTCGCGGGGCTCGCCGAGGTGGTCGCCCCGACCCTGCTCCAGCCGCTCCCTCTCGAGCGCGAGATCCGGGACCAGGTGGACCCCGACGTGTGGCGCGACCTCGTCGCCAGCCCGCTCGGTGCGGCGATCGAGGCACGCTTCTCCGACGACACCGTGCGGGGCGTGGTGGCGACCGATGCGCTGATCGGCACGTTCGCGTCGATGCACGACCCGTCGCTGCTGCAGAACCGGTGCTTCCTCTACCACCTGATCGGCAACGGGACCGGCGAGTGGCGGGTCCCGGTCGGCGGCATGGGCGCGGTCACCGACGCGCTCGCCCGCGCGGCCACCTCGGCCGGTGCCGAGATCCTGACCGGCGCCGGGGTCAGCCGCATCCATGCCTCCGACGACTCGGCCGAGGTCGTCTGGGACGACGGGTCCGGCACTCACCGGGTCAGCACCCGGCACGTGCTCGCCAACGTCGCACCGTGGGTGCTGCGCATCCTGCTCGGCGGGCCCGAGGACCCGAACACGAAGCCGGCTGGCTCCCAGCTGAAGATCAACATGCTGCTCGACCGGCTGCCTCGACTGAGGTCCGGGGTCGACCCCGAGGTCGCCTTCGCCGGCACCCTCCACCTGGCCGAGGACTACACCCAACTGGAGGAGGCGTACGACGACGCGGCGGCCGGCCGGGTGCCACGAGTGCTGCCCGGCGAGATCTACTGCCACTCGCTCACCGACCCCTCGATTCTCGGCGAGGACCGGCCCGGCACCCACACCCTGACCTACTTCGGGGTGCACACCCCCTCGGCCCTCTTCGACCGTGACCCGGAGGGTGCCAAGCGGCTCGCCGTGGGCCGGGCGCTCGAGTCCCTCAACCTGCACCTGGTCGACCCGATCGAGTCCTGCCTGGCCACCGACACCGACGGCCGGCCCTGCCTCGAGGCCAAGATCCCACAGGACATCGAGCGCGACCTCGCCATGCCCGGCGGACACATCTTCCACGGTGACCTGGAGTGGCCGTGGGCGCCCAACCGCGCCCGCCTGGAGACGCCCGCCCAGCAGTGGGGCGTCCAGACCGACCTCGCCTCGATCCTCGTCTGCGGCTCCGGATCGCGGCGCGGTGGCGCCGTCTCGGGCCTCGGCGGACACAGCGCGGCGCAGGCCGTGCTCGCCTCGATCTGACGTCTCACCCTCACAGGACGTCATGCGGATGGAGTGTCCGCTTGCTCCGTCCGCATGACGTCCCGCGGTGGCGCCCCTCGATTTTTCTCGATGGTTCCCCGCTGGTATCGTTCACGTCGCTTCACCACGCGCGGCATTAGCTCAATTGGCAGAGCAGCTGACTCTTAATCAGCGGGTTCGGGGTTCGAGTCCCTGATGCCGTACAGAAAGTGCCTCTGACCTGCATGAACGCAGATCAGAGGCACTGCTCATTCCGACCCACCCCCCGGAATACAGATCACGAGGCCACATCTGCGAGCACGCCAACGGCGCCCGTAGGGCGCTGCCGGCGGTCGCTGTAGCGGTCATAGGTCGTGGACGCGCGAGCGTGGCCAAGGATGTTCGCTGCCTCCGCGCCCGTTCAGGCCCTTGGTCACCACGTCACCGACCGTAGTGCGGAAGGCGTGAGCGGTCGCCCAGGCCATCCCGGCGTCGTTGAGGAGCACCCGGAGGTGGCACGTGACGTTTCCGCCGATCGCGCTCCTTCTCGCGGCTAGCCGTGCCCCAACGGCCAGGGGTAGGGAAGACGAGTCCCTTCGTACCAAAACGCTCGGCGCGGTCGCGTAGCCGAGCCGTCAGCCACTCCGGCATCGCCACGACCCGGTCGCTGCGCGCGGTCTTGGTGCCTCGGATGCGCGCCTCTCCCACCGCCAGCAGCTCCCCGTCGTCGTCGGCGAGGATCACGACGACCCACCGCATGGGCCGACAGTGGCGGCGGTGCCATGGTGTCGATGCGATCGCATACAAGCGCGGGCAGCGGTACCTGTCGGTGGTGGTCGACCACGATTCCGGCCGGCTGGTGTGGGCCGGTTGCCCGCTGACCACGGCGTCCGGGCCGTCAGCGGGCGCCGTAGTGACTGGTGACGGTCGCCGGTGACAGCACCGTGTTGTAGAGCGCGGCCTCGTCGAGGGTCCCGGCGAAGTAGAACTGGGTGGAGTTGCTTCTCCCGAAGTTCAGGTTGGCCGCCGAGGTGAGCGCGGAGGTGCTGCCGGTCGCGGTGCCGACCGATGCGCCGTCGACGTAGAGCGCAATGGCGCCGCTGGTCTGGGTGCGGGTGAACACGACGTGGTGCCAGCTGCCGTCGTTGTACGTCGCCGACGAGACGATGGTGACGTCGGGGCTGCCGACGCCCGCGAGGATCTTCCCCGAGCACATCGAGATGCCGAAGTCGTCGCCGTTGGGACCGACGATGGCGTCGATCAGGCCGGCGCCCTGATTCCACTGGGCGCAGGCGGGGTTGTTGGCGTAATTTTGGGTCGACTTCACCCAGATCTCCAAGGAGAAGCTGCCGCTGAGCTGCCGCACGGCGGTCGCATACTGATTCGTTCCGTTGAACTGGACAGCGGTGTTCGCGTCGCCGGGCAGCGCACCAGCCACGCCCCGGGTAGGCGCGTTGAAGTACGTGCCGTTGTTGTTGGTCGCCGTGATCTCGTCCATCACCGTCGAGCCCACCGCATCGCCCATGCGCCAGTAGCTGTAGAGGCCGGTGGTGGCGAGGACCGTGTCGGCGTACACCGGCGAGACCGCTACGACGTTCGCGCTGCTTGCCGTGTCCTGGTTGCCGACGTTGTCGGACACCAGGTACTGGTACCGGTGGCAGAACCCGCCGGTCACCGTGTCGCTGAACGGCGAGGAGACCGGGTTGGTGGCGGCGGTGGTCCAGCCGCCGTAGGTGCCGCAGGTGGTGCCGGTCAGGGGGGCGGACTGCCGTTTGAGGAGGCGCGTCCCGAGGCCGGACCCACTGTCGGTGCCGGTCGTGTAGGCGACGCTGACCGTGGTGCTGGTCTGGGTGGCGTTGGGCGGGGTTACCGTGCCGGCCGAGGGGGCGGTGTCGTCGACGGTCAGGGTGAACGGCGAGTTGGAGGAGGTGCCGGCGGCGTTGTTGGTCGCCGTCACGTTCTGTGTCCCTGGTGCCGCCGGTGCGCCTGACCACGAGTAGGTGTTCACGCCTAGGGCACCCGGCGTGGAGGTCCAGTTGGTGCCGAGAGCGGGGAACCCATAGCTGGCGATTCCGGACACCGTATCGGTCGCTGTCGCGGTGGCGCTGAACGATCCGGAGGAAGCGGCCGAGCGGTAGTAGACAGTGGCTCCGGACCCGGGCCACCAGGTGTTGGTGAACAGCGTGTGGGCGAGCGACGGCGCCGCGGGTGCGGTGAGGTCGACCTTGATGTCGGGACTGGTGTACGTCGCGGCGTTGTTCAGCGTGTCGAGCACGACGTAGCGGTACTTGTAGCAGGCCTGGTCGATGACGACGTCGGTCTTCGGCGACACCGGGTCGGTCCCACCGGCGATGAGGGTGTAGGTGCCGAACGTGCCGCAACTGCCGCTGGCCAGGGTCGCGGTCGCCCGCACCAGCGTGTTGCCGGTCGTCGCCACACCGCTCGGGTCCGTTCCCTTGGCGAGGACCAGACTCAGCGTCGTCGAGGCTGCGTAGCGGGAGCCGGTGCCCACCAGGCCGCTGGCGTCGACGGAGCCGCCCGTCGGGCCTACCAGGTCCTGGCCCACGGAACCGAGGCTGTAGTGGCTGGCGATTGTTCCCCCGCTCAGCGGGGTGTTGTAGAGCACGACCTCGTCCAACGAACCGAGGAAGAAGTTGCTGCCTCCCAGGACGCGTCCGAAGCTGATGCTGGTCGGACTGGTGAGCGCCGCGGTGTGGGCGGTGGCGGTCCCGGCGGCAGCCCCGTCGACGTACAGCGCCAGCGCGCCGGTCGACTGGGTGCGCGTGAACACCACGTGGTGCCAGGCACCGTTGTTGTGGCCGCCCGAGGTCGACACGATCGATACGTCAGGTGTGCCCACTCCCGCGACCAACCGGCCGTCGGAGCGCAGCGAGACACCGAAGTCGTTGGCCGCCCCTGGGACCGAGGCGTCGACCAGGCCGGCACCCGCCGACCAGTCGCTTCCGGTGCCGATGCCTTGGGTCGACTTGAACCAGAACTCGATGGAGAAGTCGTCGGAGATCTGGCGTGCGGCTGTGCTGAAGTCATTCAACCCGTCGAAGGAGGCAGCGGTGTTGGACTCGCCGGCGATCGCGCCGGTTGCGCCCAGGGTCGCCCCGCCAAACCAGGTGCCGTGATTGCTGCTCTTGGAGTCGATCAGCGGCGGGCTGATCCGGAAGTTGTCGACGTGGAAGCCGAGGAGGTTGGTCACAGTTGTCGCCGCACCGCCGAACCCGAAGAGGACCCCACCGCGGCCGGCGGCGGAGATGGCGGAATCGGTGGCCGAGATCAGCTGCACTCCGTCCACCAGGACCCGGATCGTCGTGCCGCTCATGTCCAGGGCAAGCCGGTACGTCGTCAGCGACGTCAGCGCCTGCGTCGCCGATTCACCCAGCCAGTCGAACGAGCCGTTGACTCTCTTGTACAGAACCCACTTCTGTCCCGACTGTTCGTAGCGCACCAAATAGTAGGTGCCATTGGCGTTGCTGGGATCCATCCGACCGACCACGCCGGCCATGTCTCCGGCGAGGTTTGACCTCACGTAGACGTCGGCCTCAACGGTGTAGTTCGGGGTGGCGGGCTGCGCGGAGGCGGAGTAGAGCGACTGCCCGGTCGAGGTGCCATTCTTGCGGAGCCGGCCGGCGTCGGTGAGCACGGCATCGGCGTTCGACGAGGCATGCTTGGTCCACGTCGCCCCGACCTCGCCGTTACGGCTCTGCAGGGTGGCGCCGGCGGTCCCGGCCATCGAGTCGGCGGATGTCGTGGCCTCGCCCATCCGGTAGTAGCTCACCAGACCGTTCGCGGTGTTGATCGTGTTGACGTAGGTCCGCGGCAACACGGACACGACACTGGCGCTGGTGGCGATCTGCTGGTTGCCGACGTGGTCGTCGATGACGTACCGGTACTGGTAGCAATAGTCCTGGGCCACTGGGTCGCTGACCGGCGAGCTGGGGTTGATGCCGCCGGCCACCGTTGCGAAGGAGCCGAAGGGACCGCAGGTGCTCCCGGTGAGGGCAGCCGACGCCCGCTGGAGCAGTCGGGTCTCGATGCCGGCGCCGCCGTCGCTGGCAGACAAGGTGACAGTCACTGAGGTTCCCGTGGAGCTGCCATCCGGATAGCTCACAGACGCGGTAGGCGCTGTCGAGTCGTTGATCATGCTCAGCGTCGTGGGCGCGGAGTTCCCGTCCGCGTCGCGCCCCGTGACGGTGACCTGGGGCGACGTGGTGGTCGCGGCGCTCCAGACGAACGGGTTGGACTCGTACGGTCCTCCGGACGGCGTCGAGACCGTCGACCCGGTGTGAGTCCAGCCGGTTGAGGTGCCGGTCAGGGTGCTCGTCTGGCTGGAGGCAGGACCCGGTCCTGCATCGGTGACGGCGTTGGTGACCCGGAGGCTGCCCGCAGCGGCGCCGCGGTAGTAGACGGTGCCGCTGCTCAGGAAGGCACCGCCCGTCACCGACGAGAGCGTGATCGCGTTGACTGGCGCGGTGGGGTCGACGACGACCTGCGCCGTCGCGCTCTTGGCGCTCTCCAGACCTTGCCAGTTGGTCGCGAAGACCGGGGTGATGGCGTACTTCCACGACCCGTTGGGCACATTGCTCTCCACGCAGGACGTTGCCGTGACCGTCCCGGCGCACGCCGACAGGATCGTCTGCGGGGCGAGTGTGCCAGCGTCGTAGCGCTTGACGAGGTAGCCGCTGACCGCCTGACCGCTCGACAGGGTGCCGGGGGTCCAGCTCACAGTGAGGGTGTGCCCTACGGCGCTGACGCTCGGGGTTGCACCTTGGTTGAGAGCCGAAGCCGCGGCGGCGCCGTTGCCGCCAGGCACCGAGCCGGAGGTCCAGTAGGCCCAGGCCGTGGCCGCCACGATGGTCAGGGCGACCGCAGCTGCGAGCGTCGCCAGGTGCCGCTTCACGGGCCGGCCGTGAGGTACACCGTGAAGGTGGCGCCCTGGCAGGCGTTGGCCGCGGAGGCTGTCATCGAGAGTGCGTTGGTGAGAGTGACCGACAGGCTCCCGCTGCCGGCGACGGTCCAGCCCGCGCCCGCGTTGGTATGGGTCGCGAACGACAGGGCAGACAGGACACACCCAGCATGCGCGCCGTCGACAGCGAAGCCGCCGGACCCTCGGCTGGTGTCCAGCGCAAGAGAGCCGACCCGGACGCTGGCGAGGTTGGGATTGGTGATGGTCAGTGCCACCGACGCCTGTCCGCCGGGGAACAGCGCCGCCGACGGGGTGGCCGGGCTCAGCGTCACTGATGCCGTGGTGGCGGTGCTCCCGGAGTCCGAGCCGCTTCCCGACGCAACCCAGTACGCCGTCGCGGAACCGGCCGCCAGGAGGACGAGGAGGATCATCAGGGCCAGCGGAATCGCTCCGCGCGCGGCATGTCTCGGGGCGACCCTCACCCTGACCACGCTCGGTATCCGCGGTAGCTGAGCTTGAGGCTGGCGCCCTTGCAGCCGTCCTGGTTCACCGGCCGGTTGCGCATCGTGAGGCGTGGCCACTGCCACCCCGGAACGCCGAGGCGAACCAGATTGGTGAACCCGTCATCGGGCACAACGAACGGACGTGCCCGCATCGGCCGGACCCGGAAGTCCGCCCGAGTGCACGGATATTCTGGGCTTGCCTGCGGAGCGGTGATGCTGCTGATGGTGACCCTGACGTGACGCAGCGAGACGGCTTTCAGTCCTTGGTTCGTGAACCCGAGCCTGACGCGCGACGAGACGCCGGGCCGGAGCGGTTTCCGCGTCGTCCCGCTGATCTTGACCGAGGTGCCCCATGCCACGTGCGGCTGGTGGGGGTGGGAGGTCGACCAAGCGGTGCCGCCCATGGGCCGGTAACGGTCGGCCAGGCCCCAGACCGCCAGCAGCGCGCCGAACAGCGCAACTGGAAGTCCAACCAGCAGGCCGACCAGAATCGCGCGGCGTCGTGTTGTCGGCATGGTCATCTCGCCCCTTTCGCACCTGAAGGTGGCGGCCCGACGCGTGGGCCGGACCGCCACCTGGATTCAGCGGGTCAGCTGCTGGTGTAGACGAGCGGAACCGTGACGCTCTTGCAGTTGTCCTGGTTGGTTGCAGCGTTCACCAACTGGATGGAGCCACCGCCCCAGGTCGTTCCGGTAATGACATCACCGTTGGTAGCGGTCGGCTGGACCAGCTCGAAGTCCGCTTCAGTGCAGGCGGGAGCCCCGAGGTCGGCCTGTGCGTCCCAGTCCACCTCGATCGCCACCGAGACCTGGCCGACATAGGTCGGCCCGTCGTTGTCGTTGGTGAAGGTGCCGGAGAGAGCGACGGGTTCGCCGCCGGGATACAGCGCATCGTCCGCCAGAGCCGTCTGGACGATCGTGACGACCTCACTGGTCCCGGTGTCCGCCGAGCCCCCTCCCTCGCCCCCCGCGGTCCAGTAGGCGAAGGCAGCGCCGCCGACGATCACGAAGGCGGCGGTGAGGGCGACGATCTTCTTCTTGGTGAATGTAGCCATGGCGAATCCTTCAATGTGGAGGCAACGCTCTCCCCCATGGGCGACCACAGTGCCGGGCGGTTGCCCAGCAAGGTTCGGTCGTTTCGCTCAGTGTGTGCCGTTACCCGAGAAATGCGACCAAAACAGCAGATTCAGGCAATAAAAGGACCGGTCAACCATTTCCAGGCCCAGTTGCGCCATCTGGCCTGGTCATTCGTGACCACGACCTCGAGCCGATCGGCCCCCATGCGGAAGCCGGGACCGGGAAACGAGACTGGCGACTGCCGCGGTGTACGTACGAGCGTTACGCGAGCGAGGTCCAGGTCGTCGAACCGAAGTTGCGGTTTACGACCGGCAGCACGCCGCTGGCCCCGAAGGCCTCGTGCTCGCCCACGTAGGCCTCACCCGGAACTCCACCAACTGCTTACGGACCTCGTCGGGCGCCGCGCGCGATCGCTTCGACTTCTGTCCACGGGATCACCTCGACCGGGTTGTGCCAAACGCCATCGACGCCAAACCCGAGCACGCCAGCCGTGCCGAGGATCCGCTCCCCCGTCTCCGGGTCGTGGTGATTGGTGCCCGACCAGCCGGCCTCCCGAGCGTGGGCGACCTCGGCGCGGTCGATCAGGATAGGCCAGCGGCCAACCCGACCACGAGCGCAGCAGCTCGTGCTGCCGCCTGCGGCCGGTCACGATGGTCGGCTGTCACGCCAGCACGCCACCTCGACGTCGGCACCCTCAACAGTGGTGCCGGCGACGTCGTGGTGTCGGTCTCGAGCTGACGCAGTCGACGCACTGTCGCCTGGTCGAGTCCGGTCAGCTGCATGACGTCCTTGACCGCGAGCCGCTCCGCGAGGAGTCGCTCGATCGCGGCCGTGGCCGCGATCTCAGCAGCGACGACGGCCTGCTAAGCCTCGCTGCGCGCTTCCCAGGCCACCTCGACGTCGACCCACCGCTTCGTCGATGCGCTGCTCCCGGGCCAGCTGCTCCGGGTCCAGCCTCACCCGGCGCTCCCGTGCCGCCTGCAGCCGGGCATCCCGAGCCCGATCCCGACCCGCCAGTGCCTGCGGCGCCTTTCCCACTGGAACCACCTCTTCCTTGATTCGGAACGTCGCGAAATCCGCCGCGACCCTTCACAAGCACGAAGCCACCTCGACCGACCCCGATCGGACACCTAGACGGCGTCGAGTTTCGAATTGCACCGAGTCCCTCCACAACCGGCAATGTCCTCAGGTCGCCAGGTGCGGCCGCCGGCTGAGGCCGGGCGTTGCTTGTCGATCAGACCCAGTGCCGACATGGGGGTCGAAGCGACGGCAGGTGGTGCCTCAGTCTGCCGTGTCGCGTGGTCGGGGGTCACCCGAGTTCCACCCCCGAAAAACCCCCGGAATTGAGAATGCGAGCAGATGATCTCCGCGGATGGCAGATGAGAGGATTCACGCTCAAATCAAGGGCTCACGTGATCCGCGATGAGCCTCGGTGAACGCCCAGAAGCACTATCACTCCTACTCAGCGGGTTCGGGGTTCGAGGCCCTGAGGCCGTACCACCGTCGAAGGGCCGGGAACCGACAGGTTCCCGGCCCTTCGTGCGTCTCGGCGCTCAGCACGAAGAGCCATGGCAGAATTCTCAGCATGACGATTCCGCCGAAGGTACAGCTGTCGATGCGGATCATCCTGGGCGAGACCCAGCCAGCCTGACGTCATGGCGAGCCTCCTGTCGTTCCAGTCCCGCAACAGCGTGCTGTCGCTGTGGTCGGAAGGCTCGGTGCTCAGCATCGGATCCGTCGGGTCCGCGCTGTCGGTGGCCAGCGTGGGCTCCTTCGCGTCCTTCCTGTCCATCGGGTCGTCGATGAGCCGCCTCTCCGTGCTGTCCCACCAGAGCGACTCGTCGGTGCTGTCGAACCAGTCGAGCTGGTCCATCCTCTCGTCGCAGACCAAGGGAACGCGCCCGATGCTCCTCGTCATCCCCGCCGCGATCACCGCAGCGACGTCGTACGCCGTGATCCGCCGCCGCGGTTGACATCGACGAGCATGCTGGAGGCATGGAGATCCAGCAGGCGCTCGATGCCGTCCGCGCCAACCGCCAGGCGATCCTGACGACGATCAAGCACGACGGCCGACCGCAGCTGTCCAACGTGCTCGCCGGGGTCGGCGACGACGGACTGATCCGGATCTCGACCACAACGGACCGGGCGAAGTACGTCAACCTTCTTCGTACGCCGTGGGCCGCGATCCACGTCAACGGCGGGGACTTCTGGTCGTACGCCGTCGTCGAGGGTGAGGTGACGGTCTCCGAGGTCGTGGCAGACGCGCACGACGCCGCTGCCGACGAGTCGGTCGACCTCTACCGCTCGCTGGCCGGCGAGCACGAGGACTGGGAAGACTATCGAGCCGCCCTGGTGCGGGATCGCCGTGTGGTGGTGCGGGTCGCGCCGACCCACGCCTACGGCATGCTGCGCTGACCGAGACGTAACTCCCCCGCTGCGGGCCTCGGCGAGGCAACGGACACCGACGGCTGCAAGGGCGAGTCCATGCCGCTCGGCACCAAGGTGACCTGCAACGAGGGCGGCAGCGTCTCCGACGAGGGCACCCGCATCGCGACCGGCGCCCCCGGCGTGCCCGGCGACCTCGGCAAGGAGCTCGCCTACGTGGGCACACTCCGGCATCAAGGGACTGCGCCTGGTGAAGAGCACCGCGCCCTTCTCGCTCGTCCGGTGAACAGGGCCTCTGAGCAGGGCTACAGGTAGAGGCCGGTTGCCTGGTCGCCGACCCGCTCGGCCGCGACAGCATGCACGTCGCGCTCGCGCATCACGACGTACAGCTCACCGTGGACCTCGACCTCGGACTTGTCCTCGGCATCGAAGAGGACCCGGTCGCCGACCTCGACCGCCCGGGCCTGGGGGCCGACAGCCACGACCCTCGACCAGGCGAGGCGGCGCGCACCCATGGCGGCCGTGGCGGGGATGACGATGCCGCCGGAGGACCGGCGTTCGCCGGCCTCTCGGTCGAGCTCGACGAGGACCCGGTCATGGAGCATCTTGATCGGTGTCTTGCTGTCCAACGAGTCGCTCACGAGCTCAGCTGACGACCTTCCGGATAATCGCGAACACCGCGACCACACCGACGACGCCACCGACGACCTTGAGGATGTTGTCGGTGCGCGGCTGGCCGGTCTGCGGGTCCACGAAGTGCGCCTTGATGCTGCTGACCTCGCGGCTCACGATGGTCTTCGGGTGCGCCCGGTAGAGGAGCTGGTCGATCGTCGTCGCCAGTTGCTCCCTGGTCTGCTCGATCTCGCGCTCGAGAGCGGACAACGAGTCGTCCTTAGCCACTGGTTCTCCTCTGTCGACGGGTGCGGGTCGAGGTTATCAACCACGCCGTACCCAGGTCAGGGTCGGGGCATCGCCGTACGAGGGTCGAAACCGAAGGGCAGCTCGAGCCGGTGGGCCCGCATCAGGGCATCGTCGGTGAGCACGTCGTACGTCGAGCCGTCGGCCACGATCGTCCCGCCGCTGAGCACGACCGAGCGCGGGCACAGCTCCAAGGCGTACGGCAGGTCGTGCGTCACCATCAGCACGGTCACGTCGAGGGAGCGCAGGATGTCCGCGAGCTCGCGCCGCGAGGCGGGGTCAAGGTTCGACGACGGCTCGTCGAGCACCAGGATCTCGGGCTCCATCACCAGCACGGTCGCGACGGCGACCCGACGCCGCTGCCCGAAGGACAGGTGGTGCGGCGGGCGGTCGACGTACTCCGCCATGCCGACCTGCTCGAGCGCGTGCATCACCCGGCGGTCCAGCTCCTCGCCCTTGATCCCGAGGTTGGCCGGACCGAAGGCGACGTCGGCGCGCACGGTGCCCATGAAGAGCTGGTCGTCGGGGTCCTGGAAGACGATGCCGACCCGGCGCCGGATCTCGGTGAGGTTGGCCTTCTCGACCGGGAGGCCACTGACGGACACTGACCCCGCGCCGGCGGCGTGGATGCCGTTGAGGTGCAGCACCAGCGTGGTCTTGCCGGCACCGTTGGGCCCGAGCAGGGCCACCCGCTCACCCTGGTGGACGTGCAGGTCGACGCCGAAGAGCGCCTGGTGGCCGTCCGGGTAGGCGTAGGCCAGGCCGCGGACATCGAGGACGGGAGTTGTCATGACTTGGGCATTCTGCCGGTGTACCCGCGCGACAGCATCGCCAGGTGCACCCGCTCGCCGCGCTCGTAGGACCGGATGAAGAGCGCACCCGCCGAGCGGGCCAGGACCGGCCAGTGCTTCGGGTTGCGCGCCGAGAAGCCGCGGGACTCGCGCGCGACCTTCATCCGCTGCATCTCGCCGGTGACCACGTCGAGGTAGCGGACCATGAACGACATGATCTGCACGAGCTGCTGCGGCAGCCGGAGCCGCTCGAGACCGAGCAGCAGCTCTTGCGGCTCGGTGGTCGCTGCGAGGGTCAGGCTGGCGAGTACGCCGAGGGTGCCCTTGATGAGCAGCGCGATGCCGGCTTCGAGGCCGTGCTGGCTGACGCTGACCCCGAGCACCTCGGTCTGCGGCCCGGTCGCCACGAACGGCAGCAGCACCGCGAAGAAGACGAACGGGACCTCGACGACCGCACGCTTGAGCAGGTACGTCGGGGGCACCCGGGAGACGCCGACGACGACCGCGATGAGCAGGAAGTAGCAGCCGAAGACCGGGTACCAGTCGCGCGGCGTCGCCACCACGGTGATCATGAACGCCAGCAGCGCCAGGATCTTCAGGTGCGCGGGAGCACGGTGCACGGGCGAGTGCCCGTGGAAGTGGAGCTTGTGGCCGTGCCCGGCGCCCACGTCAGGCCGCTGGCTGGTGGTCGCGACGCCGTACGACGTAGACGAGGCCGGTGCCGAGACCGGCCACGACGAGCACTCCGACAACACCGGCGATGCCTGTCGCCAGCCGGTCGTTGCCGACGTCCTTGGCCGAGTAGCCCGCCAGCGGGCTGTCCTTGGCGCCGTGTTCGGTCTCGGCGCTGGCGAATCCCTTGTCCTCCGAGACCTTGGTCAGCCCGTCGGGCGAGCCCGAGGCGTAGAAGCTGACGATGCCGGCGAGCACCAGCGCGGCCGCGGCGATGCCGAGGGCGACCCACTTGGTCGAGACGTTCTTCATGCGGGGGCTCCCGTCGTCGAGGAGGGCTTGATCTCGAGCTCACGCTTCGCGAGCAGCCCGCGGGCGCCGTACACGAGGTCGGGGCGTACGGCGAGGATCGCGCCGACCGAGAGGAAGGTGATGATGCCCTCGCCGATGCCGATCAGCAGGTGCACGCCGACCATGGCCGTCGCGAGGCTGCCGAGCGGGATGTGCGTCGCGCCGCCGACCGCGTAGAGCCCCACGAAGAGCAGGGAGGCGACCGGGACCGAGAGGAAGGCGCCGACGCCAGCCTGGATCGGGACCAGCGACAGCCGCTTGGGCAGGACTGCCTGCAGCACCTTGAAGACCAGCCAACCGACGGCGACGGTGGTCAGCCCCATCAAGGTGATGTTGGTGCCGAGCGCGGTGATGCCGCCGTCGGCGAAGAGCAGGCACTGGACAGCGAAGACCACACTCAGGCACAGGATTGCCGACCACGGGCCGATGAGCACGGCGGCGAGCGCGCCGCCCATCAGGTGACCACTGGTCCCGACACCGACCGGAAAGGTGATCATCTGGGCGGCGAAGACGAACGCCGCGACAAGCCCGACCATGGGCGCGGTCTTGTCGTCCAGCTCCTTGCGGGCCTTGACGAGAGCGGTGCCGACACAGACGGCCGCGATGGCGCCGGTGGCGACGGAGGTCGGGGCGTCGAGGAAGCCGTCGGGGACGTGCATGCGCTCTCCTGCTCAGCTGGCGTGGCTCTGGGGATAAGTTGGTGGCACCCGAGATCGTGCTCAGCGTACGTTATTGCACATTATTTGCGACAAGGAGTCCATCCCTGTGAGCCAGCCCGCGCGCCTCTCCCCCGGTGACACCGCCCCCGAGTTCACGCTCACCAACGACGCCGGCAAGGAGGTCGCCCTCGGCGACTTCCTCGGCCGCAAGGTGATCGTCTACTTCTACCCGGCGGCGATGACCCCGGGTTGCACCAAGCAGGCGTGCGACTTCACCGACTCGCTGTCCTCGCTGCAGGCTGCGGGCTACGAGGTCGTCGGCATCTCGCCCGACAAGCCGGAGAAGCTGGCGAAGTTCCGGGAGCGCGACGGCCTCACCATCACGCTGCTGTCCGACCCGGACAAGCTCGTGATGAAGGAGTACGCCGCGTTCGGCGAGAAGAAGCTCTACGGCAAGGTCGTCGAGGGCGTCATCCGCTCCACGGTCGTCGTCGACGAGGACGGCAAGGTCTTCCTGGCGCAGTACAACGTCAAGGCCACGGGCCACGTCGCCAAGCTGCGCCGCGATCTCGAGTTGAACCTGGCTGACGAAGAGCCTCGCTGAGAGCTGGCGGGGGTTTCCCCGGCCGCCCGGGGAAACCTGCCGACACGCCGTTGCGGCAACGGCGTGTCCGGAGGTTCCGGCCGACAACCCCCGCCGTACGACGGTCTGAGAGACTGCCGTCGCGCGCCCGTAGCCCAATTGGCAGAGGCACCAGGTTTAGGTCCTGGCCAGTGCGAGTTCGACTCTCGCCGGGCGCACCAAGTCTCCGCGCAATATGACGGCGGTCACGAGGGGGTCCGCGCATGGACTCCGCCCTCACGACGGTCGCACTTCCCCTGGCGCTCGGGATCATCATGTTCGGACTCGGGCTGTCGCTCACCCCAGCCGACTTCCGCAGGGTGGCGAGCGCCCCGAAGGCCGTGGCGGTCGCACTCGGCTGCCAGCTGATCCTGCTGCCGTTGGTCTGCTTCGGACTGGTGAAGCTGCTCGACCTGCCGCCGTTGCTCGCGGTCGGCATGATGCTGCTCGCCGCCTCGCCGGGCGGGACCAGCGCCAACCTCTTCAGCCACTTCTTCCGCGGCGACGTGGCGACGTGGCGCTCAACGTCACCCTGACCGCGGTCTACTCGATCTTCATGTTCGTGTTCGCCACGCTCTGGGCGTCCCGCTCGCCACGCGGCTGGCCAAGGCGCCTCAGCCGGTCTGACGCTCTTCCTCGCGCAGACGCGGGGTCGTGGTGAGCTCGGGCCGGAAGCCGGTCTTGTCGGCGAAGAACTCGCGGATCCGGTCCATGTCGGCCACCACGTCGCCGGTCGGTGCGAAGGTCGGACCCCAGCCCACGGTGCGCGACGGTGCGTCGAGGAAGGCGAGCGTGATCGGCAGGCCCGTCTGCTGGGAGATCCGGTAGAAGCCGGACTTCCAGTACTCCCCCTTGCTGCGGGTGCCCTCGGCCGCGATGCCGAGCAGGAAGGTCTCGTCGGTCTCGGCGTCGGCCAGCAGCGTCCGGATCGTGGCGCCCGGGTTGGTCCGGTCGAGCTCCACCGCGCCGCTGGCCCGCATGATCGGCGCCAGCGGCCCCTTGAAGAACGAGTGCTTGACCAGCAGCCGGATCTGCACGTTGTTGTCCCAGGCGAGCAGCATGGTCAGCACCCAGTCCCAGTTGGACGTGTGCGGGGCGCCGACCAGGATGCCCTTGCGCGGCACCTCGCCGACGGTCTTCCAGCGCGACAGCTTCAGCAGCAACCTCGCCAGGTTGCGCCGGATGAAGAAGTGGCGCGTCATCGCAGGATCCGAGCGACGATCGGCGACATCCGGCGCAGCGCCCAGCCTCGGTGCGAGATCGCGTCCTTGTCCTCGATGCTGAGCTCTGCGGTCGTCAGGCCAGGACGCGCCTCGGCCTCGAACAGCACGTCATAGCCGAACCCGCCGCTCCCCCGGACCTCCCGGATGACCCGACCGGGCATGGTGCCGCTGGTCAGCTCCTCACCGTCGCGGTGGCAGAACGCGACGGCACAGTGGAAGTGCGCCGTACGCCGCTCGTCGGGCACGTCCTCGAGCTGGGCGAGCAGGAGCTCGTTGTTGCGCTGGTCGCTCTTGGGGGGACCCGACCAGCGGGCCGAGAGCACGCCCGGCATCCCGTTGAGCGCGTCCACGCACAGCCCGCTGTCGTCGGCGAGCGACGGCAGCCCGGTGGCCAGTACGCCGGCGCGCGCCTTGAGCAGCGCGTTGCCCTCGAACGTCGCCTGATCCTCGACCGGCTCGTCGTAGCCGTCGACCTGGTCGATGCCCAGGACCTCGACGTCAGGGAGGTGCTCGCGGAGGATGCGCTCCATCTCCGCGATCTTCTTGAGGTTGCGCGAGGCGAGGAAGACCCTCATCTCGCCAGCGCGTCCTGCTGGAGGCGGGTGAGGTCGACACACCCCTTCTCGGCCAACGCCAGCAGCGCGTCGAGCTCGGCGCGGTCGAACGCCGCACCCTCGGCGGTGCCCTGCACCTCGACGAACTTGCCCTCGCCGGTCATCACGACGTTCATGTCGGTCTCGGCTCGGACGTCCTCGACGTACGGCAGGTCCAGGCGGGGTACGCCGTCGATGATGCCGACGCTGATCGCGGCGACGGAGCCGGTGAGCGGCTCACCCTTGAGCGCGCCGGTCGAGCGGAGGTGCGCGATCGCGTCGGCGAGGGCGACGTATGCCCCGGTGATCGCGGCGGTGCGGGTGCCACCGTCGGCCTGGAGCACGTCGCAGTCGAGCTGGATGGTGTTCTCGCCGAGCGCCTTGTAGTCGATCACCGCGCGCAGCGAGCGGCCGATCAGGCGGCTGATCTCGTGAGTGCGGCCGCCGATGCGACCCTTCACCGACTCACGGTCGGAGCGGGTGTTGGTCGACGCCGGGAGCATCGCGTACTCCGCCGTCACCCAGCCGAGCCCCGAGCCCTTGCGCCAGCGCGGGACGCCCTCGGACGCCGAGGCAGCGCACAGCACCTTGGTCTTGCCGAACTCGATGAGGACGGAGCCCGCCGCGTGGTCGAGCCAGTTGCGGGTGATCGTCACCGGTCGCAGCTCGTCGTCGGCCCGGCCATCTTCGCGTGGGGTGCTCATGGGGGCGACCCTAGTAGGCGTCGCCCCCCGAGGCTCACTTCACCTCGGCACGCAGGATCCTGCCGATGCCGAAGCAGAGCGGCAGTCCGAGCCAGACGATGCCGGACACGACCAGCTGCGCCCAGTCCTTCCCCGAGCTCGACCAGTCCCAGATGGCCCCCTGCGCCGACTGGAAGTCGATCCACGGGGCGAGCTTCTCGAACCAGCCCATCAGCGCGGCAGCGACCGCGAACAGCCCGGGCAGCACCCACTTGTAGCGGAAGAAGACCACGATGGCGGCTGAGGTGTTCAACAGCAGCGCGGCCAGTGCGAAGCCACCGAGCATCGCGAGGACCTGGGTGATCAGGAATGCGCCCAGGTCCGGCCAGCCGAAGGTCCAGTCGAACTCCCCCTGGAGCAGCCCGTACGACAGGTTGGCGACGAGTCCGATCACGATCGAGACCACAACGGTGATGAAGGTCAGTACGACTCCGACGGCAGCTTCGCCGCGATCACCAGCGTTCGACGCGGCTCGAGGGCGAAGGTCACCATCGCGCTGCGCTGGCTCCACTCCGTGGTGACGAGCATGATCCCCAGCACGGGGAGCAGGAACGACGTGAGGAACGCGGCCACCCCGATGAAGTCGCCGAACTGCATGGGCTCGTCCTGCGCGGCGGTCACGGCGACAGCGATGATCTCCGCCGCGAGCACGAGCAGGCCGATCGACATGATGAGCCAGAAGCCGGCCCGGGTGTCGTACGACTTGCGCAGCTCCACCCGGACCAGCCGGAGGAACGGCGTGGGTGCCGTCCCAGAGATGTCCACAGCGGCTACTTGAACTCGATGCGCAGCAGCCGCATGATCCCCAGCGCGAGCGGGATGATGAGCCAGATCGTGCCGGACACCGCGATCTGCGCCCACTCCTCGCCGGTCGGCGTGTAGTCACCCGAGAAGAGAGGCATCTGAGCCGTGTTGAACTCGATCCACGGCGCGATCTTGTCGAAGCCGTCGCTGAGCTCGCTCAAGATGCTCACCGCGATCGGCAGGATCAGGCTGTAGGCGAAGTACCCGACGATCGCCGCGGGCGTGTTCATCAGCAACATGCCGATCGCGAACCCGATGAAGATGCCGATCAGGTTGGCGAGCACGAACCCGTTGAAGAGCAGGTTGCCGTCGACCGACCACTCAGGAGTGCCACCGACCAGCATCCCGACCACGGTGCCGACGGCCGCCACGACGGCGCCCATGACCATCACCGAGACGCCGAGCGCGATGCCGGCGATGAACTTGGCCACCACCACCCTGGGTCGCCGCGGCTCGAGGGTGAAGGTCACCAGGCCGTTGCGCTGGCTGGCCTCGCTGGTCACCAGCATGATGATCAGGATCGGCAGGAAGTAGCCGAGCACGCCGCCGGCGATGCTCAGGAAGTCGCCGTAGTCCTTGTCGCCCTCGTCGGCCACCAGGGCGTAGATGACCTCGACGACCAGCACGAGCCCGACGATGGAGATCGTGAACCAACGGCCGGCGCGGGTGTCCAAGGCCTTGCGGAACTCGACCTTCGCGAGCCGGGACATCGGCACGTGCTGGGTCGAGGCGATGTCGATCTGTCCGAGTGCGGCGGTGGCGCTCATGCCTGGACTCCTTCGGTGGCAGCTTCGCGCTGGGTGTCGGCGGTGAGCTCGAGGAAGAGATCCTCGAGCCCGGCGCCGCCGTACCGCAGATCGGTCAGCACGATGTTGTTCTCGGCAGCGGTGCGTCCGACCTCGACGGACTCGGTGCCTACCTTGAGGCCCTCACCCGCCGCCTGGACGTCGAAGCCCTTGGCCGTCAGCGCGGCATCCAGGGCCGCGTTGTCGAGGGACGTGACCAGGGTCGTGGCAGTCGCCGCACCTGCGAGCAGCGACTTCTTGTCGCCCTGGGCGACGATCTTGCCGCGGCCGATCAGGATCATCTCGTCGGCGATCATCTCCACCTCGTGCAGCAGGTGGCTGGACAGCAGGACGGTGCCGCCCCGGTCGGCGTACCCCTTGAGGAGGCCGCGCATCCACCGGATGCCGGCCGGGTCGAGGCCGTTGGCGGGCTCGTCGAGGATCAGCACGGACGGGTCACCGAGCAGCGCGTGGGCGATGCCGAGGCGCTGCTTCATGCCGAGGGAGTAGTTGCGGAGCCGACGCTTCGACTCCGACGGACTCAGCGAGACCAGCTCCAGCATCTCGTCGACCCGCGAAGACGGGAGACCCATGGTCTGGGCGCCGATCGTGAGGATCTCGCGGCCGGTGCGGCCTGCGTGCTGCGCCGATGCGTCGAGCAGGACGCCGACGTGCAGTCCGGGGTTGGGGATGTCCTGGTAGAGGTGACCGCCGATGGTCACCCGCCCCGACGAGGGAGGGGTGAGCCCGACCATCACGCGCATCGTGGTCGTCTTGCCGGCGCCGTTGGGACCGAGGAAGCCGGTCACCCTCCCGGGCTGGCAGACGAAGCTGACGTCGTCCACCGCGGTGAACGCGCCGTACTTCCTGGTGAGTCCTTCGACCGTGATCATGGCTCCAGCGTGCCCTATGGACCGGGGTCTCACATCGTCCGCCGGGCTCGTGTCGCGCTGACCAAAGTAGGGGGCCACCGACGACCGACGGCCGCTCCGCCCGAGACGGCGGCGGCCTAGCCTTGCCGCGTGGACCGACCCGCCCCTGAGGAGTACCAGCCGCCGCTGCGGCTGTGGAGCCACGTGTGGCGGGTGTTGCTGATGCTCGGGATCAGCTCGCTCGTGTGGCTCCCGGCGGCGGACGTCGAGGCCGACCGGTCCGAGCTGTGGTGGGCGGTCGACGTTGCCCTCGGCGTGGTCGCCTTCGTCCTGGTCTTCTTCCGGCGCCGGCATCCCTTCGCCATCGCGATCGTGCTCGCCCTGTTCGGTGCGGTGTCCGGTACGGCGGGCGGCCCGGCCGTCCTCGCAGCCGTCTCCCTGGCCACCCGGCGCCGGTGGCGCGAGATCGCGGTCGTCGGCTCGCTGAACTTCGCCGCGGCGCAGTTCTTCAGCACCGTCACCAGCAAGGAGGACGACTCCGCCTGGCTGATCCTGGTCGCGAACGCGATCGCGACCGGCGCCATGCTCGGCTGGGGCATGTACATCGGCTCCCGTCGCGAGCTGATCTGGACCCTGCGCAACCGCGCCGAGCGCGCCGAGGCCGAACAGGAGGCCCGGGTCGGGCAGGCGCGCGGCAACGAGCGCGCCCGGATCGCCCGGGAGATGCACGATGTGCTCGCCCACCGCATCTCGCAGATCTCGATGTACGCCGGCGCCCTCGCCTATCGCGAGGACCTCTCCACCACGGAGATGCGGGCCAGCGCCGGCGTGATCCGTGACCGGGCGCACGAGGCCCTGACCGACCTCCGCGACGTGCTCGGCGTGCTCCGCGACGACACCGGCGAGCGGCACAGCGCGCCACAGCCGACGTACGCCGACCTCCCGTGCCTGGTCGCCGAGGCCCGGGACGCCGGGCTGCGGATCGAGCTGGAGGACCTCGTCGTCCAGGGCGACGGCGGCGACAAGGTCCCGGACGGTGCCGGCCGCACCGTCTACCGGATCGTGCAGGAGGGGATGACCAACGCCCGCAAGCACGCGCCCGGGGCGATGCTGACGGTGCGCATCGCCGGCTCCCCCGACGACGGCATCGACGTGGTGCTCCGCAACCCGCTCGGCTTCGGGCCGACCCAGACGCCGGGGGCCGGGCTCGGGCTGATCGGCCTGACCGAGCGTGCCGAACTGCGCGGCGGACGCCTGGAGGCCCGGCGCGACGGGTCCACGTTCGTGCTGTACGGGTGGATACCGTGGGGAACGTGAAGACCCCGCCGACTCGCGTCCTCGTGGTCGACGACGACCCCCTCGTGCGCTCCGCGCTCGGCCTGATGCTCGGTGGTCAGGCCGACCTCGAGGTCGTCGGAGAGGCCGCCGACGGCCTCGAGGGCATCCGGCTGGCCTCCGAGCTGCGCCCCGACGTGGTGCTCATGGACATCCGGATGCCGCGGGTCGACGGGCTCGCCGCGACCCGCGAGCTGCACACGAGGCCGGACCCGCCACGGGTGATCGTGCTGACGACGTTCGACGCCGACGAGCACGTGGTCGAGGCGCTGGCAGCGGGCGCGGACGGGTTCCTGCTGAAGGACACCCCGCCCCCGGAGATCGTCGCCGCCATTCGCAAGGTGGTCGACGACGAGCCGATGCTCTCGCCCTCGGTGACGCGGACGCTGATCCGCCGGCTGCGCGTGGACAAGACGGAGCCGGCTGACGCCGGACGGGAGCGGGCCGATCAGGCCCAACTGATGCTCGACGGGCTCACCGACCGCGAGCGCCAGGTCGCGCTGGCCGTCGGTCGCGGCCTGAGCAACGCCGAGATCGCGGCCGACCTCTACCTCTCGGTTCCGACCGTGAAGGCACACGTCTCCCGGCTCTTCGACAAGCTCCAGGTGACCAACCGGGTGCAGATCGCGATCTGCGTTCACGACGCTGGACTGAGCTGAGGGCCCCGGGGCTGAGCCTGCGAAGTCCCGGACCTGGCCCGAAGATTGAGGAGCGCCGACACGGACCGGAGCGCAGCGACGGGACGCGCGGCGCGTCTCGAATCCAGTCAGAGGTCGTATACCGCGCCGGCGCGCGCCAGCGCCACGGGTCCGTCGTACGCCGCGCGTGCCTCGGCCAGCGGGAGCTCGGGATCGTGCCAGGGCGGCACGTGCGTCAGCACCAGCTGCCGCGCGCCGGCCCGGGCCGCGGCCGCACCGGCGTCGGCTCCGGTGAGGTGCAGGTCGGGCGGGTTGTCCTTGCCCTCCAGGAAGGACGCCTCCGCCAGGAAGAGGTCGGCGTCGCGGGCGACCTCGTCCACGGCGTCGCAGGGCCCGGTGTCGCCGGTGTAGCCGACCGTGGCGCCGTCGGCGCTGATCCGGAGGCCGAACGCCGGCACCGGGTGGGTGACCGGCACCGGGGTGACGGTGAACGGGCCGATGGTCACCGGGTCGGACCACTCCCGGAAGTCGAACTCCGCGGTCATCCCCGGGTCGATCGGCAGGTCATAGGCCCGAGCCATCCGCTCGGCGGTGCCCTGCGGCCCCCACACCGGGATGCGCGGCTGCGCGCCGTCGGGGTGGTACTTGCGCAGCACGTAGTAGCCGCAGAGGTCGAGGCAGTGGTCGGCGTGGAGGTGGCTGACCAGCACGGCATCGATCCTGAGCGGGTCGACGTACTTGTGCAGCGCGCCGAGGGCGCCGTTGCCGAAGTCGGCCAGCACCCGCCAGGTGCGGTCCCCGTCATCTGCCTCCAGCAGGTAGCAACTGGCCGGGGACTCCGGACCCGGGTAGCTGCCGGAGCAGCCGACGATGGTCAGCCTCATGCCAGGCCCCCGACGAACTGGGACGCGACGCCGAGCTCGGGGCCGAGGAACCGGGTGCCGATGGTCTCGAACTCGCCGGGCGAGCCGGTGGTGAGGAACGTGTACGACGGGTCACCGCCGGGCCGCATGAGCTCGGTGCGCACCAGCATCTTGTAGACGTCCTTGGCGCACTCCTCGGCGCTGCTGACCAGCGTCACGTTGTCGCCCATGACGTAGGAGATCACGCCGGTGAGCAGGGGGTAGTGGGTGCAACCGAGGATCACCGTGTCGACGCCGTCGGAGATGAGCGGGTCGAGGTACTCGTGGGCGACCCCGATGAGCTCGTCGCCTCCGGTGATGCCGGCCTCGACGAAGTCCACGAACCGAGGGCAGGCCCGGGTGAAGAGCTCCACGTGCGGGGCGGCCGCGAACGCGTCGTCGTACGCCATCGACTCGGCCGTTGCGTGCGTGCAGATCACCCCGATGCGGCCGGTGCGGCTGGCCGCGACCGCGCGCCGGGTCGCCGGCAGGATCACCTCGACGACGGGCACGTCGTAGCGCTCCCGGGCGTCGCGGAGCATCGCGGCGCTGGCGGAGTTGCACGCGATGACGAGCGCCTTCACGCCGAGGGCGACGAGGTGGTCGAGGCACTCCAGGGCGTACTCGCGGACCTCGCCGATCGGCTTCGGCCCGTAGGGCTGACGAGCGGTGTCGCCGACGTACACGATCGACTCGTGCGGCAGCTGGTCGATGACGGACCGCGCCACGGTCAGGCCACCGAAGCCGGAGTCGAAGATGCCGATGGGGGCATCCCGGTCGGCGCTGGTCAGGTCGTGCACGGACGCAAGGCTAGAGCGTCCGACCCCCGCCCGGGAGCACACGCGACCGACGTCACTGGAGATGCGGGTCACGGCGTGGACGGCAGGTACCGTCGGGCGCATGTCGTCGCGTCTCGGACCCCTCGCCTGCCTGCTCGCCCTGACCCTGCTCGTGCCCGCCGGTGCAGCGTCCGGACAGGCGGCCGCGCCCTCCGGCGCCTCGACCCACCGCGAGCCGGCGTCGAGCGCGACCCGGGTCGTCGGGATCTCCGTCGACGGCCTCAACACCGAGGCGATCACCCGCCTGGGCGTCGAGGGCGCACCGACCTTCACCCGGCTCCTCGCGGAGGGCGCTGGCACGCTCAACGCGCGCACGGAGTACGAGCAGAACGTCACGCTCCCCAACCACACGAGCATGATGACCAGCCGCCGGATCGACCGCCGCCACGGCGGCCACGGTGTGACGTGGGACGACGACCGCCGGCGGATGACCGTCGCTCGCGCGGCGGGACACCCGGTCAAGTCGGTCTTCAGCGAGGTCCACGCCAACGGTGGTTCGGCCGCCCTCTTCTCCACCAAGGAGAAGTTCGCGCTCTACAAGCGCTCGTGGAAGCGCGGCATCGACCGCTTCGTCGTCAACGAGGACCAGCGGCGCCTGGTGCGCACCGCGATCGCGGACCTGGAGTCGACCGACCGCTCGTTCACGTTCCTGCACGTGTCACTGCCGGACCGGTTCGGCCACCTGTACGGCGGCATGTCGGCGCAGTACCTCAACGCCGTACGCCGCACGGACCGGCACCTCGGCGAGCTGCTCGCCGCGATCGACTCGCACCCGAGCCTGGCCGACGTCACCCTGGTACTGACCGCCGACCACGGCTTCCTCGAGGGAAGCACCTCGCACTCGCCGAAGGTGCTGTCCGACTACCGCATCCCGTTCGTCGCGTGGGGCGCCGGCGTGCGCGCGGGCGACCTCTACGACCTCAACGCCGACTACCGCGACCCCGGGACCAAGCGCCCGACGTACGCGGCGAAGCGGCAGCCGGTGCGCAACGGCGACCTCGGCAACCTCGCCCTCGACCTGCTGGGTCTGCAGGCCATCCCGGGCAGCGAGCTCAACCTCGCGCAGGACCTCGACGTGAGTTGAGGGTCCTGGGTACCTCGCCGGGTCTCGACACGCTCCGTCGGCCGCGGTCGCTGCTCGACCACCAAACGATCAGGTCTGCTTCGCGTCCCTGATCACGCCCAGAGCT
Organism: Nocardioides endophyticus; assembly: GCF_039543845.1. NCBI lineage: Bacteria > Bacillati > Actinomycetota > Actinomycetes > Propionibacteriales > Nocardioidaceae > Nocardioides > Nocardioides endophyticus. The sequence goes on along the minus strand of NZ_BAABKN010000009.1, from coordinate 204,610 downwards.
GGCCGTCGAGGCGGCTCTCGGCGTCGTCGATGGTGCCTTCGTAGGCACCGGTCGACAGGTACTTCCAGCCGCCGTCGGCAACCACGAACGCGATGTCGGCGGTCTCCCCTGCCTTGATCGCCTTGGCGGCCTGGCCGAGCGCGGCATGCAGGATCGCGCCGGTGGAGATGCCGGCGAAGATGCCCTCCAGCTCGAGCAGCTCGCGCACCCGGCGGACGGCGTCGCGCGGGCCCACCGAGAAGCGCGAGTCGATCAGGTCGGCGTCGTACAGCTCGGGGACGAAGCCCTCGTCGAGGTTGCGCAGGCCGTAGACGAGCTCGCCGTACCGCGGCTCGGCGGCGACGATCCGCACGTCGGGCTTGGCGCCGCGGAAGTAGCGGCTGACACCCATCAGCGTGCCGGTGGTGCCGAGCCCGGCGACGAAGTGCGTGATCGAGGGCAGGTCGGCCAGCAGCTCCGGGCCGGTGCCCTGCTCGTGCGCGAGCGCGTTCGCGGCGTTGCCGTACTGGTAGAGCATCACCCAGTCGGGGTGCTCGGCGGCGACCTTCTTGGCGACGCGGACGGCTTCGTTGGAGCCACCGGCCGCGGGTGAGGACACGACCTCGGCGCCCCACATCCGGAGCAGCTGGCGGCGCTCCTCGGAGGTGTTCTCCGGCATCACGCAGACGATCCGGTATCCCTTGAGCTTGGCGGCCATGGCCAGCGAGATGCCGGTGTTGCCGGACGTCGGCTCGAGGATGGTGCAGCCGGGACGCAGCGTGCCGTCCTTCTCCGCCTCCTCGATCATCTTCAGGGCCGGGCGATCCTTGATCGAGCCGGTCGGGTTGCGGTCCTCGAGCTTCGCCCAGAGGCGCACGTCGAGGCTCGGCGACAGTCTCGGGAGCCCCACCAGCGGCGTACCACCGACGGAGGCGAGGAGGTTGTCGAAGCGCATGGGTCTCAGGATGCCATTCGTGGTCGTCAGCGGAGGAAGCGCTCGGGGTCGAACTCCGCGAGCGGGATGATGCGCACCCGCGGGAGCGGCTGGATGAAGGCGTTGACGTCGTCCTCGAGATCGAAGAGCGGGACGCCGAGCCCGGTGAGCTGGGTGCTCATGAACTCGCGCAGCCCGATCAGGCCCAGCTTGCGGCCACCCCCGAGCAACGCACCGAGGTGCTCGACGAAGTCGGCGTCGTGGCTGGCCAGCAGCACGTCGGCATCGTCGTGGGTCAGCAGCGCGTCGAGCGTGCGCTGGATGCCGACGTCGACGACCTTCTGGTCGGACCCACCGGCCAACGGGATCGGGCGGTAGTCCATCGCCAGCAGCGCCTGGACGAACGACGACGGCAGGTTGCCGTTGCTCGCATTGAGGAAGAAGAGCCCGGTGACGGGCTGGCCCCAGGTGCGTTCGGCGAACTCGGTCACCCGCTCCCAGCGGGGCCGCTCCTCGGGCGCGGGGCGTCGGCCCAGCAGCGAATTGCCGAGCGTCGCGTCGATGTTCTCGCCGTCGACGAGGACGAAAGTACGACGCGCGCTCATGGCCTCATCCCCCAGCGACAGCCGGGAGCACGACGACCTGGTCGCCGTCGCTGAGCTCGGCCTCGAGGCCACCGATGAAGCGGACGTCCTCGTCGTTGACGTAGACGTTGACGAACCGGCGCAGGTCGCCGTTCTCGATCAACCGGTCCTTGATGCCCGGGTGGTTGACCTCGAGGTCGTCGATCAGAGCACTCAGGCTGGCGCCGTCGGCACTGACCGCCTTCTCGCCGCCCGTGTAGTTGCGCAGGATGGTGGGGATCCGGACCTCGATGGCCATGGGTTGTGACTCCTCAGTTGCTTGCTGTCAGCTCGTCCACGACGGCGACCTCTTCTTCGGTCACTTCGCCGTCGACGATCCTGTAAGACCTGAACTCCACGGCACCGGGGTTATTCCCGTGCTCGCGCGTGCTCACCAGAACATAGTGGGCGTTGGGTTCGCTCGCGAGGCCGATGTCGGTGCGGCTGGGGTAGGCCTCGGTCGCGGTGTGGGAGTGGTAGACGACCACCGGCTCCTCGTCGCGCTGGTCCATCTCCTTGTAGAGCTGGAACAGGTCCGTGGAGTCGAACTCGTAGAACGTCGGCGACCCGGCCGCGTTGACCATCTCGATCAGCCGCTCCGGGCGGTCGCTGCCCTCGGGGCCGGCCACGACGCCGCACGCCTCGTCCGGGTGGTCACGCTTGGCGTGGGCGACGATGCCGTCGTACGTCGCGCGGTCGATGGTCAGCACCGCTCCAGGGTAGGGGCAGGAGGCTGCTCGGCCGGCAGCCGCCCGGCTCGCGGACCGGTGCGCAGCAGGGTCGTCGCCAGCGTGGTACCGCCCGCGAGCACGACCGCAGCCACCAGGAGACCGGCACCCAGTCCGGCGCCGTCCGCGACCACGCTGACCACGGCCAGGCCGATCACTCCACCGACCTGCTGGGTGGTGGTGACCAACCCGGACGCCGCTCCGCTGTGCTCGCTCGGGGCATCTGACATCGCCACCGACGTCACCTGCGGCATCGCCAGGCCGAACCCGGCGCCCATGACCAGGAACGCCGGCGCTACGTCGATCCAGAACGTCCCGTCGGCGGGCGTGCGCGCAAGGAGCAGCAGGCCGCCGACGAACAGGACGAGTCCACCGACGAGCGCGCGCGCCGCGCCGTACCTCTCCGCGAGACGGCCGCTGAGCACCAGGGAGGAGACGGCGATGGCCAGGGTCACCGGGAGGTAGGAGAGGCCGGTGGCCATCGGGTCGAGGCCCAGGACGTCCTGGAGGTAGAGCGCGCTGAGGAACTGGAAGCTGAACCCGGCCATCGTCATGGTGAGCAGGACGCCGTTCGCGACAACGAAGCGGCGCGAGCGGAAGAGGACGGCGGGCACGAGACCGCTCCCGCTCCCCCGGCCTGTCCGGTCTCCGTGAACCGGGCCGAGGTGACGCAGCGCGACGACGGCGGTCAGCAGACCGATCGGGACGTTGACCAGGAACACCCACCGCCAGGACGCGAGATCGACGAGCAGTCCGCCCGCCACCACGCCGATGGAGGCTCCGGCCGCTCCGACGAAGGCGAGCAGGCCGAAGGCCTGGGTGCGCCGACGCTCGTCGTCCTCGAAGAGCCGGGTGATCATGCCGAGGACCACGGCCGAGGCGAGCGCGCCGCCGACGCCCTGGAGGAAGCGCGCGCCGACCAGGAGCTCAGCGCTGGGAGCAAGGCCGCAGAGCGCCGAGGCGGCCGTGAAGCCCACCAGTCCGCCGAGGAAGACGCGTCGTGCGCCGACCAGGTCGGCCAGCCGTCCCGCCGGGAGGAGCAACAGCGCGAAGGCGACGAAGAAGGCGTTGACGACCCAGGCCAGGCCGGTCCCGGAGAACCCGAGGTCGGCGCGGATGGTCGGCAGCGCGACGTTCACGATGGTGCCGTCGAGGATCACCATCAGCTGGGTGGCGGTGAGCGCGGCCAGCGCCCAGGTGCGGGAACGGGATGAGTCGGTCATAGAAAAGACCGTAGCAAATCATCCCGTACAAAACTATCTTCAATAGACCTATGTCGTTGCGGAAGGAACTCTTCGGCGCCGTTGCGGCGCGGTGTGCGAGGGTGTCGAGAGCGACCCGCGGGTGAGGATCTCGAGCGCGTCGACCAGCGCCGCCCGGCGCACCTCGTCGAGGTCGAGCAGCACTCGGTCGATCACCTCACCGACGACACCGAACGCCCGGTGCAGCACCTGTCGGCCGGCCGGCGTCACCGCCACGACCCGCGCCCGGCGGTCCGTCGAGGACACCCGCCTCTCGGCGTACCCGGCGCGCTCCAGGGCGTCGAGGGTCACGACCATGGTCGTCTTGTCGAGGCCCGCGAGCTCGGCGATCGCGGTCTGCGGGCGCTCCTGCTCCTCGGCCTTCCACAGCACGCAGTACTCCCGCACGCTGATGCCGATCTCGTCGAGCGCGGCGCCGAGCTGGGCGGCGAGCGCGTACGACGCCTGGTTGAGCAGGAACGACAAGTCGACCGGTGGTGGGCTGGCAGACGTTCGGGACATACCTCGACTGTAGCCAGAACGCTCCGCTGCAGAACGATCTGTCAACAGACGTTGTCGGCGCGGACGTTCAGCGGTGGAACCGGGCGGCTGCCTCGCCGGCCAGGACGTTGTCGATCCGCTGCCGGATCGAGTCCGTCATTGTCGGAAGGCCACCGATGGGCCACCAACGGACGTCGACATTCTCGTCGTCTGCGACGCGAGCCTCGCCCGAGACCCACGTGCAGGCGAACGTGAGGTCCAGGTACGCGGCGCGGTCGCCGTTCTCGTACACGACGTCGGGGATGACGCCGACCGAGACGAGCCGGTCCACGGTGACCACGACCCCCGCCTCCTCCAGGGACTCGCGCGCGGCCGTGACGCCAGGTTCCTCGCCCGGATCCACGATGCCGGTCACGGGTGACCATTCCCCGTTGTCGGCGCGCTTCGTGAGCAGCAGCTCGTCGCCCCGCCGTACGACGGCGGTGACGCCGGGCAGCCACAGCTGCCGGGTACCGATCAGCGTGCGCAGCTCGGCGACGAACGGCGGGATCGGCATCAGCTGCTCAGCGCTCCCACGAGGGTCTCCTGCAGGTAGCCGACCCACTCGTAGATGTCGTGCGCTTGGGCGCGCGGGTCGTCCTCGGGCAGCGAGTGCCAGTAGGCCTCGTCGCCCTCCTCGACGCCGAGTCGGGTCGCCAGGGCGAGGCGCAGGTCGGTGAAGGACCGCATCCACATCTCCGCGGTCGGCGCGTCGAGCTCGACGTCGATCATCAGCCCGTCCTCGGTCAGCTCCTGCGGGAGCCCGGCCTCCTCGAGACCGTCGATGATCGCGATCGCGGCGGCCGCCTTGCCATCGCGCAGCCCGCCCTCGGTGAACCGGCGGAACTCGGAGGCGGCCTCCTCGTCGTCGGGGTAGGCGGTCGGGAAGAGCCGGGCGAGCACCGGGTCCTCGGGCTCCTGGGTCGGTCCGGAGAAGTCCATCAGCGCCTCGAAGGGGTCGATGTCGTCTCGCGGGACCGCGGCTTCGTTGCGCAGCAGCTCGACCAGCTGGCCCGCGAGCGAACGCAGCAGGTCGGCCTCGAAGCCGGAGAAGTTCGCGATGATCAGCTTGCTGCGGCGGTGCCGGTGAAACCCACTCATTCAGTCCTGCTTGTCCATCGTCGCCCAGAGGCCGTACTCGTGCATCGCCTGCACGTCGCGCTCCATCTCCTCGCGGGTGCCGTGGCTGACCACGGACTTCCCGTCCTCGTGCACCTCGATCATCAGCTTCTCCGCCTTCTTCTTGGAGTACCCGAAGTACTTCTGGAAGACGTAGGTCACATAGGACATCAAGTTGACCGGATCGTTCCAGACGATCGTCACCCACGGCTTGGCCGTCTGGACGATCTCGTCTGGTGTGGTGGTCGGCTCGACCTCGACGGGCGCGGTCACGTCCTCAATGTTGGCACACTGTCGATCGTGGCCACTCCACCCGTACCGGGGCACCTGCTGAGCACCGCACTGCTGACCGATCACTACGAGCTCACGATGCTGCAGGCCGCCCTGCAGTCCGAGACCGCTCACCGGCGATCGGTCTTCGAGCTCTTCCCCCGGCGGCTCCCCGAAGGGCGGCGGTACGGCGTCGTCGCGGGAGTCGGACGCGCGCTCGACGCCATCGAGCGGTTCACCTTCGACGCAGAGACCCTGACGGTTCTGGAGGAGGTCGTCGACGGTCCGACGCTGGACTGGCTGGCGTCGTACCGCTTCTCCGGCGACATCTGGGGCTACGGCGAGGGCGAGACCTACTTCCCGTTCTCCCCACTGCTGGTGGTCGAGTCGACCTTTGCCGAGGCGGTGCTGCTCGAGACCGTGCTGCTGTCGATCTACAACCACGACTCGGCGGTCGCGTCGGCGGCGTCGCGGATGACGCTCGCCGCTGGCGACCGGCCGTGCATCGAGATGGGCTCGCGGCGGACCCACGAGGAGGCGGCGGTGGCGGCCGCCAGGGCGGCGTACGTCGCGGGATTCGCGGCAAGCTCGAACCTCGCCGCCCGGCAGCGGTACGGCGTGCCGACGACCGGCACCAGCGCTCACAGCTTCACGCTCCTGCACGACAGCGAGGGCGAGGCCTTCCGCGCGCAGGTCGCGTCACTCGGCAAGGACACCACCCTGCTGGTCGATACGTACGACGTGGCCGACGCGGTGCGCGGCGCGGTCGAGATCGCGGGACCAGGCCTGGGCGCCGTACGCCTCGACTCGGGCGACCTGGCCGTGCTCGCGACGGAGGTCCGGGCGCAGCTCGACGCGCTCGGCGCGACGGGCACGCGGATCATCGTGACCAGTGACCTGGACGAGCACGCGATCTCGTCGCTGGCGGCGGCGCCGGTCGACGGGTACGGCGTCGGCACCGAGCTCGTGACCGGCAGCGGGCACCCGACGTGCGGTTTCGTCTACAAGCTGGTCGCGCGCGAGTCCGGGTCGGGCGAGCTGATGTCGGTGGCCAAGAAGAGCGTCGACAAGATCTCGGTCGGCGGCCGCAAGTACGCGTTGCGTCGGCGTACGACGTCGGGCGTGGCGGAGGCCGAGGTCATCGGGATCGGGCACCGGCCGACCGACGACGGCGACGACCGCGCGTTGCTGGTGCCTCTAGTGCGGGCCGGCGAGGTCGTCGGGCGGGAGTCGCTGGCCGACGCACGGGCACGACACCTCGCGTCGCGGGCGGAGCTGCCCGTCGCGAGCCAGCAGATGTCGCGCGGCGAGCCGGTCATCCCGACCGTCCACGAATGACGGTTAGGGTCACAGGCATGAAGCGCGCGCTGATCGTGACCGACGTGCAGAACGACTTCTGCGAGGGTGGCTCGCTGCCCGTCGCCGGCGGAGCACGCGTGGCCGCCGACATCGGCACCCTCCTGCGGGCGTGGTCCGCGAAGGCGCAGGACGCCCCGGCGTACGACCACGTCGTCGCGACCAAGGACCACCACGTCGATCCCGGCGGGCACTGGTCGCGTGAGCCTGACTTCGCCGAGTCGTGGCCGGTGCACTGCCGGGTCGGCACCGACGGCGAGGCGTTCCACCCCAACCTGGACCCGCAGCCGTTCGACGCCATCTTCCTCAAGGGCGAGGCGGCGGCGGCGTACTCCGGCTTCGAGGGGTCCACCGTCGACGGCGTCGCTCTGGTGGACTGGCTGCGGTCGCACGAGGTGACGTCGGTCGACGTCTGCGGGATCGCGACCGACTACTGCGTGCGGGCGACCGTTCTGGACGCGGCCGGTGCGGGCTTCGCGACCAGGCTGCTGGCCGACCTGTGCGCGGGCGTCGCTCCGGAGACAACGGCGGCGGCACTGGACGAGATGCGGGCCGCTGGGGTGTCCGTTGTCTGAGCACCTGCAGGTGCGGCTCGAGGACGGCGTGCTCTGGCTGACCTTCGACCGTCCCGAGATCCTCAACGCCGTCGACGGCGAGATGATGGTCGCCCTGGCGACCGAGCTCGAGCGCGCGCGTGCCCGGGACGACGTACGCGTCGTCGTCATCACGGGCACCGGAGCCGGCTTCAGTGCCGGCGCCGACATGGCATCGCTGCGGCTCGCGCCCGAGCACCCGGTCGAGACCATGGACGGCGCCAACCGGGTGATCCGGGCCGTCGTCGGGCTCGACAAGCCGGTCCTCGCGGCCGTCAACGGGATCGCCGCCGGGGTCGCCTGCTCGGCCGCACTGGTCTCCGACATCATCGTGGCCGCCGAGTCCGCCACCTTCCTGCTGCCCTTCGCGCGGATCGGCCTGATGACCGACGGGGGCTCGTCCGCCACCGTCGCCGCGTCCATCGGCCGAGCCCGCGCGATGCGGATGGCACTGCTCGGCGAGCCCATGTCGGCCGCCGACGCACTCGCCTGCGGCCTGATCACCCACGTCGCCCCGGACGCGGAGTTCGCGGACCTGGTCTCCCGCCTCGCGCGCCGGCTGGCCGCTGGCCCGGCCATCGCCCAGACCGGCATCAAGAAGGCGATCAACGCCGCCACCCTCCCCCACCTCGAGGACGCCCTCGCCCGCGAGCACTCCGGCCAGCGCGCGCTCTTCACCACCCGGGACTTCACCGAGGGGCTGGACGCCTTCGTCGAGGGCCGGAAGCCGGTCTTCCGCGGCGAGTGAGCGACGCCCGCCGTCGCATGTAACGCGGTGTTGTGGGGTCTAGGGACCCGTCAGAACGGGTCACCAGATGCCATAACCCCGCGTTACAAGCCAACGGTCACCGGCGCCGCCGCCGGATGACGTACGGCGCCAAGTCGTCGATCGAGGTCCCGAACCGGGCGTTGGTGTCGAGGACCTCGCGTAGCAGCCGATCCTGGGTGCGCTCCCAGGTGTCTGGCTGGACGTCCGACCAAACGATCCGCGACATCCCGAGCTTGAAGCCACACAACCAGTCCTGCCGGCGCTTCTCGTCCCACATCACCTCGTCGGCGGACCGGTCGGCGTACCCGCCAGCCTCCTGGCGCTGGTACTTGACCCAGCCGTCGAACTCGAAGAGATGGCGACCGATCCGGAAGTCCACCCACGCGACACGACCGCGCTCCTGCAGACCGAATTGCGGCTGCACCAGACCGACCCCGAGCTGCTTGAGCAACAGCATCGTCAGGTCCTCTCCCGGGTTCTCACAACGACCATCCGCCCACTCGGCTGCAAGTCGGGGCACGGTGACATACGGCCAGCTCGTCATGTCGGCGACGGCATCTTGGAGCGCGCGGCGCGACTCGCCTCGCCGCAAGGCCGAGTTCGCCGCCACGATCGCGTGCCGCAGTCCGTGCTCACGCCCGATGTCTGCCACTGTCCGCGGAACGTCGAGCACCGGGTGGTCGTCGATGAAGCCGATCTGCTCGATGCGCACCGGCGCCTTGTGGTGCTTGATCCCGTGGCGCGTCCTCCCGCCGAGGACACCGACCCGGGTGACGTGCACCAGGCGAGGACTGGCCTCGAGGATCGGCAGTCCGTGCAGGTACGCCGCCGAGTCGTGACTGACCAAGTGAGGCGTGGTCGTGGTCAAGGTCGCCGCCCAGACCTCGAGCTGCGGACGCCCGACGTACGGGTCCAACGACTCCCAATGAGTCCTGGTCGTGTAGACACCGCGGCGAACGGCGACCCACTCGCGGGTGCGCAACAGCATCTTGACCTGCTCCGGCGTCATGCCGGCGGCGAGTGCTTGGCGCCGCAGGATGAGGCCGTGCTGATGAATGAAGTAGTGGGCGAACCTCGGCTGCATCTTCATCCGCCGACGATCACCCGGAAGGTCGCCGGCCCGCGCGGTCCGGGGGCCGACCTGTGGACAGGGCCGCTGCTGCCCAGGACTGTGGACGGGAAGCGGCGCCGCGGTCCCTTGTAACGCGGTGTTATGGGGTCCAGGAACCCGTCAGAACGGGGTCACCAGATCCCACAACACCGCGTTACAAGCGGTGATGCCGCGAGCTCAGCTCACCGTGATCGGCGCCCCACCCGACACCAGCCGCCAGTCGACGGAGGCGAATTCGGCGGGGTCGATGGTGCCGTTCGCGATCACCCAGTCGATGAGCAGCTGGCGAATCTCGTTCTGCCGGTTGTAGACCACCGGAGCGGTGGACACGGCCGGGAAGCCCCCGCCGCCGGACTGGCGGTAGTTGTTGACCGCGAGCACGAACTGCTGTGCATCGGTCACCGGTACGCCCCCGTACGCGAGCCCCACGATCCGCGAGCCGGGGGCGGCGGAGATGTCGATGTCGTAGGTGAGCGGGGCGTCGAGACCGGCGACGGAGTCGAAGTTGTAGTCCGGGGTGCCGTTGGGCGCCAGGTCGGTGACGGCGTTCGTCACCTGGTCCATCGTGAACGGCCCGGTGCCCGAGAGCTGCTTGAAGTAGCGGGCCGAGAACTCCAGGTAGGCCTTCACCTCCGCGCCGGTGACGCGTACGCCGAGCAGGGTGTTGTCGTAGATGTAGAGACCGGCGACGTCGCGGATGGTGACCTGCCCGGCCGGGAAGGACGCCGACCGGTTGAACGGCGCGGCGATCGACAGCACCGGCAGCGCGGCGTCGGTGCCGGTCAGGCCGGCCTTCACCGCGTCGGCCTGCACGTAGTTGACGAAGTCGATGATCGGCACGTCCTCGACGACCGCCCGGGCCGCAGAGAGCGCAGCGGCCGAGGTGCCGACGGGAGAGTTCACGTAGCCGACCACGGTGTCGTGCTGCTCGCGCACCGCCCGCGCGACCCGCGCATCCTCGGCAACCGCGTTGGAGTTGAGTACCTGCGACGTCGCGGTGACGAGGCGCCAGCCCCGACCACGACGCGAGCGCGTCTCTTCGACGACGAAGTCCATGACGGCCAGCCGGCGACCCCAGTAGGACGGCTCGCACAGCAGCACCTGCTGGCCGGTCGTCTCGTTCTCGACGTACTGCTGAGCGATCTCCACGTGCGCGTGCCCCACGAGGATCGCGTCGACGCCGGGCACCTGGGCCGCAAGGAGCGACGAGGCGTTCTCCGGGTAGGGCAGCGCGTCGCCGTACGACGAGGAGGTGGCCGCTCCCGAGTGCGCGGAGATCACGACGAGGTCGCAGCCACGCCGTTTGAGATCCGGCACGAACTTCTTCGCCTGCTCGACCAGCCCTGGGAACTCCATCTTGCCCTCGACGTTGGCCTTGTCCCAGATCGCGATGCCCGGGTTGGTGAGCCCGAGGATGCCGACCTTCAGCGTGCGACCGCGGCCCACGCGGTAGTGCTTGATCAGGTACGGCTGGAAGGCCGGCCGCTTCGTCGCCGGGTCGACCGCGTTGGCGCCGAGCAGCGGGAAGTCCAACTGCTCCTCGAAGGTGCGCAGCGTGTCGAGCCCGTAGTTGAACTCGTGGTTGCCGAGCGCGGCGGCGTCGTACCCGACCTCGTTCATCGCCCGCGCCATCGGATGCGCGGCGCCACCGGTGATCGGGTCGATCTTCGCGTAGTAGTAGGCCAGCGGGGTGCCCTGGATCGTGTCGCCGGCATCGAGGGTCAGGACCGGCTCGCCACGACGCTCGCGCCGCAGCGCCTTGATCAGCGTCGCGACCTTCGCCAGCCCGATGTCGTTGTGCGCGGCGTCGTCGTACTCCGCGTTCTTGAAGTAGTCCCAGTTGAAGACGTTGCCGTGCAGGTCGGTCGTGCCGAGCACGGTCAGCCGCACCCGGTCGGGCCGACGGTGGTGGCCGTCGGCGTACGCCGACGGGGTGTAGCCGGCGACGGCGAGAGCCGCGGTGCCGGTGACACCACCGGCGATGACGGCACGACGCGAAGGCATAGCTTCAGACACTGACATTCCTCCCGAGAACGGTTCAGAGCCCTGCCGTTCTATCTCGCGCGCGGGCCGGGCACAAGGGATGGCATCATCTGCCGCGAGATGTTCACCTCCGCGACCGCGCCGCTCCGGGAGTCGCGGTTCCGGTGGTACTTCTCCTCGCGGCTGGTCAACCTGTCCGGTACGACGATGGCGCCCGTCGCACTCGCGTTCGCGGTCCTCCACATCAGCGACTCCGCCGGCTCGCTCGGACTGGTGCTCGCGGCGCACAGTATCCCCCAGGTGGTGTTCCTGCTCCTCGGTGGCGTCGTGGCCGACCGGCTGGGCCGGACCCTCGTCATCCAGCTCTCCAACGTCGGCGCCGCCGTCAGCCAGGGTCTGCTCGCCGCGCTGCTGCTGTCGGGCCACGCCGAGCTGTGGCACTTCGTGGCGCTCTCCGCGCTCAACGGCACACTCTCGGCGATGAGCCTGCCGGCGCTCGCCGGCATCGTGCCGGCGCTGGTCGCGCGCGACCAGCTCCAGCCGACCAACGTGCTGATCTCGATGTCACGCAACGCCCTCGCGATCCTCGGCCCCACGGTGGCGGCCGGTCTCGTCGTCACCGTCGGTCCTGGGTGGGCGCTGGCGGTCGACGCGGTCACCTGGCTCGCGGCAGCACTGCTGCTGATCCCCGTCCGCCTCCCGGCGCGAGCCCGCACGGGCACCGAGCCGTCGATGATCCGGGAGCTCGCGGACGGCTGGGACTTCTTCCGGCGTACGACGTGGTTGTGGGTCGTCGTGCTGGCGTTCGGCGTCCTCAACGCCATCCACGCCGGCGGGCTCCTCACGCTCGGGCCGGTCCTCGCCAACGACACCGACATCGGCGCCCACGGCTGGGGTCTGATCATGTCGGCCGAGGCCGTTGGACTGTTCGCGATGACCCTGCTGATGCTGCGCATCCCGCTGCAGCGCCCGCTCTACTGGGGGATGATCGGCGTCGCGCTCTTCGGGGTGCCGATGATCGTGATGGGGCTGCACCCGCAGACGGCGTGGGTGATGGTCGCGGCCTTCGTCGGCGGCATGGGCATCGAGGTCTTCGGCCTCGGCTGGAACCTCGCGATGCAGGAGAACGTGCCCGACGAGATGCTCTCGCGCGCCTACTCCTACGACATGCTCGGCTCGTTCGTGGCGATCCCGATCGGCCAGCTCACGTTCGGTCCGCTGGCCTCGGTGTTCGGCACCCAGGATGTGCTGCTGGTCGGCGGTGTCGTCTACCTCGCCGTTGCCCTGCTGACGCTCCTGTCCCGTTCGGTGCGCGACCTGCCACGGGTCAGCACCACTTCTCCGCGAGCGCCCTGATCACCGTCAGGTTGCGGTTGGTGGCGATGCCGAGCTGCTTCTCGATGGCGGCGTTCGTCAGCCTGGCCTCGTGGTAGTTCTCGCCCAGCAGCAGGTGCACCGCACGCCCGCCGACGCGGGCCACCTCGTCCGCCGTGCTCGTCTCCTCGAGCGCCTTGACCGCGGCCGCCGTGGGCACGTCCTTGAGCAGCGAGACGTAGTGCTTGCCGCCATGCCCGTACGACGCCGCCTCGTCCGCGATCGCGCTGAGCTCCTTCTGCGTGAAGACGATCGTGGGCACCGCGAAGCCGGCCTCCGCCTCGAAGGCCTTCTCCAGCGCCGCCTCGATCTTCGCCCGTGACCGCAAGGTCGTGTCGAAGCGGACGTTGCCGGTGTTGATGTAGGTCTCGACCTCGGTGAACCCGGCGGCCTCGACCGCCTTCGCGATGGCAGCCTTCGGGAACTTCCGCTTCGCACCGAGGTTGATCGCCCGCAGGAAGCCGATGTACGTCGCCATGCCCGCATCATGCCGTGTGGGCCGGCTCACCTAGTTTTACATAGGTTGCCTATGTAACGTGGAGCCCGTGACCGACACCGAGCTCGCCAGCGATCTGGTCGTCCACGCGGCCCGCCTGGTGCGCGCCGTACGGCGCGAGCTGGAGCTGCCCGCGGCGACGCGGATCATCTCCCTCATCGACGAGGCCGGCCCGATGGGCATCACCCAGCTCGCCGAGCTCGACCGCTGCTCGCAGCCGACCATGTCGGCCGCAGTGGCCCAGCTCGTCGACCAGGGCTGGGTCACCAAGGCCCCCAACCCGGTCGACGCCCGCGGCACCGTCGTCACACTGTCCGACTCGGGTCGCGCCGAGCTGGCCCGCGTCCGCCGTCTCCACGGCGAACGCGTGGCCGCGCTCGTCGACGCGCATCCGGACCTCACCACCGAGGACCTCGCCACGGCCGTCGCCGTGCTGCGAGGAGTCCTCCAGGAAGGCACGCCGTGAACCACCCCGCTCCGTCTACCGGGACCGTCGAAGAGACGGGATCCTTCCTCAAGCAGCCGCGCGCCGTCTGGGCCGTCGCCTTCGCCTGCGTGATCGCGTTCATGGGCATCGGGCTCGTGGATCCGATCCTCAAGGAGATCGCGGCGAAGCTCGACGCGACGCCGAGCCAGGTGTCGCTCCTCTTCACCAGCTACATGGCGATCATGGGCGTCGCGATGCTCGTGACCGGCGTCGTATCGAGCCGGATCGGCCCGAAGCGCACGCTGCTCTCCGGCCTGGTGCTGATCATCGTCTTCGCGGCGCTCGCCGGCTCGTCGAACTCGGTCGGCGCGATCATCGGGTTCCGCGCCGGCTGGGGGCTCGGCAACGCGCTCTTCGTAGCGACCGCCCTGTCCACCATCGTGAGCGCCTCGAAGGGCTCGGTCGCGCAGGCGATCATCCTGTTCGAGGCGGCCCTCGGCCTCGGCATCGCGTCCGGCCCGCTCATCGGCGGCCTGCTCGGTGAGCAGTCCTGGCGCGGCCCGTTCTTCGGCGTCTCGGTGCTGATGACGATCGCACTCGTCGCGACCGCCTTCTTCCTCCCGACGACGCCGCCGGCCGGGCGTCGTACGTCGCTCGCGGACCCGTTCCGCGCGCTGCGGCATCCGGCGCTGCTGCTGATCGCGCTGGTCGCGATCTGCTACAACCTGGGCTTCTTCACGCTGCTCGCCGCCGGCCCGTTCGCGTTGCCGAGCTTCGACATCATGCAGATCGGCTGGACGTTCTTCGGCTGGGGCGTGCTGCTCGCCTTCACGTCGGTGGTGGCCGCGCCGCGGTTGCAGCGGAGGTTCGGGACTCTGCCGACGCTGCTCGCGATGCTGGTGCTCTTCGGGCTCGACCTGGTCGCGATGGCGGTCTTCACGACCAGCGAGGCCGCGGTCGCCACGGCGATCATCGTCGCGGGCGCCTTCCTCGGCGTGATCAACACCCTGGTCACCGAAGCGGTCATGGGTGCCGCTCCGGTCGAGCGGCCGGTGGCGTCCGCGGCGTACTCCTTCGTGCGCTTCACCGGCGGCGCCATGGGTCCGTACGTCGCGCTCAAGCTGGCCGAGCACGTCGGCGTGCACGCGCCGTTCTGGTTCGGCGCGGGCGCGGTCGGCGTTGGCGTGGTGATCCTGGCGGCCGGCACTGCCACCATCGGACGGGCCCTGCTGGCCGGCGCCCCGGCGTCGCACTCACCCGCCGAGGCCGAGGCGGAGCTCCTCGGCGACCTGGCCTGACGGACGCCGGGCACAATCGGTGCATGTCCGAGACCGTGATCACCGTCCAAGGGACCTACGACTCGTTCCACCCTGCCGAGCGCGCGACCGTCACCGTGACGGTCGGGTTCGAGGGGCCGGAGCGGAGCGCGGTCGTCAGCGGCACCACCCAGGGGACGACGGCGCTGGTCGCCGGGATCGCCGCGCGGCACGACCCGGCGCACGGTCCGGTCACGTGGTACGCCACCGACCGGGTCCAGGTGTGGGCCGAGCGGCCGTTCAACAACAAGGGCGAGCAGAAGCCGCCCGTGCACCACGCCCGGACGACCACGCGCGCCAAGTTCCGCGACTTCGAGGACCTGGCCCAGTGGGTCGAACGCGCGGCCGCCCACCCCGGCGTACAGGTCAACGGCATCGAGTGGGCCCTGACCGAGCAGACCAAGCAGGCCACCGTGGCCAGCGTCCGCACCCGCGCCGTCGAGGAGGCCCGCCGCAAGGCGCAGACGTACGCCGAGGCGCTCGGCCTCGGCGACCTGCACTGCGTGGCGATCGCCGACCCCGGCATGCTCGGCGACCAGTCGAGCGGCGCTGGCGGCGGTCAGGCGATGTACTCCCGCGCCGCGGCCGCCGAAGCCGGCTCGGGCCTGGCGTTCACCCCCGAGGACATCGCGGTGTCGGCGACCGTCGACGCGAGGTTCGTCGCGAGCTAGTGGGGTCGTGAGTCTGAGCGGGCGCCGGGGCGCCCGTTCAGACTCACGACTCACAGATTCCCGCGGGCGTCCTGCTCGCGCTCGATGGCCTCGAAGAGCGCCCTGAAGTTGCCCTTGCCGAACCCGAGCGAGCCGTGCCGCTCGATCAGCTCGAAGAAGACCGTCGGCCGGTCGCCCAGCGGCTTGGTGAAGATCTGCAGCAGGTAGCCGTCCTCGTCGCGGTCGACCAGGATCGCCCGCTTCTGCAGCTCCTCGATCGGCACGCGCACGTTGCCGATCCGGGTCCGCAGCTCGGGGTCCTCGTAGTAGGAGTCGGGCGTCGCGAGGAACTCGACACCGTTGGCGCGCAGCGCGTCGACCGAGGCGAGGATGTCGTTGGTCGCGACCGCGAGGTGCTGGGCGCCGGCGCCACGGTAGAACTCGAGGTACTCGTCGATCTGCGACTTCTTCTTCGCGATCGCCGGCTCGTTGAGCGGGAACTTCACCCGGTGATTGCCGTTGGCGACCACCTTGCTCATCAGGGCCGAGTAGTCGGTGGCGATGTCGTCGCCGATGAACTCCGCCATGTTCACGAAGCCCATCACCCGGTTGTAGAAGTCGACCCACTCGTCCATGTGGCCGAGCTCGACGTTGCCGACGATGTGGTCGAGGGCCTGGAAGAGCCGCTTCGGCTGGCCCGCCGGCTTCTCCCACGTCGACGACTTCGCGACGTAGCCGGGGAGGTACGGACCGTCGTACCGGCTCCGGTCGACGAGGGTGTGGATGGTCTCGCCGTAGGTCGCGATCGCGGCGATCCGCACGGTGCCGCGCTCGTCGGTGACGTCCTCCGGCTCGCGTACGACGCGCGCACCGGCCTTGCGGGCCTGGGCGATGCAGCGGTCGACGTCGGGCACCTCCAGGGCGATGTCGACGACGCCGTCGCCGTGGCGGCGGTGGTGGTCGGCGAGCGGGCTGTCCGGGTCGACGGCGCCGTTGAGCACGAACTTGATCGAGCCCGAGCGCAGCACGAACGACTTGTGATCGCGGTTACCGTTCTCGGGGCCGGAGTAGGCGGCCAGCTCCATGCCCCACGCAGACTGGTAGTAGTGGGCCGCCTGGGTCGCGTTGCCGACGACGAAGACGATCGCGTCCCACCCGGTGACCGGGAAGACGTCGCCCTCCTCGTCGTACTCCACCAGCCCGACCAGCTGCTGGAGCTGCTCCAGCGTGAGGTCGGCCTTGAGCTCGTCAGCGGTCAGCGCGTGGGTCGTCATAGGCCGGAGCCTGCCCGGATAGCGCAGAGTGTGCAATGGTGAGCCGAAACACTGCGCACCTTGTCCAGCAACGGAGGCGATCATGGACGATCTCGACGGCAGATTGATCGACCTGTTCGCCGACGACCCCCGCGTGGGCGTCCTCGAGGCCTCCCGGCGGCTCGGCGTCGCGCGCGGGACGGTCCAGGCCCGGCTCGACAAGCTCGCGGCGACCGGCGTGATCACCGGCTGGGGACCCGACCTCTCCCCCGAGGCGCTGGGCTACCCGGTGACGGCGTTCCTCACCCTCGAGATCAGGCAGGAGACGAGCAGCGGCGGCCACGACGCGGTCGCCCAGCACCTCGAGCAGATCCCCGAGGTGCTGGAGGCCCACACGATCACCGGCGCCGGCGACCTGTGGGTCCGAGTGGTCGCCCGCTCGAACGCCGACCTCCAGCGCGTCATCGACGGCGTGCTCGACGACGCGCGCATCGTCCGCTCGTCGACGGTGATCGCGCTCGCGACCCAGGTCCCCTACCGGGTCCGGCCGCTGGCGCGGGTCGGCCTCAGCGAGTAGCCAGCTCGCGGCCGGCGACGACGGCGGCCTCCTCGGCCTCCTTCTTCAACAGCGCGGCCAGCTCGGTGAACTCGTCCAGGGCCGGGTTGACGCCGACCATGGTGAACTCGCGCTCGACGAGCGTCAGGTCGGCGCCCCAGACGTCGACCAGGATCCGGCGCAGGTAGTCCGTGTTGTGGTCCCAGCCCTCGCGCGGCGTGCCCTCGCCGTACGCGCCGCCGCGGGTGGTGACGAGGACGACCTGCTTGCCCTCGAGCAGCCGGGTGCCGTGCGGAGCGCCCGCGAGCACGAGGTCGAACCAAGTCTTGGCGTGCTGCGAGACGCCGAAGTTGTAGAACGGCAGGGCGAGCACCACGACGTCGGCGGCCTGGAGCTCGTCGGCAAGGCCGGCAGCGAGGGCGAGCGCCTCGACCTGTGCGGCCGTCCGCTGCTCCTCGGGGGTGAAGGAGCCGTGGATCGCGTTGGCCCACGCGTCGGACGGCAGCGGGTCGATCGCGAGGTGACGGTTCACAACGGGCACGTCGGGGCGCACGGTGCGGAACTCGTCGAGCACCAGGTCGGCGAGCGCGGCACTGGCAGAGGCCGGCCCCTGGATGGTGGCGTCGATGCGGAGCAGGGTCACGAGATTCTCCTGAAGGCTGGGGTTGAATGTTCAACGCGACGGTACGGCGGTTGAGTTGAATGTTCAAGTCGCTACCCTGGACGGGTGACCGATCCCACGCAGCCGACCGCGGACGTGCCGTGGCTGGACGACGACCAGCTGCGTGACTGGAAGGCACTCGTCGGCCTGCTGATGACGCTGCCGGCGGCGCTCGACGTCCAGCTCAAGCGCGACACCGGGCTGAACATGTTCGAGTACCACGTGCTCGCTGCCCTGTCCGAGGCCCCGAACGGCGCCTTGCCGATGAGCGAGCTGGCCGTGCTGTCGCGCGGCTCGCGCTCCCGGCTCTCCCATGCCGTCTCCCGCCTGGAAGGGGCAGGCTGGGTCGACCGGCGCTCCTGCGCGGAGGCGGGCCTACGCACGGCTGCTCACCTGACCGACGCCGGACGACGCAAGCTCGAGGAGTCGGCGCCCGGCCACGCCCGCGAGGCCCGCCGCCTGGTCGTCGACCTGCTGCCGCCGGAGGAGCTGTCCGCGCTCGGCCGGAGCGCGCGGGCCATCGTCCAGCTGACGGCACCCGAGCTGTCCGAACGGATGGCGGACGACCACTCCGCATGCGGCGAGGAGCTCCGCGGGCCGGGAGTCAGCTCAGCCGCTGGCTGAGCTCCGCAGCAGCTCGCTCGACCTGCGGTCCGACCGCGGCGGCATCGAGGGCGGGATCGACGGTGACGATGCCGACGCTCGCCTCGAGACCGGGTACGCCGCGCACCGGAGCCGCCAGGCCTCGAGCGCCGGACTGCAGCTCGCCGACGGTGAGCACGTACGGCGTCGGGTCGCCGGTGCGGCCGAGCAGGATCGCCTTGCCCGCGGCGCCCTGACCGAGCGGGTGCCGCGAGCCGACCCGGTAGCCGACGTGGAAGTCGGTCCAGGAGGGCTCGACCACGGCGAGCGCGAGCGCCTCCTCACCGTCAGCGACGGTCAGATGAGCCGTGCAGCCGACGGCCTCGGCGAGCTCGCGCAGCAGGGGTACGGCGAGCTCGCGCAACACGGGCTGTACGGCGGCGCCGAGCCGAAGGACGCCCAGTCCGACCCGCAGCCGGCCGCCCGCATCCCGGCGCACCAGCGCACGGGCCTCGAGAGTGGCCACCAGCCGGTGCACGATCGTCCGGTTGACCTCCATCCGGGCTGCCAGCTCGGTCATCGTCAGCCCGTCAGGCGTCGCCGCGAGCACGTCGAGGACTCGCAACCCGCGGTCCAGCGTCTGGGAGATCTCGGCCGGCACGTTCGGGAGTCTAGGGAGTGTCAGGACGACTTGCGGGTGGCCCAGTCACGGAGCCGGTCGATCCGCGCGTGCAGCTGGTCGGCGGTGGCGACCGCCGCGGCGGGCCCGCCGCACTCCTTGCGGAGGGCCGCGTGGGTGATGCCGTGGGCCTGGCCGGTGCGGTGGTGCCAGGCCGCGACCAGCCCGTTGAGCTCGCGGCGCAGGACGGCCAGCTGCTCGTGCGTGCTGACCTCGGCGACCGAGTCCGCGCCGTGCCCGGACTCCTGCTTGGGTGCGGCCCTCTGCTTCTTGGCCCGGTCGCTCTGCCGCTG
The DNA here is from genome assembly GCF_039543845.1 of Nocardioides endophyticus. Classification (NCBI taxonomy): domain Bacteria; kingdom Bacillati; phylum Actinomycetota; class Actinomycetes; order Propionibacteriales; family Nocardioidaceae; genus Nocardioides; species Nocardioides endophyticus. The sequence continues at coordinate 185,077 of NZ_BAABKN010000009.1, read as the reverse complement.
CTGCAGCAGCTCGCGCATCTGGCCGGGCTCGAGAAGGCCCGGGATGCCGAGGAAGTCCATCTCCTCCTCCGAGCCGACGTGCACCTCCCCCGCGTGGCCGAACTCGCCGCCATCGAAGAGCACCCGGTCGAAGCGCGCCTCGGAGCCCAGCGCCTCGAACGACATCTCGAGCTCGTCGGACGCACCCTCGCCGGCGTTCGCCTCGGCCATCAGCTCGTTCTCGGCGGCGAAGATGTCGCCCTCGTCGTTCACCTTGCGGCGGAGCACGTGGTCGCGCTCGACCTCCATCTCGGAGGCGAAGCCCAACAGCGACGGCACCGACGGCAGGAAGACCGACGCAGTCTCGCCCCGGGTCCGCGCGCGGACGAAGCGGCCGACGGCCTGGGCGAAGAAGAGGGGGGTCGAGGTCCGGGTCGCGTAGACACCGACGGCGAGCCGCGGGACGTCGACGCCCTCGGACACCATGCGTACGGCGACCATCCAGCGCCGGTCGCTGTCGGTGAACTCGGTGATCTTCTTCGACGACGCTTTCTCGTCGGAGAGCACGACGGTCGCCGGCTCCCCCGTGATCTGGCGCAAGATCTTGGCGTACGCACGCGCGTTGTCCTGGTCGGAGGCGATCACCAGGCCGCCGGCGTCGGGGACGTGACGGCGCACCTCGGTGAGCCGGCTGTCCGCGGCCGCCAGCACCGACGGGATCCAGGAGCCGGATGGGTCGAGCGCGGTACGCAGCGCCTGCGCGGTCAGGTCCTTGGTGAGCGGCTCGCCGAGCCGGGCGGCGATCTCGTCGCCCGCGCGAGTGCGCCACGTCATCTCGCCGGAGTAGGCCATGAAGAGCACCGGCCGGACGACGTGGTCGGCCAGCGCGTGCGCGTAGCCGTAGGTGTAGTCGGCGACCGACCGCGGCACCCCGTCGTTGCCGGGGGCGTAGGTGACGAACGGGATCGGGTTGATGTCGGAGCGGAACGGCGTACCGGTCAGCGCGAGCCGGCGGGCGGCCGGCTCGAACGCCTCGCGCACGCCCTCGCCCCACGACAGCGCGTCACCGGCATGGTGCACCTCGTCGAGGATCACCAGCGTCTTGAACCGCTCGGTGCGGATCCGCATCGCCAGCGGGTTGACCGCCACTCCGGCGTACGTCACGGCGATGCCGACGAAGTCCTGCGAGGTCTTGCCCTTGCCCGCTGAGTACGTCGGGTCGATCGGGATGCCGGCGCGCGCGGCCGCCTCGGCCCACTGGAGCTTGAGGTGCTCGGTCGGCGCCACCACGGTGATCCGGTCGACGATCCGGCGACCGAGCAGCTCGGCCGCGACGGAGAGCGCGAACGTCGTCTTGCCTGCGCCCGGCGTCGCCACGGCGAGGAAGTCGCGCGGCTGGTCGTCGAAGTACTGCCGCATCGCCGCCGACTGCCAGGCACGCAGCGAGGGCGCCGTACCCCAGGCCGCGCGCTCCGGCCAGGCCGGGCCAAGGCTCGATCCAAGAGTCGCGATGGGCAGGGAGTCGGTGGGCCGACCCGTCACTCCTTCGAGCCCGCGTCGTCGTTGAGCTGCTCCCAGGCGTCCTTGCACTCGGGGCAGACCGGGAACTTCTCGGGAGCCCGGCTCGGCACCCACACCTTGCCGCACAGGGCCACGACGGGAGTCCCCATCACCATGGCCTCGGTGAGCTTGTCCTTCTCCACGTAGTGCGAGAACCGCTCGTGGTCGCCCTCATCGGTGGGGACGGTACGGCGGTCCTCCCGGACGTCCGTGTCTGTCGAGAAGCCGATGCTGGTCACGGCCCCACTGTAATCCAGGTGCCAGGCGATCCGCCGCGTCGGCGCCGCGGCTGTGGAGGATCAGTTGAGCTCGGGGTCGGCCGGGCGGGTCGAGTGCCAGGCCATCTCGCCGGGCTGTCGACGCAGCACCTCGCGCCACAGGCCGGTCGTGTCGGGGCGGAACGCGTCCCAGGTCTCCCCCGGTACGACGTACCAGCTGCCCTCCTCGATCTCGCCGTCGAGCTGCTCGGCGCCCCACCCGGCGTACCCGGCGAAGATCCGCAGTCCGGCGAGGCTGCCCTCGAGCAGCTCGACCGGGGCGTCCAGGTCGACCAGGCCGAGCCGGCCGTTGACCGCACGAAAGCCCACCGGCACGTCCTCGGGGTCGCGCAGAAGTGCGACCGCCAGGGCGCCGTCGGCGCCGACGGGCCCACCCTGGAAGAGCACGTCGGGCTCGGCGACGACGTCGGCCCAACCCTCCAGCACCGCGTTGACGGGCACACCCGACGGGCGGTTGAGGACGACGCCGAGGGCGCCGTTGTCATCCACGTCGAGGAGCAGCACGACCGAGTCGGCGAAGTTGGGGTCCAACAGCGCAGGCGAAGCCACCAGCAGCATCCCGGCAACCGCCTGACTCATGGCTCCATCATGCCCGGAATCAGGTCCGGAGACGGACGGGGACTACGTCAGGCGGCGATCACGGCCTTGAGGCGGCCGAGCAGGCCATGGGGCGCAGGGGTGGCGGCCGGTGCGGGACGGTACGTCGCCCGGGCACGGTCCTCGATCCCGGCTCCCACCCGGGCGGCGGCGTCGTCGGGCGTGCTGACCCGGCCGGCCATCATCGCGAGCAGGAGGTGCTCCTTGGCGGTGGCCTTGGCCATCGCGTCGGAGATCGCGGGAGTGCTGGGGGCGGTTCGCTCGCGGTCGAGGATCGCGCGGACTCCGGGGAGCTCGTCGGCGGCCGTGTGCCACGCGGCGACGACGGCGTCCTCGAGCTCCAGGGGCTCGGCCATGAGCTCGCGCTCGATCTGGCCGGCCAGGCGGGTGTGCCAACGCAGCTGCAGGGCGCCGAGCAGGGTGAGCTCGTCGCCAAACGTCTCGGCAACCCCGGGCAGGTCCACGGGAAGGCGACCGTCACGGCGGCGGTTGGCGCTGGCGATGACGTCGCGGAGGATCTCGCCGCGGCGGTGGAAGGACGTCCAGGTCATGGTGCCTCTCCTTCAGGACGGACGGTGCACCCCGACTGGGGCATACTCGAAGTACGTACCCACGGTATGTAGGCGCGACGACGGTAGGCAACCTTCCCGGTCGGTGATCCGAGTCACGCATACCGACGGTAGGTATTAGGCTCCCGTGACCATGAGCAAGTCCTCGGTCTCCAAGCTCGTCCCCCGCGTGCCCGGCGCGACCCGTCGACAGCAGTACTCCGCCTCGACCAAGCGCGCGCTGGTCGACGTGGCCGAGGAGCTCTTCACCGAGAACGGCTACGCCTCGACGTCGCTCGACTCGATCGTCGCCGGCGCCGACGTCACCAAGGGCGCGCTCTACCACCACTTCAGCGGCAAGCAGGCGCTCTTCGAGTCCGTCTTCGAGCGGGTCGAGGACGATGCCTCGCGCGCCATCCAGGATGCGCTCAAGGGCCACCGCGACCCCTGGGAGAAGGCCACTGCCGGACTTCGGGCGTTCCTGACGGTCGTCCAGGAGGCGCGCTACCGGCGGATCGTGATCCAGGAGGGCCCGGCTGTCCTGGGCTACGAGCGCTACCGCGAGCAGGAGGAGCGCTCGACCTTCGCGAACGTCCTCGAGATCGTGCGCTCGGTCCTCGAGGCCGGCGAGTGGGAGCTCGACGAGGACCTGCAGCAGACCTTCGCGCGGATCTTCTTCGGTGCGATGTCCTCGGCCGGCGAGTCGGTCTCGAGCGCGCCCGACCCGATCGTGGCCGCGGCGAACGTCGAGACCGCGATCACGTTCATCCTGGCGGGCTTCCGCGTCCTCGCCGAGAGCGGCGTGGAGCTGCCCGCCAGCGAGCTCCCCGAAGAGGTCTGAGCCCTACCGCTGAGCCCTACCGCTTGGTGAAGGTCACGTTGCCGTTCGCGGCCGGGACCAGCTCGACCCAGGTGTGACCCGCGGGCACCGTCAGGTCGCCCGCCTTGGTCGACAGCTTGATCGGCGCCTTGAGGTCGGACTTCGACCAGGTGCCGCGGACCAGCTTGCCGCCGTGGAAGACCATGGCCTGACCCTTGCCGGTGAACTTGGTCTCCGGCACCGGGTTGCCCGCCGGGTCGAGGTAGCCGGCGTCGCCGACCTGCACGCGCAGCACCAGCACGGTGTCGGCCGGGAAGTGGTCACCGGCGGCGGCGTACGTGTTCTCGTTGACGTAGCCCTTGCCGTCGTACGTCCAGTTCGTGGTGTGGCCACCGCCGAAGCTGGCCGCGATCTTGGTGGCCTTCTGCCCGCCCGGGAAGTCCTTCTCGTCGCCCCACGGCAGGTAGTCGTCGGGGCGAGCTGCGTCGTCCTCGGCCGTCTTGGCGACCGTGGTCAGGTCGGCGAAGACGTTGTACGGCGCGCTCCGGCTGGTGTCGCGCGAGAGGCCCGGCGCACCCTCCTGGAAGAACTGGATGCCGGCGCCCTTGATCCGGGCGATCGTGCGGCCCGCGGCGCCACTGGTCACGACCGAGGCGTCGGCCGGCGAGACGATGCCGATGTCGCTGGCGCGCATCGACCGGACCGGTCCGACCTTGGCCGGCAGTTGCGAGTAGAAGAACGCCGCCAGCCGGGTGAGGCCGCCCTCGACCAGCTCCTCGACGACCAGGTCCGCCTGGCCGAGGCCGAGCTGCGGAGAGCTGGAGTACGTGTTGTCGATCTTGGTGACCAGCACGGGGTGGGTCTTCGCGACGTCCTCGTCGCCTTCGACCGGGAGGCCGGTCAGCGGCCACGTGGACGCGATCTCCTCGCTGGCGGCGACCTCCTGCGAGGCGGCCTTCGGCTTGTCGGCGGAGTCGTCTCCCCCGCCGCAGCCGGCCAGCAGCAGGCCGGTTGCCGTCAGGAGGGAGATGATGGTCAGTGGGGCACGACGCACGATGGCGCTCCGATCCGTGAAACTCTTGTGACTTGCTCGACTTCAAGTGTGCAGGCGCGACCGTACCCCGTGGGGAGGCGCGCCCACATATCGCCGGGGCGGTGGTCGCCTAGCCGAGCTTGGCGCCGCCGTCGACGTACAGCGTCTGGCCGGTGATGTACGACGCCTCGTCGCTGCAGAGGAACGCCGCGGCGGCCGCGATGTCCTCGGGGTAGCCCACCCGCTTGACCGGGTTGGCCTCGGCCGCGGCGGCGCGGAAGTCCTCGACGCTGACGCCGACCCGGGCGGCCGTGGCGTCGGTCATCTCGGTGGCGATGAAGCCGGGGGCGATCGCGTTGGCGTTGACGCCGTACCGGCCCAACTCGATGCCGAGGGTCCGGGTGAAGCCCTGGATGCCCATCTTGGCGGCCGAGTAGTTGGCCTGGCCGCGGTTGCCGAGGGCAGACACGCTCGAGAGGTTGACGATCTTCCCGTACTTCTGGGCGACGAAGTGCTTCTGGGCGGCCCGGGTCATCAGGAACGCACCGCGCAGGTGCACGTTCATGACCAGGTCCCAGTCGTCGTCGGTCATCTTGAACAGCAGGTTGTCGCGGGTGACGCCGGCGTTGTTGACGAGGATGTGGATCCCGCCGAGCTCGGCCACGACCCGCTCGATCGCCGCGTTGGCGGACTCGGTGTCGCTCACGTCGGCGCCGATGCCGACGGCCTTCGCGCCGTCGGCAACCGGCAGCTTGGCCGCTGCCTCGGCAGCGCTGGACTCGTCGAGATCGAGGATCGCGACGGACGCGCCCTCCTCGGCGAACCGCGTCGCGGTGCCGAACCCGATGCCGCGTGCTGCTCCGGTGACGACCGCAACCCGTCCGTTGAAACGACCCATCGCTGCTGCTCCTCCAATGTCAGTGGCTGGTTCCCTGCCACAGTAGGGCAGCGGCTCGAGGGCCTTCCTCCGGGGAGGTCATCTACGCACCTTGGCGGTGGCCGGGCTCTTGACCGTGGCCGTGGCGTACGACGCCTTGCGGCCGACGACCCGCACGCTGATCTTGTGCCCGACGTCGGCCTTGCCGAGCCGGTAGCTGCGCGCGGTGCGCTTCTTGACCGGCTTGCCGTCACGCAACCACTGGAAGGCCAGCTTCACGCGGGCCGGCGACCATGCCTTGACCGAGGCCACCAGCTTTTTGCCGAGGCGGAGCTTGCCCTTGATCTTCGGCCGGTGGCTCGTCAGCTTGCCGACCGCTCGCTCCGTGACCGTCGAGGTCGTGCTGACGCGGTCCCCGTTGGGGAGGGTGCCGGCGATCCGGACGCTGATCCGCTTGCCGGCGACCTTGTTGGTGACGACGTACGTCGGCTGCGTCGCTCCCGGGATCGCGGCGTCGTTGGCGAGCCACTGGTAGGCCCGGTCGGTGACTTCCGATCCCCAGGAGCCCGGATCCGCAGTCAGGCGCTTGCCACTGGCGGCCTGGCTCACGTACGTCCGGCCGGTGGTGAGTCGCACAGTGTAGCTGCGGCTCTTCGCCACTCCGTTGGGGAACGAGAGCACCTTGGCGTCGTCGAACGTGTACGCGTCCTCCCAGTACTCCGGCACGCCAGTGCCCTGGTACCCGGCGGGCAGCCCGAACTGGATCTTGAACTCGTCGAAGTTGTTGATGAACCGGTAGCGACCCTGGGCGTCGGTCGCGTTCGGCCCGTACTGAGGCCAGTCCCAGGCACCGCCGTTGGTGCGGACCTTGAAGAGAAGCGGGGCGTTGGCCAGGGGCTCGCCGTCCGTGTCGAGCACCGTGAACACCACGCGCGGCCGCTCGCGCATGGTGATGTCCTGGACGGTGGCGACGCCTGGACGCACGGTCACCGGGTGGGTGTCGTAGTAGTACTGCGGGTCGTCGGCTTCGTAGCCGCTCGTGCCCGCCTCGGCGACGTAGTCGCCGGGGATCAGGTTGCCCGACCACTCCCCTTCCAGGCTGTCGTAGCGGCCCTGGGCGTCGGTGACCGTGCTGTAGCCGCCCCCGTTGCCCTGGCTGAAGCCCACGTAGACGCCGGGCATCGGCTGGCCCGCCTCGTTGCGCACGGTGCCGACGACCTTGCCGATCGGCTGGAGCTCGATCGCGTGGGACAGCGTGATCGCGCCACCGTTGACGACGACCTCGGTCGCGCCGTAGGGGCTCCACCGGTCGTCGTAGTACTCGTAGCCGTACTGCCCGAGTTCGCCGTACACCTTCGGGTACGTGCGGATCTGGTACCGACCGTCGGGCACGCCAGTGACCGAGAAGTGACCCGTCGAATCCGACTCTGCCCTGACGAGGGCGTTGTCGTTGCCGCCTGTCTCGTGGAGCCGGTCGAAGAGGATCGAGGCACCGGCGTACGGCGCCGCGGTCCCCCCGCTCGGACGGGCCGTGACCATCCCGGAGATCGAGCCAGTGTCAGCGGCCTGGGCCGGGACCACGAGCAGCAGCGAAGCGAGCAGGGCGAGCAGTGTCGCCGGGACGAGGCGACGGGACGAGATGGGCATACGGTTCCCTCCGAGGATCGGGACGCGTACTCGTCCCGGTCGGACGTTTATCCGCCTGCCGTCGTCCCGAAACCCGGGATCCGCGATGCGGTCAGCCGAGGACGTCTCGGAGGCGGGCGGCGTAGTCCGCGGCCTCCCCGTCGGCGTACGACGTGCGCGGCCAGAAGAAGCCGCGCAGCCCGTCGCCCTTGGTGCGGGGTACGACGTGCAGGTGCAGGTGGGCGACGGACTGGCTGACGACGTTGTTCATCGCGACGAAGCTGCCCTGCGCGCCGAGTCCCTCGACGACGGCGGTCGCGAGCCGCTGACCGGCGGCCAGGAACGGGTCCCGCAGCGCGGCCGGGAGGTCGGGCAGCGTGACGATGTGCTCGCGCGGCACGAGCAGCACGTGGCCCTTGAAGACCGGGCGACGGTCCAGGAAGGCGACGACGTGGTCATCGTCCAGCACCACGTCGGCGGCGAGGTCGCCGGCGGCGATCGCGCAGAACACACACTCGACCGCTGGCGCCATGCACGAAAGGTTAGCGACATGGAGATCGCACTCATCGGAGTCGGGGCCGCGCTGTGCATCGCGGTGGTCACCGCATTCGCCTCGCGGCTCGGTGTCGCGGCGCCGTTGCTGCTGGTGGTGGTCGGTGTCGCGGTGATCCTGGTGCCGGGCGTCCCGACGGTCGACATCACCCGGAGTGGGTGCTCATCGGCGGGCTCCCGGTGGTCCTGGTCGTGGTCAGCTCGGTGGTCGTCGAGGCGTTCCTCGCCGGCGTCGTCCCCGGCATCGACCTCGCGACCGGCATCGCGCTCGGCGCCATCATCAGCCCCACCGACACGGTCGCCACGACAATCGTGAAGTAGCTCGGGGTCTCGCCACGCGTGGTCACCGTTCTCCAGGGCGAGAGCCTGCTCAACGACACCACCGCGCTCGTCCTGCTGCGCTCCGGCCGTCAAACACCGCGATCTCGTGCGCGGTGCCGTTCGTCGCCTACCTGCCCGCCGAGCACCTCAACGCGTCACTGGCGGACCGTCGAGCTGCTCCTCGAGGGCGGCGTCTTCCTGCTCGTGGGCCTGGAGCTGACGGCGTGGTCTCCGGCGTCCGCGAGGAGCACGGCGACCTGTGGTCCGCGCTGTGGATCGGGTCGGTCGCTGGTGCTGATCCGGGCGGCGTACGTCGCTCCCCTGGTCTACGCGCTGCGTCGTCGGGCCGACCGCAGCCTCGCGTCCCGCGACCGGCTCGCCACGATGCAGACGCAGCTCGACGACGGGACGCTGCCGGTGCGGAGCAGACCACAACGCCAGCCGCGCAACGAGCACGAGGCCGAGCGCCTCGAGCAGCACATCGAGCACCGCACCAGGATGTTCGGCACCCGGATCCGTCGCACCCTCGCCGATGTCGACTACCTCGCCGGCGGCCCGCTGGGCTGGCGGGAAGGCACCGTGCTCGTCGGGGCAGGCATGCGCGGCGTCGTCACCCTGGCGTCAAGGGCGGCACCCTGCCGGTGCTGGTGTCCCGGCTGGGCCTGGCGTCCCCGCCCGACGACGACCCGGATCCCGAGCTGCGCACCTGACGATCAGTCGCAATAACGGGTGCAGGCCTCCGGCCCACCGGCCACGCGCTTGCCGCCGCCTCCGACGTAGTCGAAGTGCTGGGTGTCGCCGTTGCCGAAGCTCCACTGCAGGCCGTGCCGAGCCATCACCCGGACGACCACGTGGGAGCGGGAGCGCCAGGCGACGCGGGGATCTGAGCGGGGCTGCCACCAACGGTTGGGCACGATGCCCTTCGCCGAACGGTAGGGGTTCTCCCACGTGTTGACGTCGAGCGAGCGGCCCCACGAGTGCGGCGACCGGGTGCCCGGACGGCCGGTGACGTCGCGGCAGTTGAACGCCGAGGTGTTGCCTGCCGCCATCGAGGCGTAGTCGTCGCCACCCCGAGAGCGCTTGCTCCAGCCGAACCGGTCCACGCGGTACATCGCTCGGATCGGCAGCTCGCGGCGGTACATCTCCGCCAGCGCGGCGCCCATGGCACCGGCAGCGTCGGTGCTCGCGACGAGCTCTCCGCGACGTCGGTAGCCCTGGTAGTCCCAGTAGTTGACCCGGACGATCCGCAGTCCGCCGCGACCGACCGGGCAGCCCGAGTGCCACGAGACACCGACCATCTGGCGCCAGATCCCGTCGCTGATCGAGGTGACCTCCACGTGGGGGCCGTCGCCGATGGCGCGCTGCTGGGCGGGCAGCTTGATCCGAGGCTTCGGGGCGCCCTTCGGCAGCTTCACGGGCCGGCCCGGAGGACGGTTGTCGATGCTGAGCACACCGCTGCGGCCTGCCGCGACCCAGGACAGCTGAGGCGCCCGGGCCTGCCACCGGGTGTCCGTGCGAGGGGTGACGGCCAGGGTCGCCTGGCCTGCCGCGTCGGTCGTGACGACGCCGTACGCCTGCCAGCGGGCGCCGGGGCGCTTGCGGAAGAGTCGTACGTCGCCGGCCAGCGGCTCGCCGTCGGCCGTGAGCCACCGGACGCGGAGGGTCGCCGACCGCTCGTCGACGACCTTGGACGGGCCGCCGAGGGTGACCGTCGGCTGCCGCAGCTGGATCGGGAGGCTGCCCTCCTGGACGACGGGCGGGTGGGTCGCGTCGCCGGCGTACGTCGCCCTGACGCGGTTGTCGTCGGCGATGCGGGAGACCGCCAGGGCGGCGCTCGCCCGGCCCGCGGCGTCGGTCACGACGGTGCCGACGGCCTGCCAGATGCCGCCCGTGCTGCGCTCGAGCAGCACCCGCGCACCCACCACCGGCGCGCCGGTCTCGTCGCCGAGAATCACGGTGAGGGTCGTGGTCGCGTCGGCCGGGGCCGCCGGAGCCGACAGCGACAGCGTCGTGGTGGTGGCCGCGCCGGCGGGCGCGCACAGCCCGATGGCGAGCGCGAGAGCGCAGACAACACCACTGACGATCGTCTCGAGCGACATGCGTTCTACGTTCCCATGCGGGCCGGCACGAACCTTGCAACGGGGCGTCGACTACCCCCGTCGTACGACGAGGATAGTGACGTCGCCGCGCCGCGAGACGGTGTGGTCGCGGACCGCCGAGCGCATCCGGGTGACCAGACGGTCGGGCCGGGGTCGACGTAGGACAACCGGTCCGCAGCCGGCTCGATCACGGCGCCGACCTCGATGCCGTCGGCGACCGGCGACAACTGCGAGAGCGCCGCCTGCCGCGCGCGTACCGCGGGCCGGCCCAGCACCAGCGCCTCCGACGCTCGACGGGTTGCATCGAGCTCGTCGAGCAGGTGCCGACGCATCGTGTCGCCGTCCTCCCCCCTTCGGTGACCTCGCGCGGGCCGCCGCCGACCACGGCGTGCCGGAGCTCGCCGCTGGCGACCGCGCGACTGCTGCGGCCGAGCTCGGCGAGAGGCCGCAGCAGCCTGCGGTTGACGGCGCAGGCACCGGCGAGGAACGCGACGATCGACGCGAGGGTCGACCTACGGAACCTCGACAACCGAGCTCAACGTGCTGCTGTTGCCGCCGAAGTCGGTCAGGGTCAGGTCTGCCTGGACAGTCGTGCCCGAGTCGAGCGGCACGAACTCGTAGGTGAGGTCGGCGACGTCCGAGTAGAGGCCGACATCGGTGGTCGGCTCCCAGGTCTGCTCGCCGTCGGCGCCGATGGTCAGCACGTCGGGGATGATCACGCCCTCCGGGTCGGGAGCGAGCTCGCCATACCCGCCGGACTCCTCGTCGTAGATGTAGATCGTCTCGCTGACGAACTCGGCGGAGTCGATGTCGAGGACGAGCGAGAGCAATGCGTCCTTCGGGTCCGCGTGGTCCGGGTCGGTCGAGGCGTAGTAGGTCATCGGTACGTCGAAGAACGCCGTCGCGAGGTCCTCGCTGAGGTCCAGGTCGGTGTAGGCGTACGCCGAGTCCTCGCCGTCGCTGATCTGGAGGTAGCTCAGGTCGTAGCTGCCGGAGGCCGTCGGGGCATCGCCGGCGTCGGTGTAGTCGGCGATCTCCTCACCGAAGTAGGTGATCGAGTCGTCGTCGTTGACCAGCGCGTAGCTGATCGTGGCCTCGGTGATGTTGTCGAGCGCGGCGGGGTCGAAGGCGCCGGTCAGCGTGATGCCGCCGTCGTCGTCGAAGGTGACGTCCGGACCGGTCTCGGCATCGGCGAACTCCGGTTGCTCCTCGTCCGGGATGGCGGCACCGGCGGAGTAGTAGGCGTCGAGGAAGCCGGACCAGCTGTCCGCGCTCGGAACCTCGAGGTAGGCGCCGTCCGCGAGCTCGCGCTCGGGCGGGAGGTAGATCGAGAGGCCGGTCGCTCCGGTGGTCGCTACCCCGAAGACCTCGTCGAGGACGGCGGCGTCCAGCGCGTCGACCACGGCGTCGGCCCGGTCGGCCACGTCCGGGGCCGCCTCACCGATCGCCGTCGCGAGCAGGCCGAGGTCGCTGAGGTGCTTGTCCTGGGTCTCGTCCGGACTCTTGCCGAACGCGAGCGTGGTCGCCTCGGACTGACCGACCGCCGGCGCCACATCCGCGCCGCCGTCGGCGAGCGCCTCGGCGAACCCGTCGACCGCGTCGTCGACCTGGCCCATCTGGGTGAGGTCGATCATCGACAGGGTGATCTGGTCCTGGGTGCCCTGCTCCTCGGCCTGGCTCGAGAACCCGGCCAGGATCTCCTTGCCGAGCTCGTCGACGCTCGCGTCGGGGTCGTCGGCCAGGAGCTGCAGGGAGCCGTAGTCCCAGCCGTGGCCGGGCTCGAGCTCCTGCGAGGCGACCATCCGGTCGGCGAGCGGCGCGACGGCGCTCGCCACCTCGTAGCTGGCCATCAGGCAGGCATCGAAGCCGAGCAGGTCGAGCTTGTCGACCCCGGCATCCTCCAGGCCGCTGGAGATCGCACCGGTGATCTCGTCGAGGTCGAGCACGTCGTAGTCGCTGCCCTCGTCGGGCCCGATGCCCGGCCACGAGGCGCCGTGATCGGAGATGATCAGCGCATAGTGGCCGGCTCGGTTGTCCTTGATGCCGTCGGCGATGAAGCCGGCGAGCAGCTCGGGATCGGCGGAGTCGACGTCGCCGAGGTCCTCGACGACCTCGGTCGTCCCACCCTGGCCGATGTCCAGCACCCGCGCACCGACCCACGCTCCCTGGTCGAGCAGCTCGTCCTCGCCGTACTCGGCGGAGCGGTCGACGAACTCGCGGACGTGCAGGTTGTCGTTGGAGCCGACGGCGCCGATCTCGTTGACGTCGGCGACCATGAACGGCTCGAGGTTGGTGTCGGCCATCGAGTAGTGCAGCACCGTCCACCCGTCGCCCTCGCGTCCGGTGTGGGCGGCCGGCTGGTGGTCGGAGTCGTCGCCCGAGGCGTCCCCGGAGCAGGCAGCGGTCAGGAGCAGGAAGGCAGCGGCCGCGGCCGCGGTGGCGGTCCGTCGCGAGGGGGTGATGGGCACAACGGACGAGCGTAGGGCTGCTGATGGAGGTCGGTACGACTAACGCAGACGCCTGCCGTCACCGGGCTAGTCAGGCCGCATCAGCTCGACGGGAACCCTCAGGTCTCAGCGGTGGTGGTAGTGCCGCACGCGCTGGGCCTTGTAGTCGTAGCAGGTGTCACCGGCGACGCTGCTGGGGACGTGGTGTCCCTTCAGGATGGCGCAGCTCCAGATCTCCTGCGTCCCCTGGATCTCCTTCCAGTGTCCGTGCACGACAGCCCACAGCGCGGCGTACCCACCGCAGTCGTTGACGCCGCCGACGGCGAAGCCGTCGGTGCGCAGCCTCTCGACCGTCACACCGACGTAGGCATACGAGCAGGTCGACTGGTCGGCGAGGCGCTGAGCCTTGCGCCCGATGAAACGCTTGAAGGACTTCGGGGCGCCGCGCAGGTGCGTCGCGTCGGCCCGGGACTGGACCTCGATACCGGGCGACTCGCCCCCGGCGTACACGACGAGGCGCGGCTTCGCCTGGGTTGCAGCCGCCGCAGCGCTCGCCGCTGCCCCGCCGTACGAGCAGAGCATCAGGGTGACAGACACGCAGAGGAGCACGCCGAGGGCTGTTTTCGTGGTCCCGAGCCGGAGGTTCATGCCGGTGTGACGCCGCGAGCACGGAGTTGGTAGCACACCAGCAGCCCATTGTTTCGTCGCCAGCGCTGGTCAGCCACGGACGCCACACGGGTCCACCCTGCCTGGGGTGGGGCGCCTCCACCCGGGTCAGCGGGACGCTCGAGATCTGACCTTCGGAGGAGGACACGTGAGCAGTGGGACTCGACACGACGTTGACGACTCGACGAAAGGGTTCGTCGCGGACCTCACCGCCGCCTTCGGCGGCGTACTGCTGATGATCGCGTCGGCCTTCGACATCCTCCAAGGCGCCTCCGCCGTCGCGAACGACGACCTGTATGCCCAGGGCAGCGAGTACCTCTACAAGTTCGACATGACGGCGTGGGGATGGGTGCACATCATCCTCGGCGTGCTCGGCGTGCTCGTGGCTGTCGGCATCCTGATGCGCGCGAGCTGGGGGCAGATCACGGGCATCATGGTGGCGAGTCTGTCGATCCTGACGAACTTCATGTTCCTGCCGATCTACCCCGTCTGGAGCGCCTTCATCATCGGCTTCAACGCGCTCGTCATCTGGGCGTTGTGCTCCCAGCTGAAGGGCTACCGGTGACCCGTGGCCGGTGACTTCGGCTACGGCGCGAACAGGTCGGGACGGGTTGCGTTCGCGCACGTCGTCTCGCCGTTCGCCGCCTTCCTGCTGATGATCGCCTCCCTGCTCGACATCCTCCAAGGCGCGTCGGCCGTCGCCGACGACGAGCTCTACACGCAGGCCAAGCAGTACTTGTACGAGCTGGACCTGACCGCGTGGGGATGGACTCACATCGTCATCGGCGTGCTCGGTGCCGTCGTGTCGGTGGGGATCCTCCGGCGGTCAGGTTGGGGGCTGGTCGGCGGACTGGCGGTGGCGATCGTCGGGATCCTGACGAACTTCGCGTTCCTGCCGGTGTACCCCGTCTGGAGCGGGTTCGTCATCGCCTTCAACCTCGTCGTCGTCTGGGCGTTGTGGGTCCAGCTCGACCCGCAGCCGCGCCCGGATCTCCGGCCGCATCCGATCGCGGAGCTGAAGAGCTACCAGGACGACAGATAGCCGCTCGCACAACCCTCGATCTGGGGATGTCCCTCGACGTCATTCTGCGGTTTGATAGTCAAGGCGACACTGGCAGACCGCCGGTGGGGGGTGTCGGGCGCCAGATCCGCAGGTGAACGGAAATGACCGACGACGCGGGTCATGCACAACCCGTCGACAGCCTCGCACTGCTCAACGAACAGTCTAGAGCCGGGCGCTCCACGATCTCCCAGTCCAAGCTCCGCCCCGCCGCGAACCCGACGTACCTGGTCGAGCGCCCGCGGCTGCACACCCTCTTGGACCAGTCCACGCTGGCGCCCCTGACGCTGGTGGTCGCTCCGGCCGGTTCGGGAAAGACCTCGCTCCTGCGCAGCTGGGTCGCCGCCGCTCCGTTCCCCTACGCCTGGCTGTCGCTGGACGCGGATGACCGCGACCCCGTGCAGCTGTGGCGCGGCGTGTTCGCCGCTCTCGAGGGGATCGCACCCAACTGTGCGGCGGCCAGTGCCGACCGCATGCGTCGCCCAGGCCGCCTCGCGGACGCGATCGTCTCGGTGCTCGATGACCTGGAGGCTCGGGACTACGAACCCAAGGTGCTCGTGATCGACGACCTGCAGCTGATCGACGAGGAGAAGGAGATCAGCGCGCCGCTCGCGCTGTTCGCACAGCACCTGCCGTCCTGGCTGCACGTCGTGATCGCCAGCCGGCACGAGCCCCGGCTCCCCGTGCACCGGCTGCGGGCACGCGGCGAGCTGGGCGAGGTGCGCTTCGCCGAGCTGCGTTTCTCGTTCGACGAAGCGGCGTCGATGCTCGCCCGACTGGTCCCCGACCTGGAGCCGGACCTGGCGATCGAGGTCGCGACCCGTGCGAGCGGGTGGGCGGCGAGCATCCAGTTGGCCGCACTCACGGTTCGGTCTGCCCGGGCACGAGGAGTCGGGTTCCTCCCCGACCAGGACGGCGACCGGCACTACCTCGAGGACTACGTCTGGCTCGAGGTGCTCGCCACCGAGGACGACGACCTGGTGGACACGTTGTTGGCGACCTCCGTGGTCGAGCGAGTCGATCCGGGCCTGGCCCGAATCCTGACGGGGCGGATGGATGCCGCCGAGCTCCTCGCGCGAGCCGAGGAGCGCGGTCTGTTCGTCACCCGCATCGAGCTGACCGGCGCCTTCGAGATGCACGCACTGGTGCGTGAGGTCCTGCTCTCCGTGCTCGCGCGTCGCTGGCCCGAGCGGCTGCGGCAGCTGCACGGCTGGGCGGCGGGCTGGCACGAGGCGCACGGGCAGACGGTCACCGCGCTCGAGCACTGGCTGCGCGCCGACCGCCCCCGCGACGCTCTCCGGCTGCTTGCGAGGGAGGCGGCCGCTCTCTCCGACGGTGGTCACGAGAGCACGATCCGGCGCTCGATCGAGGCCATTCCCGAGAGTGTCACGTCCGGCGACCTCGAGGCCTTGATGGAGTACGCCTGGTGCCACCTGTTGGTCGACCGACGTCGGTTCGTCGCCTTGGTCGACTCGCTCAGCCGGGGGGTGGATGCCGGATCGCTCGGCGGGGGACCTGTCCTGGTGGCGCGGCTCGAGGTCCTGCAGTCCATCGCGGCCACGTTGCGGGGTCATTGGACGGACGGGGCGTCGTTGGCCCGCTCGGCGCTGCAGGAGCTGCGGGACGGGTGGTGGCTCGATCCGATCGGGCAGTTCGCCTGGAACATGATCGCGCGCGACATCGCGTTCTCGGAGCGGTGGGACGACGCCAGCAGCGAGGCGCGGCAGGTCGTGCGCGCTCTGGGGGTAGCACCCGATCGGCGGCTCGCGCTCGAGGGGACCCGGGCACTCGCCGAGGCACTGGCGGGGAGACCGGTGGACGCGCTCAGGCTGGCGGCGGGAGTGCGGAAGGCGTCGGAGGTCGGCAACCTGACCATCCTCCGCACCGAGCTCGTCACCGCCGAGGCGCTCGCTCACCGTGAGCTCGGTGAGCTGCCCACGGCACGTCCGGTGCTGCTGGAGCTCGCGACCGAGCGGATCGAGCCGGCTCCTCACTGCCAGCTGCTCGCGCAGCTCGAGCTGACCCAGGTGAGGATCGAGGAGGGCAACATCGAGGCGGCGCGGCGCGCCTTCGACCAGGCCGCGGAGCTCGTCGACACCGAGCTGACCGGGCCCGACGCCCGCTCCTGGCTGGCCCGCGCCGGCACCTCCCTCGCCCTCGCGTCCGGCGATCTGGAGGATGCACGACGCTGGATGACGCAGGTCCGAGACCCGTTCTGGACGGGGATCGCCGCGGCGCGGGTCCTGCTCGAGGTCGACGACCGGGGTCAGGCAGTCGAGGCACTGAAGACCGTGACGCCCCGGTGCACGCGGCACCGGGTCCTGGCCGACGTGCTGCAGTGGCGGGCCACGGTCGACCAACAGGAGGCCGAGCGGTGCCTGGTGGCCGCCGTACGACTGGCCGCGGGTCACGGACTCGTCCAGACGGTAGCGACCGAAGGGATCGCGGTAGTCGAGGCCGTCGAGCGCCTCGCCTGGCAGGCGCCCCCGACCTGGCTCTCCCGCTTGCGTCGGGCGGTGGTCCCGGGGGACGCCTCGCAGGTCCTGCCGGACCAGGGCCTGATCGAGGCGCTCACCGATCGCGAGCTCGAGGTGCTGCGGCTGCTCCCCAGCCGGTTGACCCTGCGCGAGATCTCCGACGAGCTGTTCATCTCGATCAACACCCTGAAGTTCCACCTCAGAGTCATCTATCGCAAGCTGAACTGCACGTCACGCGCCGAGGCCGCCGAGGCAGCACGCGCTCTGACGAGCCTGCGCCGGACGGGTCAGCCGTCGAGCACCCGGCGACGCTGAGCCTCGTACTGGTCCAGGGTCAGCAGCCCGCGCTCGAGCAGCTGCGCCAGCTCCCGGACCTGCGCGGCCGAGTCGAACGCGGGCGCCGACCCGACAGCCGACGACGCGGTCAGCGGCCCGCGGACGAGCAGGTCCGGCCGCGTCCCGTTGCCGCGTGCAGCGGCCGGGTCCATCTGGCCGAGCACCCGGTCCCGCCCGATCCGCTCCCCTGCGGTCAGCCTCCCCCCGGCGGCGGTCGCCGCGGACGCGAGCATGGCGGCCCACCGGTCCTCCACCAGGAGCAACAGCATCACGGCGCCCGGAGCCAGGGTGGCCGCGGTGAGATCGACGTCGTGCGGCGTAAGCCGTACGCCGTCGTCCGCGAGGGTCGTCCCGAGAGGCGCGAGAGCGAGGTCGTCTCGCGGGTCGATGGCCACCACCGCTGCTTCGCGGTCGGGGCGCAACAGCGCGACGGCGTCGACGAGACGGACATGGCCGGCCTCGACCAGCTCCGCGACCGCGTCCACGACCGGCGCCAGGTCCGCGACGGACGGCACCGAGACCACGACGTACTCGAGCAGGTCGGGGTCGGGTGCCGGTGAGTGCGCGGGCGGTCCTGCGTCCGGCATGGTCGTCACCTCACCTGGGGTCGTCATCCGCGTGCCCGGATCATGACGCTCCGACGGGTGGCCTCGCACCACCCCTGACGGGGTGAGGCGTTGCCACCCACACCGACGAGACGCTGCCAGTCCACCGTCGACCAGGAGCGGCTCTGCTCATGTCCAGCCCCACGAGCACGTCGACCCGAGCCGCGGCGTCCGGCGCCGTCCTGCTGACCCTCGCGTCGGGCCAGTTCCTGATGACCCTGGACAGCTCGGTCATGAACGTGTCCATCGCGCAGGTCGCTGAGGACGTGGGTACGACGATCACGGGAGTGCAGACCGCCATCACGCTCTACACGCTGGTGATGGCGACGATGATGATCACCGGCGGCAAGATCGGTTCGATGATCGGTCACCGGCGCGCGTTCGCCATCGGGTGCCTGATCTACGGCGCCGGCTCGCTCACCACGGCGCTCTCCCCCAACCTCGCGGTGCTCATCCTCGGCTGGTCGGTCCTGGAGGGACTCGGGGCGGCGCTGATCATGCCGGCGATCGTGACCCTGGTGGCCTCGAACTTCGAGGCCGCCGAGCGGCCGCGCGCCTACGGTCTGGTCGCATCCGCTGGCGCCATCGCGGTCGCCGCCGGCCCCCTCATCGGCGGCGCCGTCACGACGTACTGGACCTGGCGGCTGGTCTTCGCCGGCGAGGTGATCGTGGTGATCGGCATCCTGTTGATGACCCGCAGGATCCAGGACGCGGTCCCCGGCGCCCGGGCGCGCCTCGACCTGGTCGGCGTGGTGCTCTCGGCCCTGGGGCTGGGCCTCGCGGTCTTCGGCGTCCTGCGGTCGGGTGAGTGGGGCTGGGTCACCGCCAAGCCCGGAGCGCCCGAGCTGCTCGGCATCTCGGCCACGGTGTGGCTGGTGCTAGCGGGACTGGTCGTGCTCCGCGTCTTCCTCTGGTGGGAGTCACGGATGGCAGAGCGCAGCCGCGAGCCGCTCGTCGATCTCGACCTGCTCCGCAACGCCCGACTGGTCGGCGGACTCACCATGTTCTTCTTCCAGTTCCTGCTCCAGGCAGGACTGTTCTTCACGATCCCGCTCTTCCTGTCCGTCGCCCTCGGGCTGAGCGCGCTGGACACCGGAGTTCGGCTGCTGCCGCTGTCCGTGACGCTGCTGGTCGCGGCGATCGGGATCCCGCGGGTCTGGCCTCGGGTGTCGCCACGCAGGATCGTCACCGGCGGCCTGGCCTGCCTGCTGGCCGGGATCGTCTCGCTGATCGGCGCACTCGAGTACGGCGCGGGCCCCGAGGTCATCACGGTCCCGCTGCTACTGGCCGGCCTCGGTGTCGGCGCACTCTCCTCCCAGCTGGGAGCCGTGACCGTGTCCGCCGTCTCCGACGAGCGCAGCGGCGAGGTCGGCGGGCTGCAGAACACGGCGACCAACCTCGGTGCCTCGCTCGGTACGGCGCTGGCCGGGTCGGTGCTCATCGGTGCGCTCTCGGCCAGCTTCTTCCTCGGGATCGACGGCAACCCCGACGTGCCGGAGTCCGTCAGCGACCAGGCCCAGGTCGAGCTCGCCGGCGGCATCCCGTTCGTGTCCGACCAGGACCTCGAGGAGGCGCTCGCGGAGACCGACCTCACCTCGGCCCAGGTGGATGCCGTCGTGGACGAGAACACCACGGCCCGGCTCACCGGGCTGCGGACCAGCCTCACGGTCCTGGCGATCATCGCCGCGCTCGCCATCTTCCTCACCCGGCTGCTGCCGACCGGGCCCGTGGGCTCGACCGACGAGACCGTCATCAGCGCAGAGCGACCCTGAGTGTCAGGTCAGCCACCGCCGAAGGTCTCCAGCAAGGTGCTCCGCTCGGCCTCGGTCAGGTTGGTCGAGACCAGGGTGCTGTCGCGGCCGTGGAAGCGTTCACCCAGGCGATCGAGGTCAGCGCCCTCGGTGACGAGGAACAGGGCCGAGCTGCCGGGGCCGACCTCGGTCCGGATCCGCTCCAGGTCCTCCTTCGTGATGCCGGTCCCGGCGGTGGCCTTGGCGAGCGCGCCGACGCCGGCGCCCAGCACGAGCCCCGCGACCGGGATCGCGAACAGGGCGCCCCCGAGGATGCCCCACAACGCTCCCCAGGCGGCACCACGCTTGGGACTGTCGTGGTCATGGTGGAGCGAGGGCTTCTCGGCGCCCTCCGGCCAGCTCACGACGGCATGGTCGACGATCGTGACCAGCCCGTCGGCCGCCGCCGACTTCAGTGAGGACTCCGCGCGGGAGGCGCCGTCGGGGTCCTCGAACTTCCAGACCGTGAAGGTGGTCATCACTCACTCCTCTGTGGTTCAGGTCGTCTCGGCCGCGAGAGCGGCGAGCGCGGACTTCGTCTTCATCTCCTGCGGGGCCGTGAGGTCGACGCCGTGCGTGCTCAGGAACACCTTGGTCTCCGCCGCGACCCGGAAGGCCTCGCTCTGCTTGCACTTCGTCGACAGCTCGAGGATCCGGCGGCCGGCGGGCAGCATCCACATCTCGGCCACCAGCTTGCGCGGGAAGCTCTCCGGCGTGAACTTGCACTTGAGCAGCTGCACCGGTCCGAGCACCCGGAGGTCGCCGAGCCCGACCCCCTCGGGCAGGCGGTCCGCGACGAGGTCGCGCTGGTGCTCGTCCAGCACGCGGCTGAGCTCGCGGGTGCCGGCCATGAGCTCCTTCGCCTTGCGGTCGGTGACCTGGGCGGTCAGGGAGCACGAGCACGTGAACCCGCTGGGCGACGCGTCGACCTCGACCTTGAAGCCGGTCAGCTTCCGCAGGCCATCCGGCACGTCGGCGGGCAGCATCGGACGCAGCTTGACCGTCACGTCCGCCGGCTTGCGCTGGGTACGCCGGGCGCGGATCACCAGACCGACGGCCGACAGGCGCAGGTCGGTGGTGTCGACGAACGCCACCTGTCGGATCTCGGCGGTCAACGGGTCGATCCCCAGGACACGCAGGAGCGGTCGCTGGTCGGTGTCCGGGACCGTGAGCTTCAGCTCGACGGCGTCGACATCGGGCAGGATCTGAAGCAGCTCGCCGAGCTGCTCGGCGTCGTACGTCGGCATGGTGCTCATCAGGGTTCCTCCGCTGGGGCGGTTCGGCGTACGAAGAACTTGACGACCTCCTCGACGAGGATGATCGAGGCGGCGATGCCGGTGCAGATGCACCACTGGTTGAAGGACAGGCCGGTCGTCCCGAAGATCCGCGCGAGGAAGTCGATGGCGGTGATCGCCACGATCGCGATCAGCGCGACGCCGTACCGCCGCAGCTGCATCACGCCCGGGAGGGCGTCCCGGTCGAAGATCGTGTGGGTCTGATCGCGGCTCAGCAACGCCCCGAAGAGGTGGAAGATCGACAGCGTCGTCAGGAGCATCGTGGCGGCGACGACGGGTCCGCCGTGGTCCTCGCCGATCTGGTACGCCGCGAGCGACCCGACGGTCATCACGGCGCCCTGCACGCAGAGTCGGACCCAGTCGTTGCGCGACAGCACCGGGGCGCCGATCGGTCGCGGCGGCCGGCTCATCAGCCCGCGGGCGGGCTGGTCGAAGCCGAGGGCGATCGCGAGCGGGATGTCCACGACCATGTTGAGCCACAGGATCTGGAGGGGGTTGAGCGGAGCGCCGTTCGCGATGCCGATGACGCCCGCCCCGATGAAGATCGCGATGTAGGCGACCAGCGTCGACATCTGGAACCGCAGGTACTTGAGCAGGTTGTCGTAGAGCGTCCGGCCGTACGAGACCGCGCCGACGATCGTCGCGAAGTTGTCGTCGGTCAGGATCATGACCGCGGCCTCCTTGGAGACCTCGGTGCCGGTGATGCCCATCGCCACACCGATGTCGGCGGTCTTGAGCGCGGGCGCGTCGTTGACGCCGTCGCCGGTCATCGCGACGACATTGCCCTTCTCCTTGAGGAGACGCACCAGCCGGACCTTGTCTTCGGGCGCGACCCGGGCGATGACACCGATCTCGTCGAGATCCGAGCGGAGCTGCTCGTCGCTCATCGCGGCGAACTCCGTGCCGGTGATCGCGCGGCCCTCGATGCCGAGCTCGCTGGCGATGGCGGCCGCCGTCGTCGCATGGTCGCCGGTGATCATCCGCACCCGGATGCCGGCGTCGTGGCACTCGGCGATCGCCGTACGTGCCTCGGGTCGCGGTGGGTCGACGATCCCGACCATCGCGAGGAGGGTGAGCTCCTGGACGTGCCCGATCAGATCACCACCTGCCTGGACGACGCCAGGATCCAGGTCTCGCTGGGCCACGACCATGACCCGCTCGCCTGCGTTGGCGATCTGGTCGTTGGCCTCGGTCGCGAGGCCCCGGTTGGCGTCGGTGATCGGCACCAACGTCCCGTCCGGGCTGCGGATCGTCGTGGCCCGCGAGATGAGCACGTCCGGCGCGCCCTTCACGTAGCACCGCACGATGGGGCGCCCGTCGTCCGAGGTCATCTCGTGGAACGTCGCCATGAACTTGTAGTCGGAGTCGAACGGCACCTCGGCGACGCGGGGAATCGCGGCCCGCGTCTCGTTGATGTCGAGCCCACCCTTTGCGCCCAGCACGATCAGGGCGCCCTCGGTCGGGTCGCCGATCAGCGCCTCGCCGTCGAGCACCGCATCGGCGCACAGCACCATCGGCAGCAGGTAGGGGTCGAGGTCGTGGCCCTGACCGCCGACGTGGCTGATCTCGCCGGCCGTGCTGTAACCCTCACCCGAGACCGTGTAGCGGTTCTGGCCGGGGATCACCAGCTCACGGGCGGTCATCTTGTTGAGCGTCAGGGTGCCGGTCTTGTCCGAGCAGATGGCCGAGGTCGACCCGAGGGTCTCGACGGCCGGGAGCCGCTTGACGATCGCGTGGCGCCGCGCGATCTCACGAGTGCCCATCGAGAGGAGGGCGGTGACCACCGCCGGGAGACCGGTGGGGATCGCCGCGACGGCGAGGGCGACGCCAGTGATGAAGAGCGTGTCGAACGACTCGCCGCGCGCCAGCCCGAGGAGGATGACCAGCACCAGGGCCACGGCCGCGATCGAGGCGATGATCTTCGAGAGCGAGTCGAGCTGGCGCTGCAACGGCGTCTTGCTCGTCTCGGTCTTGGAGAGCATGTCGGCGATGTGGCCGATCTCGGTGCCCATCCCGGTGGCGGTCACGATCATCTCGCCCCGGCCGCGGGTGACGGAGGTGTTCATGTAGGCCATGCACAGCCGGTCTCCGAGCGGCACGTCTTCTCCTGGCACCGGATCGACGGACTTGCCGACCGGGAGGCTCTCACCTGTGAGGGCGGCCTCCTCGATCTCCAGCGTCGCGGCCAGGCAGATCCGACCGTCGGCCGGCACCCGGTTGCCCGCCTCGACCAGCACGATGTCGCCCGGCACCAGCTCCTCGGCATCGATCTCGACCGCCTGACCGTCGCGGCGTACTCGGGCGATCGTCTTCATCATCTGCGAGAGCGCCTTGACGCTCTCCTCGGCCTTCGCCTCCTGGCGTAGGCCGATCACCGCGTTGAACACGGTCAGGCCGGCGAGCACCACCGTGGTGCCGGTGTCGCCGGTGACGAGCTGGTTGACGAGGGCGGCCGCCAGCAGGATGACCTGCATGAAGTCCTCGTACTGACGCACGAATCCGCGCCAGGCGGGCTCCTTCCTGCCGGCCGCCAGGCGGTTCCCGCCGTACGACGCGAGCCGCCGCTGCACCTCGTCGGCCGGCAGCCCGCGGGCAGGGTCGACGTCCAGTCCGCGCGCGACGGCCTCGGAGTCGGCGGACACTGGATCGACTGCGTGCGGTGCCGCGCTCAGCGACTCGCTACTCGTCGGCATCGCTCGCCTCCAGTCGGCAGGTGGGCAGGTCATCAGTGAGCCGAACTCCCGATGTTGCTGAGCGCGGGGGTGGTTGCGCCTCACCCCGATGCGGGTAGGCCCTGCGGCCCTCCTAGATGCCCACCCCGATCGGGGTGGCACCCAACCACCCAGATGCGTGTGAGCGTGACCGGAGCGCGCGGAGCGCGCGACGACGATCTCGGCCGAGGAGGCGTGCATGACCCAGCTGGACGCAGGACCGATCGACTATCTCGCGCTGGAGTTCCCCGGTGCGAGGCTCAACGGCGAGGGCCTCAAGGAGCTCGTCGACCTGACCGAACGCGGGATCATCCGGATCCTCGACCTCGTAGTGGCGGTCGTCGCCGACGACGGCAGCGTCGCCGCCGTGGCCCTCGCCGACCTCGACGGCGACGGCCAGCTCGACCTCGCCCTCTTCGAGGGAGTCAGCTCGGGCCTGCTCGACGAGGAGGACATCGCCCAGAGCGCCGCACTCGTGAAGCCCGGTGACGCCGTCGGCCTGCTGCTCTACGAGAACACCTGGGCAGGCCCGTTCGTCACCGCCATGCGGAACGCCGGGGCCGAGGTCATCGCGAGCGGCCGGATCCCGGCCGACGACGTCGTCGCTGCGCTCGATGCGCTCGAGTCAGCCTGAGAGTGAGGAGTCCGACATGGGACTGATCGGTGGAATGGCGCGCACAGCCGTCGTCGCCGGCACTGCGACCGCGGTGTCGAACCGCGTGTCACGGCGCCAGGCGGGGCGCTGGAACCAGCAGGCACAGGCCGAGGCCTACCAGCAGCAGCAGTACCAGCAGCCCCCGCCGCAGCAGTACGCGCCGCCGCCGCCCGCCCCTGGCCCGGCTGCGTCCTCCGACGACCTGATCGAGAACCTCCAGAGGCTCGGGGCGTTGCGCGACCAGGGGATCCTCACCGACGCGGAGTTCGAGGCCCAGAAGGCCAAGCTGCTCGCCGGCTGACGCCGCATCGGCGTCCTGAGGTCATCCGCTCCCGTCGTGCCTGCCCCGCAGGTCGCGAACCGTTGCGCGAAGCAGCTCAGGAGCGTCACCGGGAAGCAGGACGTGCATGAGCGTCACGTCCCCACGCACCAGTCCACGCTCGATGACGGGGCGGACCTCGTCCAGGTCGGCGTCACTGGAGAGCACCAGCAGTGCGGAGGTCTCCGAGTGGATCCGCGCCTTGATCTCCACCAGGAAGTCCAGGTCGATCCCGGTCCCCCGTAGTCGCTGCGCCAACGCCGCGATCCCGGCGCCGACATCCGTCTCGGCCGCTGGGTCGAGGAAGATCAGGCTGACCAGGCCGCCGAGCACGGAGCTCCGGGCGGCCGCCGCAGACGTCTCGCGACGGAAGTGTCCGATGCGGGGCTGATGGACCCCGGGCATCCACGAGACCGTGATGGCGTCGTGGACCTGGAGCGCGCCTCGCTGCCGCAGGCTCTTCAGCCGGATCTCCCCGGCCGCGGCTCCCATCGCCGAGTCGTAGACCCAGACCGACAACGCGGGCGTTGCCAGGAAGCGCTGCGGTGGTCGTTCCCGGTCCGGCACGGTCGTCAAGCCAGGAGCTTCGCCTTGGCCTGCTGGAACTCGGCCTCCGAGATGGCACCGTTGCGCTGCAGCTCGGCAAGCCGCTCGATCTCCCCAGCAGTGCTGGTGCCGGCGACGCTCTGCACGTACGAGCGCATCTCGTGCTCGCGGCGGGCGGCGTCGTGCGTCGCGTGCAGTCCCATCTTCTTGCCGCGCGCGATCAGGTAGACGAGCACGCCGAGATAGGGCAGCACGATCACGAAGACCGTCCACAGCGCCTTGCCCCAACCGGAGAGGTCATCACTGCGGAAGACGTCGGCGAACACCGAGATCAGCAGCCAGATCCAGATGAAGAAGAGGAAGAACCAGAGCATGGAGAGGAAGACGTCTCCCGGGGTGTACTCCCACACGGTGACCACAATGACCTCCTGGACGGAGTGATGCGGGCAGAGCCGTATCCGGCCCGAGCCTGCTCGTTGGATGTGGGTCCATCGTCGAGATGACGTGGGTGGTCGGACACCACCCCAGGCGGGGTAGAACCGTCGACGCCCGCGGACCCCCCATCGCTGAAACTCCCCCCGTGAGCACCGAAGTGACCTCGGGCCGTCGGCGCGGAGGGCTTCGCCCCGAGCGCTGCACTGCGATCCTGCGACGAGGACGACGCCGTCCGGTCCTCGTGCTGACGGGCGCCGGTTCCGCGTTCTGTGCCGGGGCCGATCTGGGAACGGGATCGAGGGCGTTCGACGAGCCGGGCGCGGCGTTCTCGTCGTCACCGGTGGATCCGCCGGCGTGGCAGGTGCGCAAGCTGGTCATCGCCGCGATCAACGGCCACGCGATCGGCATCGGCCACCTGGCGGACCCGTGCACAGCGAAGTGTGGTTGATCCGACTCACCAGGTGAGTCGGTCAACCACACTTCATCAAGAGGGCGAACGAGTGGAGCTGCGGGGAATCGAACCCCGGTCCTCGAGCGTCGATCCAGGTCTTCTCCGGGTGCAGTCCGTGTTGTCGCTTTTCTCGGCCCCGGGGCTCGCACGGACACGTCCCCGACAGGCTCAGTCACGGAATAGTCCCGCTCACCCTCCGCGACACGGAGTGAGCAGCAAGTCTCCTAGATGACGCCAGGACCCGGGACGGAGACGGATGCCCGGACTGACGCTTCGATCACTGCTCAGGCAGCGAGAGCGAAGGAACTGCGACTGTTGTTGGCAGTTATAGGTTTCCAGCGATCGTTTACGAGATGACGCTGGCTTCTCGACCCGCTTCCCCTGGAACTAACGTCCCAAGTCGAAACCGATCAGCCCCTCTTGAGTTGTGAGACCAGTCTACGGGGCAGACGTCTGCCGAGCACACCTGATTGTCCGGGTGGTGTGGTTTCGGGCCTGGCGGCCCTCACACCTCAACCACTGGTGCCGACCTTGACCAGGATCCAGTTCTTGCCGTCGCCGCCCATCCGGGTGCGGGTGAGCGCGAAGACACCGGTCAGCCTCTCGCCGTGCAGGTCGAACTTGAGGTGGCCGGCCTCGATAGCAGCGCGTACGCCAACGGGCTCGCCGTCCTGCTCGGTCAGGTTGTCGTAGGTGCCGTGGTCCCAGATGGTCTTCGTGTCGTCCTCGTAGGTCGCGTGCTCGAGGGCATGGTCATCGACGTGTACGGCGAGGCGCTTGTCCCGCGGGTCGAGGGAGGGTTCCTTCGGCACCGCCCACGACGCGAGTACGCCGTCGACCTCGAGGCGCAGGTCGTAGTGCAGACTGCGGGCCTGGTGCAGGTGGACGACGAAGATCATCTGCGCATCCCGAACAGGCGATGGCCGTTGTGCCAGCAGACGTCGCGCAGCCACTCGTCCCCCAGGTCAAGGCGGGCGAGGCCCTCGAGCTGGTGGGCGTAGGGGTACGGGATCGTGGGGAAGTCGGAGCCGAGCAGCACCCGGTCCTGGAGGTCGCGCAGCCGGGCGGTGAGCCCGGCCGGATAGCTGGCCTCCCAGAAGTCCGTGAACACCATCGTGGTGTCCAGGTGCACGCGCTCGAAACGGGCAGCGAGGTCGCAGAAGGCCAGGTAGTCCGGTGCGCCCAAGTGGGCGACGATCACGGTCAACCGCGGGTGCCGGTCGAGCACTCGCTCCAGCGGCTCGGGGCCGGTGAACGCGTTCCCGACCGGAGCGGCACTGGCATGGATCACGACCGGGATGCCGGCGTCGGCCAAGGTCCCCCAGACCGGGTCGAGCAGCGGATCGTCGAGGCGGAACTCCCCCACCTGCACGTGCACCTTGAACACCTCGACCCCGTCGGCGACCAGCGCCTCGACGTACGCCGCGGCCTCGGGCTCGGGGTAGAAGGTCGCCGACCAGATCGACTCCGTGACGTCGGAGGCGAACCCGCGCGCCCAGTCGTTGAGGTGCGCCGCGATACCGGGCTTGTGCGAGTAGGGCAGGGACGAGAACCGGCGTACGCCGAAGCGGCGCAGCAGGTCGACGCGGTCCGCGGCCGCCTGCCGGTAGCGGATCGGCCAGGGCCGGCCGATCTTCGGGCCGGCGTCGTCGAACTGCGCCCACACCCGGCGCTCGATGTTCGGCGGCAGGAAGTGGGTGTGCACGTCGAACAGACCGGGCAGCCCGAGCGGCTGCCAGAACATCCGGACGGCGAGGGCGTCCGACTCAGTCACGCATGCCCTTCGCGCGCCGGCCGATCTCCTGCTCGGTCTCCCGGGTGGCCTGCCGCTCGGCCAGCGCCGCGCGCTTGTCCCACGACTTCTTGCCCTTGGCGAGCGCGATCTCGACCTTGGCCCGGCCGTCCTTGAAGTACAGGGAGAGCGGTACGACGGTGAGGCCCTTCTCGTTCACGCGGCGCTCGATCTTGTCGATCTCCTCGCGGTTGAGCAGGAGCTTGCGCTTGCGGCGGGCCGAGTGGTTGGTCCAGGTCCCCTGGGTGTACTCCGGGATGTGCACGCCGTGCAGCCACGCCTCGTGGGCGTCGATGTCGACGAACCCGTCGACCAGGGAGGCCCGGCCCTGGCGCAGCGACTTGACCTCGGTCCCCATGAGGACGAGGCCCGCCTCGTAGGTGTCCTCGATGAGGTAGTCGTGCCGCGCCTTCTTGTTCTGCGCGATCAGCTTGCGCCCCTGCTCCTTGGCCATTCGACCATTCTCTCAGGAGCGGGCAAAGGATTACTGCGCTGCCTCGGCTCACTGGGTCTCGACACGCCGGTCGCGTCTTCGTTCCTCAGTCGCGCGGCTTGCTCGACCACCATCAGCGGATCCGCTGGCGCGTCTCCGCTAAGGCAGCCACTTCATCGGGTCGACGGCGTTGCCGTTCACCAGGAGTGTGAAGTGCAGGTGACAGCCGGTCGACCAGCCGGTCGAGCCGACGTACCCGACGACATCGCCCTGGCCGACGCGGTCGCCGACGCCGACCCGGTAGCCGGTGGCGTGGTTGTAGACGGCGGTGATGTTCTTGCCGTTGATGTTGCCCAGCGAGAGGTAGAGCCGGTTGCCGTAGACGTTGGACCAGTACTTGGAGATCACGGTCCCGCCGGCGATGGCGCGCATCCCCTCGCCGCACGAGACGCCGAAGTCGGTGCCGTCATGGAGACCCCAGTAGTGGTAGATCGGGTGCTCGCGGTAGCCGAACGGCGACGTGACCGAACCCGGCACCGGGCGGATGAACAGCCCGTTGGTGGGGCCGGTGTAGCCGGCACCACCACGGTTGGCGCGACGAGCCGCGGCGAGGATCAGCTGCCGCACGTGCTGCTCGCGGCGCTTGGCCTCGCGCAGGTCGCGCAGGTCGCGCTTCTTCGCCTTCTGGGCGGCCTTGCCGGCGGCAACCCGGTCGAGGACGAGCGCCTGGACCTTGTCGAACGCCGTACGGGTGTCCTGCTTCAGCCCCTGCATGGTGACCAGGTGCTCGGCGGCGGCCGCGCGCTCGACCTCGACGTCGTCGCGCGCCGCCTGCACCTGGTCCTCGCGGACCTGGAGCAGCACCTCGGCGGCGTGCAGGTCGTCGTACGCTCGAGCCTCCCGGCCGACGATGACGTTGCGCGCCTCCATCTGGCGGGTCAGGTCCTCGGGCGTCTGGGCGTCGAGCAGCGCCGAGAAGGCCAACAGCTCCGGGTCGCCCTGCTCGTAGATGTCGGTGATGGTGCCGGTGAGCGACAGGCGCTGGGCCTCGAGCGCCGCCTGGCCGTTGGCCAGGTCGGTCTGCGCCGTCGCGAGTCGCTGCTCGGCCGCGTCGAGACGCTGCTGCATCTCGTCGTCGCGGATCCGTGCGGCCGCCAGCTTGGCGTTGGCCACGCGCAGGTCGCCGCGAGCGCCCTTGAGCTCCGTCCGAGCGCGCTCGAGGGCCGCCTGCGTCCTGCGCACCCGGGAGCTGGACTCGTCCAGATCGTGCTGAGCGTGCTTGACGCTCTTCTGTGCGTCCTTCTGACGGTCCTTGAGGGCCTTGTCGCCGTCGGCCATCGCGAGAGGTACGACGAGCACACCGAGCGCCAGGGAGCACACGGCCGTGGCCGCGACCAGGCGTCGGCGTGCGGTACGGGGGAAGAGACGCACCGGGCTGCCTTCACGTGTTCGGGGAAGTGAACGCGTTGACGGTAACCCGCCGGAATCAGACTTTGAGGTATTTGCGTGTCAGTACGAGTGTCGGAAGCAGCGTGAGCACCGGACCGAGCACCGCGATCGACCCCAGGGCCACCAGGTACTCGGGCATTCCGATCCACGGCATGAAGGACAGACCGGTCGCCGCGCGCTGCTCGATGCCGAAGTACATGAACGCCGCGAGCGCCCCTCCGGCAAGCAGTACGCCGATGGCGGCGGTCACGATCGCCTCGAGGAGGAACGGCAGCGCGATGTAGAGGGTCGAGGCGCCGACCAGGCGCATGATGCCGATCTCCTTGCGCCGCGCGAAGGCCGCGAGCCGGATCGTGTTGCCTACCAGGAGCAGGGCTGCGAACACCAGGAACGCCGCCGTACCCAACGCCGCCCACTGCAGCGCGTTGATGGAGCCGTAGATCGGCTTGAGCACGTCGCGCATGTCCCGGATGCCGGAGACTCCGTCGAGGCCGACGACGGCGCTGGTGATGCCTTGGTACTCCTCCGGGTTCTTCAGCGTGATCCACACCGACTGCGGCATGTCGGCCGCCGTCGCCGCGGGGTTGGGGCCTTCGAACTTCTCGGGGCCCAGAAGGTCCTTGACCTTCTCGAAGGCCTCCTCCTTGGTCTCGAAGTGGAAGTCGGCGACCTCGGGGTTGTCCTCGACCACGGTGGCGATCTCCGACTTCTGGGCGTCGGACACCTCACTCGTGCAGGCGGGGTTGTCGTCCGTGTCCTTGCACAGCCACACGGTGATCTGGAGCTGGCTCCCCCAGTGCTGGGCGGCCCGGTCGGCCTGCTGGTTGAGCAGCACCCCCAGGCCCACGAGCGTGAGCGACACGAAGAGCGTGAGGATCACCGCGATGTGCATGGACAGGTTGCGGCGCAGGCCCTGGCCCAGCTCGGAGAAGACGTAACGCAGCTGCATGAGAGGAGAAGACTCTTTTCGATCGGTCGGTGGGGGCTGGCCCGGTGCTAGTGCTGGAACCCGTAGACGCCCTGTGCCTGGTCGCGGACGACGCGACCGGAATCGAGCTCGATGACGCGCTTGCGCATCTGGTCGACGATGCCCGCGTCGTGGGAGGCCATCACCACCGTGGTGCCGGTGCGGTTGATCCGGTCGAGCAGCTTCATGATCCCGACCGAGGTGGTCGGGTCGAGGTTGCCGGTGGGCTCATCGGCGATCAGGATCTGCGGCCGGTTGACGAACGCCCGCGCGATCGCCACCCGCTGCTGCTCGCCACCGGAGAGCTCGTCGGGCATCCGGTCGCCCTTGCCCTCCAGACCGACCAGCTCGAGGGTCTCGGGCACCAACTGCTTGATCTCGGAGCGGGATCGGCCGATCACCTGGAGCGCGAAGGCGACGTTCTCGTCGACGGTCTTGTTGTTGAGCAGGCGGAAGTCCTGGAAGACGGTGCCGATCTGGCGCCGCATCCGCGGCACCTTCCAGCTCGCCAGCCGGTTGATCTCCTTGCCGGCGACGTACACGCGCCCGGCAGTCGGGCGAGCCTCGCGGAGCACGAGCCGCAGAAAGGTCGACTTGCCGGAGCCCGACGTGCCGACGAGGAAGACGAACTCACCCTTGTCGATGTCGACGCTCACGGTGTCGAGCGCAGCACTGGCCTGGCCTGGGTAGGCCTTGGAGACCTTCTCGAAACGGATCACGGGAATCGAGCGTAACCGCTGTTCCTGAGCGTCCCCGGCGCGGTCTCCTGCCGGGCGCGTCGGCCATGGGAGGTGTGCCCTAGGTTGGCGGGCGTGTTCGCCGTACGCCGTCCTGCTGCCGCCCTCGTCGGAGCGGTGCTCGCGCTGACCCTGCTGGGCTGCACCAGCGACGAGCCCGACCCGCCGGAGAAGCCCCAGGCTACGAGCACGGCACTCTCGGACTTCGCGACCGATGGCGTGAGCGTCACCCGCGGCGAGTTCTGCGCCCGGGTCGCGCCGGGAGCAGTGACCGAGGCGCTGGCCGGCGAGGTCGCGGACAGCGACACCTGGGCCAACGGCGACCGGACGCGGCTGGCCGACGGAGTGCGCGACGTCGCGCACGAGTACGGCTGCTCGTGGACCGCGACCGACGGCACCGTCGCGAGCGCCTGGGTGTTCGCGCCGCCGGTGACTCCGGCCGGTGCGTCCGCGCTCGCCAAGGCGGCCAGCCGCGTCGAGGGGTGCCAGCCGGTCGCCGGCGCCCCGGCGTACGGCGCGCGCTCGACCGCCGTTCGCTGCGGCGACGAGATCGCCTTCCACGGCCTGTTCGGCGACGCGTGGCTGTCGTGCTCCGTCGCCCCGGTCGGCACGGCGGACCGGGAGGGGCTGCTCGACCGCGGCGGCCGGTGGTGCGTGGCGGTCGCCCAGGCGGCCTCGACCGACTAGGAGGCTGGAGCCGGCAGCACGCAGAACTCGTTGCCGGAGGGGTCGGCGTAGTGCCGCCACGGCAGTTCGCCCCACCCGAAGTGGAGCTCGCGGCCGCCGCGCTCGGCGATGCTCGCCGCGACGCCGTCGGGGTCCTCGCCGGTCTCGAGGCGGACGTCGAGGTGCAGCCGGTTCTTGGACGGCCCCTTGGGCACCTTCTCCGGACACAGCTCGAGGAGGGGACCCCTCAGCGACGGGTGGCGCAGGGACCGGAGCCCGGCCCCGGGCACGTCGGTCCAGCCGGTCAGCCAGGACCAGAACTCCGCGTCCCGGTCCGGGTCGGCGGAGTCCAGCGGCAGCGCCGCAACGGGTCCGGTGTCGGCGTACGCCGCCCGGTCCTCCATCACGCAGCACGGATTGCCCTCGGGATCGGCGAGCACGACCGAGGGCACGTCGCCCTGACCGATGTCGAGCCGTCTGGCGCCCAGGCCGAGCAGCCGGTCGACCTCCTCCTCCTGGCGGGCTCCGCCCAGGAGGTCCAGGTGGAGCCGCGGCGGCTCGGTCGGAGGCTCGGAGACCCGCTGGAAGCACAGGTCGAGCACCGGCCCGCCCTCGACGGCGAGCCGCGTCTCGTAGCCCTCAGGCTCGTCGGTCAGCCGCTCGCCGCCGACCACGGCCTCCCAGAACCGGCCCAGCCGCCCCGGGTCGACGGCGTCGATGACGACGTTCTCGAGATACATGGCTCCACCGTACGGCGACGCAGAGTCAGGCCGGCTGCTCCGAGTCGTCGCGCATGTGGGAGACCGGGCAGCCGGCGACCCCCGGCACCGGGAAGGTCCCGAGCCGCTCGATGTCGTAGCCGTCGGGATAGCTGCGGATCTGCGGGAGGTCCTCGATCAGCTTCGGGTCGCGGCGCGCGGGGAAGGCCCGCAGCAGCACGCCCCGGGCCTTGAGCGCCCCGCGGGAGATCGCAACGACGGCGGCCGGGGGGTCGTCGTACCGGAAGGCCCTGCGCAGCGGCGGGTCCATCAGCGCCCGGCTGAAGATCCCCATCACCGGGCGGGCGACCCTGGGCTGGAAGTCGACCATCAGCGCGAGCGTGGAGTCGGCGACCCGGCGACCACCCTCGTCGAAGGCGAAGTGCTCCGCCTCGTAGGAGTCCATCAGGTCCTCGAAGCCGACGTACGTCTCCGGGATGTCCTTGATGTTCATGTGCCGACCGAGGGTCCGGTAGTACTGCACCGACGCCTCGATCTCGTTGGCGGTCAGCGGGCGCTTGCCGAAGTCGTCCAGCCATCGCTTGGGCACCACGACGAAGGTGCTCAGCACGTAGCGGAACTCGTCGTTGGGGATGTCGTAGGCCCGGTGCATCTGGTTGATCCGACGGATCGCGGCCTTGGCCTCGGGGTCCTCGAAGCCCAGTCGGGTCGGGGGCTCGAGGAGCAGCGCGGTGTCGTCGTACCGCTTCTGGGGCTGCTGCGTGAACTGCCCGGTCTCGTCGAGGAGGCGGCCGATGCCGGGCACGGCGTACGTGCGGAAGAGCGCGAACCCGAGCGCCTGGTTCATGTCCCAGGGGAACTCGTGGCCGACGACGTTCGCGTAGATCTCCACGTAGTCGGTGGCCGGGTCCAGGGCGTCGTTGCGCCGCTTCCAGTGATCGCGCCTCATGCCATCGCAAACTAGAGCACTCACTCTAGTTCTGTACAGTGTCTGCATGCGCGCCCCGCTGCAGACCCGGAGCACCTCCTCCTCGGACCGGATGCTCGAGGCGACGCTGGAGCTGCTCGAGATCGGCGGGCTGCCGTCGGTGACCGTGGCTGCCGTGGCTCGTCAGGCGGGTACGTCGAACGGCTCGCTCTACCACCGCTTCGGCGACCGCGGCGGGCTGCTGCGAGCCGCCCAGGACCGGGCACTCACCGCGATCGAGGAGGAGACGGCGGCCGCGTTCGCCCGGGCCGACGGCGAGCCCGATGACACCCGCGCGCTGGGGCTGCTCGCGCGCGCGGCACTGGAGATCTTCGCGCGGCACCGCGGCCCGATGCGCGCCTTCCTCGTCGAGGGGCGGGGCGAGCAGGCCATCCAGGCGCGCAACGAGCACAGCTCGCACCTGCTGGCGACGACCGTGACCCGTTGGCTTCGCAGCCGGTTCGGTGCGTCCCGGCAGGACGCCGAGGCCGCCTGGCGGATCCTCTTCGCCCTCGGCGCATCGCAGGCGCTCTTCGACGATGCCCAGGTCTCCCCCGACTCGCTCGGCAGCGACGCCTTCGCGGACGCCGTGGCGCGGGCAGTGGGGGCGGTCGTCAAGACCTAGTTGGACTCGGCCTTCTCGGCACCGCGGCGCCAGCGGATGCCGGCCTCCAGGAACCCGTCGAGGTCACCGTCGAACACGGCCTGCGGGTTGCCCTGCTCGTAGCCGGTGCGCAGGTCCTTGACGATCTGGTAGGGGTTCAGTACGTAGTTGCGCATCTGGTCGCCCCAGCTCGCTTGGACGTCGCCGCGGAGGCCGTCGAGGTGAGCCTTCTCCTCGGCCTTCTTGAGCGCGAGCAGCTTGGCCTTGAGCACGACCATGGCGCTGGCCTTGTTCTGCAGCTGCGACTTCTCGTTCTGGCAGCTGACGACCGTGCCGGTCGGGATGTGCGTGAGGCGTACGGCGGAGTCGGTCGTGTTGACCGACTGACCACCGGGACCCCCGGAGCGGTAGACGTCGACGCGGATCTCCTCGTCGGGGATGTCGATCTCGTCGGTCTGCTCGAGCACCGGGACGACCTCGACAGCCGCGAACGACGTCTGGCGGCGGCCCTGGTTGTCGAAGGGGCTGATCCGCACCAGCCGGTGCGTGCCGGCCTCGACCGACAGCGTGCCGTAGGTGTACGGCGCGTGGATCGCGAAGGTGGCGGACTTGAGGCCGGCCTCCTCGGCGTACGACGTCTCGTAGACCTCGACCGGGTAGCCGTGCTGCTCGGCCCAGCGGACGTACATCCGCATCAGGGTCTCGGCGAAGTCGGCGGCGTCGACCCCACCGGCACCGGCGCGGATCGAGACCAGCGCCTCGCGGGCGTCGTACTCACCGTTGAGGAGGGTGCGGACCTCGAGGCCCTCGACGACCTTCTTGACCTTCTCGAGCTCGACCTCGGCGTCGGCGAGCGCGCCCTCGTCGCCCTCGTCCCGGCCGAGCTCGACCATGATCTCGAGGTCCTCGATGCGGCCGCCGAGCGCCATCACCCGGTCGAGCTCGCCCTGGAGCGCGGAGAGCCGGCCGGTGATGCGGGTCGCGCTCTCGACGTCGTCCCACAGGTCGGGTGCAGCCACCTGCTCGCTGAGGTCGGCGATCTCGACTCGCATCGCATCGACATCGAGCACCTGCTCGATGGTGTGCATGGTCGCCTGGAGCTGCTTGATCTCTGCGTCGAAGTCCGGTCCTGCCACAAGGAGCAAGGTTACGCGGGTGGTCCGCCTCGGGCCTACTCAGCGACCGCGGACGGGATGGCGAGCTCGGCCCAGACCCGCTTGCCACCGGTCTCGCCCCCGTCCATCCCCCACGACGCGGAGAGCGCGCCGACCAGGTGCAGGCCGCGGCCGTGCTCCTCGGTCTCCGTCAGCGGCTGCGGCTCCGGCGTACCGATGCCGCCGTCCTCGACCTCGATCCGCAGCGCCGAGCCGGTGTTCAGGATGCGCACGCGGTACGACGAGTCGGCGTGGGTCAGCGCGTTGGCGGCGAGCTCGCTGACGACCAGCTGCGCGTCGTCGCTCGGCTCGTCGATCCCCCACTCAGCGAGCTTCTCGCGGACGAACCGACGTGCGACCGACACGCTGCTCAGGTCATTGGGCAGGTCCAGCGACGCCTCGACGCCGGCGGGACTGCCGACCGCCTCGAGCAGCTCGATCAGGTAGCTGAGATCGGCGTCCTTGAGCACGTAGCCGGCGGCGTTGGCGTCGATCCAGGCACGGTCGACGGTCTCGAGCCCCGAGAACACCACGACTTTGGTGTCAGCCGCCTCCGCGCGGATGCGGCTGAGGACCTCCTGCCCGGCGATGTCGGGCAGGCCGAGGTCCAGCACGACGACGTCGGGGCGCAGCTGAGCAGCGAGACGAACGGCACCTGCACCGTCCTCCGCCTCCCCCACGACCTCGAACCCGCCCCGAAAGCGGAGGGAGGTGCGGACCAGCCGGCGCACCTCAACGACGTCGTCCACCAGGAGGACGCGGATCGGCACATTCCGCAGCCTAAGCCGTGGTCAACGGTTCCGGACGGGTATCGGCCGCGAGTCTCAGGACGCGTCATCGGGCGCCGGGGCGCCCGTGCGCGGCAGCCGGACCACGAAGGCGCCCGGCAGGTCGCCGTCGGCGGGCCGGTACGACGCGTCGCCGCCGTGGGCCCGGGCCAGCTGCCGGACGATGAAGAGCCCCAGTCCGGTGCCGCCACGGGCGCGTCCGGTGGAGAATCGGTCGAACAGCCGGGCCTGCGTCTCCGGCGGCACGCCACCGCCGGAGTCCTGCACCTCGACCACGACGTCGTCGCCGTCTCCGCGGGCGGTCACGCGGACCGGCGGAGCGCCGTGCAGGAGGGCATTGTTGACCAGGTTGTCGACGACCTGACCGAGGCGACCGGCGTCGCCCATCACGTCGACCGCTCCCTCGACGCCTGCCTCGATGACGACGTCGGGGTGCGTACGCCGCTGGGTCGCCACGCACTCGGTGACCACCTGGCCGACGTCGACCGGTCCGTGCTCCAGCTCCAGTCTGCTCGACTGCAGCCGCGAGGCCGTCAGCAGGTCGTCGAGCAGCCGCCGCAGCCGCGAGGCGCTGGCCCCCATGCCGACCAGGAGGTCCTCACGCTCGACGTCGTCGAGCTCGGTCCAGTGGGAGATCAGCAGGTCCGCCGTACCACCGAGGACGCTGACGGGCGTGCGCAGTTCGTGGGCCGTGACCGCGAGGAAGTGCGCCTGGTCCTCGGAGGCCTGTTGGAGCTGGGCGTTCGCCGCAGTGAGTGCGGCGGCAGCGGCGTCGCGCTCCTCCAGCATCACCTTGCGCTCGGTGATGTCGCGGGTCACCTTCGCGAAGCCGACGAGCCGGCCCCGGGGGTCGCGGACCGCGGTGATGACGACGTTTGCCCAGAACCGGCTGCCGTCCTTGCGGACCCGCCAGCCCTCCTCCTCGTAGCTGCCGTCGCGGATGGCGAGCTCCAGCTCGTGCTCGGGGTGCCGGGCCTCTTGGAGCTCGGGAGGATAGAACGTGCGGAAGTGCCGACCGATGATCTCGTCGGCCGCGTAGCCCTTGCTGCGCTGGGCTCCCGCGTTCCAGCTCGCGATCAGGCCCTCCGGCGACAGCATGAAGATCGCGTAGTCCGAGACCGCCTCGACGAGCAGCCGGAATCGCTCCTCACTGGCCCGCAGAGCTTCCTCTTGCTCGCGGCGACGGGTCACGTCGCGGGTGACCTTCGCGAAGCCGACGTGCTGCCCGTCGCGGTCGTGCACGGCCGTGATGAGCACGGTCGCCCAGAAGCGACTGCCGTCCTTGCGGACTCGCCAGCCCTCCTCCTCGTAGTGCCCGTCGCGCAACGCGATCTCGAGCTCACGCTCGGGGTGCCCCGACTCCTGGACGTCGGGCGGGTAGAAGACCCGGAAGTGCCGGCCGATGATCTCGTCCTCGGTGTAGCCCTTGATCCGCTGGGCACCGGCGTTCCAGCTCTCGATCAGACCCTCCGGCGACAGCATCAGGATCGCGTAGTCCTCGACGTTGTCCACCAGCAGCCGGAAGCCGACCTCGCTGCGACGCAGCTCCTCCTCGGCACCGCGCTGCACGGTGACATCCTGCACCTGCACGAAGAGGTAGAGCGGGCGGCGGCCGCTGTCGAGGACCGGGGCGAAGGTGGCGACCACCCGGCGCGGGGCCACCGAGCCGACGACGTCGTGCTCGACCTGGCCGACCGGCTCCTCACCCGAGAGGATCGCCGCGAGCATCCGGTCGAGCGCGCCGCTCGCCGTACCAGCGAAGGTGGCGTACGCCGCACCGACGAGCTCGTCGACGGAGCGGTCGAGGATGGCGCCGAGCGACCGGTTGGCGCGCACGATCTGGCCCGCCAGGGTCACCGTCGCCATGCCGATCGCGGCATCCTCGAAGACCTCGCGGAACCGCTCGAGGTGCTCGCGCAGCACCCGCCGTTCGCCGTCACCGTCCACCACCATCGCCGGCCCGACCCGGGTCGCGGATGGCGCGTCGCGTGCCTCGAGCAGCCGGACGAGGTCTCCGGCGAGGGCGTCCAGGTCCGTGGACTTCTCGAGGAATGCGGACGCGCCGAGCTCGATCGCCCGGTGGGCCAGACCCTCCTCCTGGAAGCCGCTGTACATGACCACCTGGGTGTCGGGCGACACCTCCAGGATCCGCGGCAACGCCTCGAGCCCGTCCATCACCGGCATCGACACGTCGAGCAGCACCAGCGCCGGCCGCAGGGCCCGCACCACCTCGACCGCCTCGGCGCCGTCGCCACCCTCACCGACGACGTCGAGCAGGCCCGACAGCCGCAGCCGGGTGCGCACCAGCGCCCGCACCTCCGACGCGTCGTCGACCACGACGATGGTCGGTCGCGTCGCCTCCCCGCCCGCAGCCACGCACGGAACCTAACCCAGTGCGGGCCGCGCTGTCGCCAAGGGCGCGTCTGCTAGCTTCGGCCGAAGACCTGCGAGGCCCACCAACGACCGTTGCTGTCGCGCGCCGCTCCGATGCCCATCAGCCGGTACTCCCGACGCAGGATGTTGGCCCGGTGCCCCTCGGAGTGCATCCACCCGCGCTTCACCACCGCCCGCCCGCTGGAGTAGCCCACGGCGATGTTCTCGCCGACCATCGAGAGCTCGCACCTGCGGATGATCGGCTCAAGGTCCTGGTGGACCATGCGGCCGGTGCGGGCCATGTGTCGCGCCCACCGCTCGGCCATCCGGGTCAGGCACGCGGCCTCACGCAGCTGCACCCGACCCTGGTCGGCTCGGTGCACGTTGGTGGCGCGGAAAGCGCTGTCGGCGTACGCCGTCGCGCGGGTGGCGGACGCCTCGGCCGGCACCCGCCAGAGGGCGCTCGACACGACGGCGGCGACAAGGAGGGCGAGCATGGACTGTCTGATCCCCGAGGACATGGGTCCGACGGTACTCGGCGGATCACTCCGCCACCGTGGAGCCGAACACCGGCTCGCGAACGACGCCGGTGAGGGCGCCGATCCCGTCGCTGGGCGCCGTCGCGTGAAAGACGCTGGGCTCGAGCGCCACCGCACCTAACCGGTTGACGGTGTCGACGTCCGGGTCGATCAGGACGAGCAGCGTCTCGGAGCCGGCCTGCTGCAGCACCCGCACGGGAGCGTCTCGCCACACCGCGGTCAGCACGACCTCGAAGACGCTCTCGCACTCGGCGACGGGCACCGTCCGGGCGTGGACCCGGGGCCGTGACGGCGTGAACCCCTCGGGCACGCCGTCGTCACCCACCCAGACGAGCTCGACCGACTGCTGGTCCTCGGTGTACGACGCCGGCAGGTCGAGCCCGCTCCACCTGGCGCGCGGCCCGATGACGTGCAGCGGCGGGAAGTAGCCCTTGGCGCGCTGCCAGCCCCAGGCGGCCCCGCCGTACTCGGAGAGCACCGTCTCGCTGCCGTCGGCCGCGACGCGGACGAAGCGGGAGCCGGTCGGCACCCGGGTGAGGTCCAGGTCCCACACCGGCGTAGCGTCGCGCAGGAAGCCCATCGGGTACGTCGGCCACGGTCGATCGCCGACATCGGTGGGCGTCGCCAGCACCATCAAGGGGTTGGTCACGAAGCGGATGAGGTCGACGTGCTCCGGAGCCGGGCCGAAGGGGAACATCTCCCCCTCGAGTCCGTGGGCTGACACCCGCTCCGACGGCGTACGACCCTGGTGGTCGGCCGAGCGCACGACCGGCCCGGAGAGGTGGTCGTAGCCCTGCTCCACGACGCGCTGCATGGCGGCTGGCACCAGCAGCTTGTCCATCACGGTCACGGGTTCCTCCTCGGCACGGGCCGGACCTGCTCCTCGACGTCGGTCAGCTGGTCGGCCGAGGTCTCGCCGTGCCAGCCGCCGTACTGGTCGCCGGCCAGGCCCTCGCGCTCGGCGAGCTGCGAGCTGTTGGTCCGAATGCCCACCATGCGCCCGCGCACCCCGCTGACGTCGACCGGCTCCCCGTGCCACCGGGCCGAGACGACGACGTCGTAGAGCTGGACGGCGTCGTCGTTGCGGTTGACCGGGCGGCGCTCGCCGTCCTCCTCGACCCAGACCTCGTCGCGAGCGCGGGCGGTGACCCGCAGCTCCCGGCCGTCGACGAGGGCGTAGGTCCCCGGCTCCCGGATCACGGCGCCACCCATGTCGGAGTGCCGTCGACGATCTCGAGGGTCCCCACGAGGTGCTGGTTGCCGGCGGCGTCGACACGCCAGATCTCTGAGCCGGCTTCGAGGTTCGTCGCGGTCTCGGTGCGGAACTCGGGGATGCCGCCCTTGGTGTAGCCGTTGCCCGTGAACGGGTTGTCCCGGTCGACCGCGTCGGCGTCGTACTTGCCGCTGTCGCCCAGGTCGCTGTGCTGCGGCACGACAACGTCGTCTGCGCCCTGCGCCGGGTAGCGGAGCACGTGCATGTCGTCGACCGCCTGACCACCGTGGTTGGGCAGGGACGGGTCGCCGTCCCTGAGGTACTGGGAGTCTTTGTAGTCGAGACCGAGGCCGTCGTACATCTCCTGGGGGGTGCGCAGCCCCGCCACGTCCTCCTCGCGCGCGGTGAACCCGAAGGTCTCGTCCGGCTTGAAGTAGGGGTTGTCGGACGATCCTCGCAGGTAGTCCGCCGCGTCGTCGGGGGTGATCACGCGCTGCATCGGAGTGCCTGGCTCGACGGTCACCGCGCTGCGGGCATCGACCAGCTCACGGATCTCGGAGGGCGTGAGCTCGTCGACCGGCTTGTGCACCAGGTCGAGCAGGCCGTCGTCGAGGTTGTCGAGGCGGCGCAGGTCGCCCAGGTCGCCGACGTCGTCCAGGTGCCGGAGGTCGCCGAGATCGTCCAGCTTGCTGAGCGCGCCCAGGTCGTCAGCGACCCGGCTCATGTCGGAGAGAGCGTCGAGGGCGTCGGCCCCGCCCTTGATCCCTCGGGTCGCCACGGCGCCGGTGCCGGCCGTCGCCACGGCGGCGATCGCGTCGGGCACGAGGTGGCCGAGCGCGCGGGCAGGGTCGTCTGCCCAGGCGTCCCGGTCGAGCAGCCCCTTGCCGAGGTTCTTCCCGAACTCGACCGGGTCGTCCTGCAGCGCCTGCCACATGTCGCCGACCGTCTCCAGCGAGAGCTCGTACTTCTTCATCAGCTCCTCGGGCGTCAGGTCGCCCGTGGCCAGCTTCCACGTGTCGGTGATCATGTTGACCGCGCCGAACGGCGAGATGGTCAGCAGGTCCCACACCGCCTCGCCG
This sequence comes from Nocardioides endophyticus, assembly GCF_039543845.1. Lineage (NCBI taxonomy): Bacteria > Bacillati > Actinomycetota > Actinomycetes > Propionibacteriales > Nocardioidaceae > Nocardioides > Nocardioides endophyticus. The sequence goes on along the minus strand of NZ_BAABKN010000009.1, from coordinate 143,514 downwards.
GCGCCCTGGAAGATGCCGCCGACGAACTTCAGGCCGGACTCCCACCAGTGCGGCTCCTCCGGCGCGGCGGAGCACCCAGCTCGAACCTGACCGGCGCAGGTCTGCGCGGCCTCCTCGAGGCTCGCCTTCGCGCTGCCGAACTCCGAGATCGCGTTGTCGCGGATCGCCTGTCCGGGATCGTGGAACGGCTCGATCGTCAGCGACGAGTAGACCCCTGCCGCCAGCTTCTGCCGGGCGTCGGACACCTCGGCGTCGTACGACGCCCGCGCGCTGTGGGTGACCTCGTCGCCGCGGTCGTACTCCCCCTGCGCCCACTCGCCGACCTTCTGCGCCTGCTCGACGGCGGTGGCGTAGCTCTGCAGGGCGGTCCCGGCGGTGCGGAACCCGTTGCCGGCGGCGTACCACCGCTCCGGCTCGAGCTTGTGCGCGTCGCGGAAGTGGTCGGCGGCGCGGCCGATCCAGCCGTTGGTGTCGATCGCCGACAGGGCGTCGCCGGTGTTGAAGAAGAGCTGGCCCTTGTCGTACGTCGTGGTCGCCCGCGCCCGGATCGCGCCCGGGTCGCCGTCGATGTGGAAGTCGGGCATCACGGTCCGCCCATGATGTCGACGGCGGAGACGGTGCCGGCGGCGCCCTTGAGCTCCTCGAGCCCCTGCTGGTCGGACTCGTAGTAGTTCATCGCGATCTTGCCGACCCGGCCGGCCATCTCCTCGACGTCCTTGCAGAGGTTGTTGACGCCCTCCTCCCACCGGTTCTTGAACTCCTCGACAGCGCTCCACACGGTCGCGCTGCCGAGGTCGCCCTCGGTGGGGACGAGGTCCTCGACGTCCTTGTCCTTGAAGAGCTGGACGGTGTCGGCGAGGCCCTGGGCCGCCTTGCCCAGGGCCTCCAGGTCCACCTCGTAGTCGTAGGACGTCACGGGGCAGTCCTGCCCGCGGGTGAGCGACCCCAACCCCTCTCTTTCCATGCTGGTTTCGGCGGGGACGTCCCGGGCAGCCTGGAGCCATGAGCATCAGCCTCGAGTACGGCGAGCTCCGCGACGCCGCGACCACGGTGTCCGAGGGCGTGCAGCCACTCTCCGACCTGCTGACCGAGCTGAGCGATTCGATCGCGACGGCCGCCGACGGCTTCCAGGGCCAGGCCGCCACCGGCCTCGGCGAGGCGCTGACCGCGTGGTTCGAGGTCGCCAAGACCCTCGGCCCGATCATGGAGTCCTACGCCTCGGCCCTGATGACGGTCGCCAACGAGCACGTCACCAACGAGGGCCAGCAGGTCACCGGCTACCAGCGCCTCACCGAGCGGCTCGGCGGCGGCACCCAGCTCGGAGGCGGACAGTGACCCGCGGCCTGGTCTTCCGCGAGGGCTCGCTCACCCAGATCGAGACCGCCCTCTCCGACGCGACCACCCAGATCCAGGACCACCTGACCGGCGTCCTGGACTCGGTCAACGCCCAGACCGCCGCGTGGACCGAGGAGACTCCCTCCCGCCAGGCGCAGCGCGACTACGAGCGCCGGCTCCGGGACGGCATCACCACCCTCACCGAGGCGCTCGAGACCGTCCGCACCGCCGTCGCCGACCACCGCGAGCGTGCCCGCGAGGCCGAGGTCGAGAACGTCGCCATCGTCGGCTGACACTAGGGCGGCAGACCGGTGCCGCCGTCGGCTTGGACCAGGCCCGTCTGGTAGGCGATGACCACGAGCTGTGCGCGATCGCGGGCCTGCAGCTTCGACATGGCGCGCTGCACGTGGGCGCGGACGGTGAAGGGGCTGACGAACATCCGCTCGGCGATCTCCTGGTTCGAGAGGCCGGTGCCGACCAAGGCCACCATCTCGCGTTCGCGTGGCGTGAGCACGGTGAGCCGTTCGGGATGGTGCGGCGTGACGTCCTTCGGTGCTGCCAGGAAGCGGGCGACCAGGGAGCGGGTCGCGGCGGGAGACAGCAGCGTCTCGCCATCAGCGATCGTGCGCACCGCGTCGAGCAGCTCCTCGGCCCCGATGCCCTTGCTGATGAAGCCGCCGGCACCCGCACGCAGCGCCCGCGCGACGTACTCGTCGGTCTCGTACGTCGTGAGGATCAGGATGCGGCTGGCACGAAGCTCCGGGTCCGCGCAGATCTCCGCGGTGGCGGTGAGCCCGTCCACCTCGGGCATCCGGATGTCCATGACCACCACGTCCGGGTGCAGCTCCCGGGTGAGACTCACCGCTTCCCTTCCGTCGGCGGCCTCGCCGACCACGGTGATGTCGTCGGCGCTGTCGAGGAGCGTCCGGAAGGCTTGGCGCAACAGTGCCTGGTCGTCGGCGAGCAGCACGCGGAGCGTCACGGAGCATCGCCTTCCGCGAGCGGGACGGGCAGCTCGGTGGAGACGCGGAAGCCGCCCTCCGGACGCCGCCCCGCCGAGAGGTGCCCCCCGAGCGCGGCGGCACGCTCACGCATGCCGATCAAGCCGTACCCGGGCGGGCGCTCAGGGGCCGCGGAAGCGCTCACACCATCACCGTCGTCGACGACGGTGATGGTCAGGCGATCGCGGCCCCAAGCGAGCTGCACCCGGGCGCTACCCGTGCCGGCATGCTTGGTCACGTTGGTCAACGCCTCCTGGATGATGCGGTAGGCCGTGAGATCGGCTCCCGGCGGCAGCGATCTGGCCGCGCCCTCCTCATGCACCGCAACCTCCAGACCCGCGCGCCGGAAGGACTCCAGGAGCGTGGGGAGCAGGGCCAGCCCAGGCGCTGGCTCGGCGGGCGCGTCGGCGTCCCCGGACTGACGCAGCAGACCCACGGTGGCCCGCAGGTCGTCGAGGGCGTTGCCAGTGGTCTCCACGAGCTGCTTCAGGCTCTGGCGGGCCTGCTCCGGCCGTGCGTCGAACAGATGGTCTGCGACCGTGGCCTGGGCGCTGGCCAGGGTGATCTGATGGGCCACGAGATCGTGCAGTTCCCGGGCGATGTGCACCCGTTCCTCGGCGACTCTGCGGCGCGCCTCGCTGTCGCGGCTCTCTTCGGCCCGTCGAGCCCGCTCCTCGACGGCCGCCAGGTAGGCACGTCGGTTCTGCGCCGAGTGGCCCAGCACCCCGGCCACCAACGGGAACGCCGCGACGATCCCCAGCCTGCTCGCGTCCTGCCACGAGAGGTCTCCGAACAAGGCGGTGGAAGCGACCAGCAGCGCCGCGGAGGTGAGCAGCACCGCGGTGGTCAGTCGGCGTTCGGTGCGCACGGCGAGCGAGTAGGCGGTGATCACGGCGGGAGCCACGATGAGCGGGGTCAGCAGCAGGTCCAGCGGGGCGACCAGCATGCCGCACGCGGTCGTGACCGCCATGGTGGCCAGGGGCGCGCGATGCCGCAACGGCAGCACGGCACAGGACACCACAGCGATGAGGTAGGCGGCGGCCCGCGGCGCCGACAGGGTGTCGTCGAGCTGAATCACGCCGCCGACCAGGCAGAGCGCGAACGCCGTCGCCGTGACGGCCCCCTCCCGCCACCACGCCCGGCGGGGTCGCGGGAGGGAGACACCCCGGTTCGTCATGGCCGGTCGTCACCTCGTGCCGCTGTGACCGGCTCCCGCGCGGGAGCGGGGGCCTGCCGACTCAGTGCCGCACCCTCGATGTCCACGTTCGGCAGCACGCGGTTGAGGATACGGGGCATCCACCACGCCCGGCCGCCGAGCAGAGCCATGATCGCGGGAGCGATCGCCATCCGGACCACGAACGCGTCGAAGAGGACGGCCGAAGCCAGGCCGACGCCCATCGTCTGGATGGTGGGGCTGTGGATCCCGATGAATCCAGCGAACACACTGGTCATGATGATCGCCGCCGCAGCCACCACACGTCCGCTGTGGCGGAATCCCTCGACGATGGCCTCGTCGGCGGGCGCGCCGTGGACGTGGGCCTCCCGCACTCGCGTGAAGAGGAAGACCTCGTAGTCCATGGCGAGGCCGAACACGATGCCGATGACGAGGATCGGCATCAGCGACATGACCGGCCCGGTCTGCTCGATGCCGATCAGGTCCGCCCCCCAGCCCCACTGGAACACGGCGACGAGGACACCGAACGCGGCACCCACGGACAGCAGGAAGCCGAGCGCGGCCTTGAGCGGGACCAGGATCGAGCGGAAGACCACCATCAGCAGGAGGATCGCCAGCCCGATGACCACGGACAGATACGGGAGGAGCGCGTCGGCCATGGCGTCGGAGATGTCGATGTTCAAGGCGGTGTTGCCGGTCACCGCGATGTCGGCGCCGGTGTCGGCCTCGATGTCGGAGGCAGCGCTCCGGATCTCCTGCACCAGGTCCTTGGTCTCGACGCTGGTCGGCGCGGTCTGCGGGGTGGCGGTGACGACGGCCGTGTCCCCGGCCTCGTTGAGGACCGGTGCGCCCACTGACTCGACCCCGTCCACTCCCTGCAGGGTCGCGACGACCCGATCCGTGGTGGCCTCGGGGTCGGCGGTCCTCGACGTGTCCACGACGACGGTCAGCGGGCCGTTGAAGCCGGGACCGAAGCCGTCCGACAGCAGGTCGTAGGCCTGGCGCTGGGTGGTCGCCGTCGGCTTGGACTCGTCTCCGGGCAGGCCGAGCTCGAGGCTCAACGCCGGTACGGCGACGGCGCCGAGACCGATCCCGGCGACCATCAGCACGGCCACCGGCCTGCGGAGCACGAACCGCGCCCAGCGCGCGCCGAGGTTGGGCCGCCCGTCCGCAGCAGATCCCGGGCGCGGGCTCGTGCCTCCCTTGCGGACGCGGACCTTGCGGGACAGCACCCGCTCGCCGAAGAGGCCGAACATTGCGGGGACCAGAGTCAGAGCGACGAGCACGGCCAAGGCCACGGCGCCCGCACCTCCGAAGCCCATCTTGGTGAGCTCGGGAATGCCGACGACCCCCAGCCCGACCAGGGCGATGATCACGGTCGCGCCGGCGAAGACCACAGCGGATCCGGCGGTGCCCACGGCCCGGCCGGCAGCCTCCTCGGGCTCGCATCCCCGAGCGCGCTCCTCGCGGTAGCGGGACGTGATGAAGAGCGCGTAGTCGATCCCGACCGCCAGCCCCAGCATCAGCGCGAGGACGGCGACGGTGGAGGTCAGGCCCAGTGAGACGGAGAGCGCGGAGACCAGGCCGAACGCGATGGCCACGCCGGTGAAGGCGCTCAGCAGGGACAGCCCGGCCGCGACCATCGAGCCGAGGATGAGCACGAGCACGACAGCCGCGATCGCCACCCCGACCATCTCCGTGGTGCCGCCCAACGCCACCTCCGCATCCAGGGCCGAGCCACCGATGGCCACCGTCAGCCCCGCAGCCCGGGCCTGGTCCGCGGCGTCCTCCAGTGCCTTCTTCGTCGCACCGGTCAGGTCGACGGCGGCGTCGGTGTAGGTGATCGTCGAGTAGGCGATGGTGCCGTCCTCGCTGACGGCTCCTTCCTCGAAGGGATCGGTGGCCTCAGCCACCTGGGCACCCCCGTCCAGCGAGCCGATCGCACCCTCGACGATCTTCCTGTTGTCTGTGGCCGTGACCTGCTGCCCGTCCGGGGCCTGGAAGACCAAGCGGGCCTCAGCACCCTGAGAGTTGCTCTGGGGGAACCGCTCGTCCAGCAGGTCGAACGCCTGCTGCGACTCGGTCCCGGGCATCGAGATGTCCTCATCTTCCCCGGCGGGAGCCATGGCCCCCGCCAGCACGGCCGCCACCACGGCCGCCAGCCACACACCAGCCACGAGCCGGCGCCGCCGGAAGGCCCACCGTCCGATCCGGTAGAGAATTGTCGCCACTGCTGATCACTCCAGACACGCCGCAAGTAGAAGGAATGCGCGAGACTCACGCACCTCCAACACTCGCCTCCGACGTCTGCCGGGGCATCGTCACCAGCAACCGTCTTCGCCCTGGTGCAGCCGGACCAGCCCGCCGTGCGTCCTGGTGCCTGGGCACTAGGAACTGGCCGAGAACGTCGCCGCCGGATCGCGGGACGTCATACGAATCGTGGCCCCCACGCCTCGATTCGTATGACGTCCCACGGATCGCGCTCACCGCTCGGCCTCGACCACCGCGGAGCCGGTGGCACCGATCGTCGCGACCTCGGGCGATCCAGGGACGGTCAGCGGCAGGTCGAGCGGGGCGGTGACGTGCACGGTGACCGTCGAGGACGGGGGGTCGATGTCGATGTCGAACGTCAGGCCGGGGTACTTCGCATAGGCGCCGGACGCGGCGAGGTGCTCGCGCACCGAGCTCCGGATCCGGTCGGCGCTCAGGACGAGCCGGCCCCGGGGCACGCCCCCGCCGTACACCTCCTCGCCGGTGGCGCCGAGGTCGGCGGCGCGGAGGGCGGCGCCGTCGGCGACCGTGTCGAGGCCCTGTCGCTGGAGGTACGCCGCGGACACGTCGACGACCATCGCGATGGCCATCGCCAGGACGAGGGCGAAGCCGACGATCAGCACCGTCGTCTGGCCGCGTTCGTCACGGGGCCGCATCGTCGGCCTCGATCTCTTGGAACTGCCCCATGGGCACCGAGTGCGTGGCGTCGAGCGCGAAGCTCGGTGCATCGCCGCCGAGGATCTCCGGCATCAGCGGCAGGTCGACTCGGGAGGTGACGACGACCGTGATCACCGAGGTGCCGCGGTGGCAGTCCCGGGGGTACGGCGTGCAGGAGATGCGTACGTCGAGCGGCGCGCTGCCGATGCCCTGGTCGGCCAACGCCTGCTGGGCGGCGGCCTCAGCACGCGCCCGGCCAACGGCGTCGGACGGCGCCAGCGCGTAGGCACGGCCGGCCGCGCGGGCGGCACCGGAGACGGCGAAGGCGCCGCGCTGCACCTCGAAGACCGACACCACGATCCAGAGCATCGGGACCAGCAGCAGGATGCCCAGCCAGCTCAGCTCGACCAGGGCGCTGCCGTCCTCGCCCCGATCACGCTTCCTCATGGCGGCTGCTCCTCCACGGCGTGGCCGGTCACCTCGAGAGCGATCCCGGGACCACCGATGCCGAGCGCCGGCACCACCGCCCGGACGGTGACCTCGACGCCCTCGGCACCGTCCACGGTCGCCGTACGAGCCGACACGTCGCGGGCGAAGCGTCCCGAGATCGCGCCGTCGATCTGGTCCCGCGTGCGTGCCGCCCCGTCGTCGGGACCACGGTCGAGCGTGGCGGCGTACCGCGCGCCCTCGGACGCCGCCGACGCGAGCGTGTTGCGCACCAGCAGCACCAAGGCGACCTGGAGGATGCCCAGGAACACCGGCACCAGCACGACCAGGACGAGCACGAAGTCGACGATCGCCGACCCGCGCGCATCCCGCGCGCGCACTACTTCACCTTGTTGAGCGCCGAGGACACCATGTCCTGCAGGGCAGGGCCAGCGATCGCGGTGATGCCGACGACGAGGCCGGCCGTCATGACGGTGATCATCACCCAGCCGGGCACGTCCCCACGCTCGTCGCGCGGGCGCGGTGCCACCATCATCAGGTAGATCCTCGCCAACGCGAGGGTGAGATGTTCCATCAGTCCTGTCCTTTCGGGTCAGGGAGTGGTCAGAGACAGGCCCACGACACCGGGCCAGAAGGCGAACAGGACGGTGACCGGCAGCACACAACCGGCGCAAAACAGTAACCTTCCGCTATGAGCGACAAGCGCGTCATCCTCTACGCCCGGCTGAGCATCACGACCGACGAGTCAGTGAGCATCGAGCGGCAGTTGGAGGCGGGCCGGAAGACGTGCGAGGCACGCGGCTGGACCGTGGTTGCAGAGTATGTAGACGACGGCGTGAGCGCATCGGCAAACGCACCAGAGCACCGCAAGGGCTGGCAGCAGGTCCTCAACCACCCGCGCGGCACCTATGACCTTGTCTTGGTCTGGAAGGTCGACCGCTTGGCACGCAAGGTGCTCGACTTCCTGCATGCCGATGAGGCTCTACGCGAGCGCGGTGCGGCGGTCGCTGCGGTAGAAGACCCCATCGACATGAGCACCGGCCAGGGTCGAGCGTTCGCCACGATGCTGGCTGTCTTCGCAGAGATGGAGGCCGACTCAATCCGGGTGCGCGTGCAGGGCGCACGACGGGCGCTGATTGCGGCTGGCCGCGTGCCTGGCGGCGCTGCCCCGTTCGGCTACTACAACGCCGACAACCCAGACGGCGCGGGCAAGGTGCTGACCAAGGACCCCGACACCATCGGTTACGTAGTCGAGGCGGCTGGCCGCGTGTTGCGCGGCGACTCCGTCAACAGCGTTGCCGCCTATCTGGATGAGGTCGCACCGAGGACCGGCAGGAAGAACAGTGCCGCTCACTGGACCATCACCGTCACCAAACGCATGCTCACCAACCCGGTGCTTGCAGGCATGACGCTGCACAACCCCGGAAACGCCAGCAAGGCGCGCGGTACCGACGTGCTGCGCGACATGGACGGCATGCCCATCGTCCGCGAGGACTTGGCTGTCCTCAGCGTTGAGGAGTTCCGGCAGTTGGAGTCCCGCCTACAGGCACCGGAACCGTATGCGGCACGCACGGAGTCCTATCTGTCAGGGCTGGTGTGGTGCGGCGAGTGCAACCGCAAGATGCACCGCAACGCCAAGACGGTCCACGGCAAGAAGGTCCGCACCTTCCAGTGCTCTGGCAAGGAGGGCTGCGGCCAGTCGGTCACGCACCTAGAAGCCATCGTTGAAGAGCGCTTCCTTGCTGAGTTCGGTAACCGGTACGCCTACCGTCTGACCACTCAGCCGACCGACTACGACGTGACCGAGATAGACAACCAGATTGCCGAGGCCAAGGCGCGCATGGATGACGACGACGCCGACATCATGGCCCTTGCTGAACGCGTGCAGTCCTTGAAGACCCTGCGCAAGAACGTGCCGCCGCCAGAGGTGCGCGTCGTCAAGTCCCTCACCAGTTCTGCGCAGGAGTGGGAGGAGAACCCTCGCGAGGCCCTGCTAGGTCAGGTCGACGGCGTGCGGCTTGCGCGGGGTCGGGTTGGCCGCAAGTTCGACCAAGAGCGGCTGACGTGGATGGTCGGCACCTCAGAGTCGTTCGAGACTCTTGGCGAGGCGCTCGCCGCAACGGGCATGAGCCTTGATGAGCAGTTGACTTACCTGGCGCGTCTGCGCAAGACGTTGCAGTCGGAGCAAGCCTCTGAGGCCTGAGAGACGTTCGGAGGCATTTGCGGGGTCAAGGGCCTGCCTTTCGAGCCTCTTCCGTCGGCACTCTTGGGCAAATGCTGTCCACGGACTGAGACAGTTTCGGGAACGTCTTCGCGCAGAAGTTGGTGTCCAGATTGGTAGACACCTGGTGTCCACCGTCTAGGACCTCAGCACCTGAGTTGTACAACTGCTTGTCAACCGGAGTTGCCCGCCCTGCACCGCATTGCACCGTCCTGAGCCGGTCCTGACTTCCAGAGACCGTGAACCACTTGTCAAGCAACTGCACAACTGGCCGCTAGACGCTGGGTGCCCACTTGGTAGACAGCGTGGTGTCCACACCGTTCCTGGCCGTTCCCAGAGGGGAGGGCGTCCTGTGGACGACCACTTCCCACCGTCGGACTACACATGTGTACTTAGCAGTGAGGCCGGTCGCCAGACATGACAAAGGCGGCCCCGCGCCAACGGAACCGCCTCACTGTCACACTCGCCGGTTATAGAGAGGTAACACCCACATGGTGCCCGACAAGTCCCCTCCGGGGAACCCTTCCGACAAGGCTGTGCAACTTCGCACGTTCCTTGCCGTCGTAACCACCATCGCAGCCCTGGGACGGTTCGTCCTAGACCTGCTTCGCCTGGCGCGCTGAGAAAGACCGGCTGACTCTCGGAGGTCAGCCGGTCTCTATCTCACGTCAAGAACTCCAGCACGATGCGAGCAAGCCCAGCGACAGCGGTGGCGAGGGCCACCCACGAGCGCAGGTCAGGGCGTCGCCGTTTTGGCTGCTTTTCTTCTGAACGGTTCTCGGGCACCATGAAGGCGTCCTTCCTCTAGCGGGGTTTGTGACGTTGAGGCGGTCCCGTTCCAGCGGGGCCGCTTCGTCTTTGTGTGCTCTTGCAGGACCACGGTGACGCACGAACGGGCCTCCGTAGTGGGAGGTCCGACGTGTCGTCGCTGCACCAACCTCAGCACCCCTGACCCCGGTCGCGCTAGCACCGTGCTGTTCGCGAACCGCGTGCGGCTTGGTGCTTGACAGCCCGCTGAGCCTCAGGACACCTTCGAACATATGTTCTAGTCTGGCAGTCGTGGGGGCCAACGGACGCAAGCACGAACCGTGGCTCATCCCGCGCACGACTCGCCACGTGTGGGTGCTTCGCGAGCAGCGTTGGTTGGTGCCGTACCAGGGCTACGTCGTTGGCTGGCGACGGCACTCCTACCGGTGGTCGGCCCTGGTCACCTACGTCGCCGTAGACGACCCTGAGCGGCCACTAGTGCAGATGTGGTTACCGCGCGAGCGATTGCTGCCCGTGCGCTCGAGACCGGAAGACCTGCTGAACAACCCGTTCCCCGACCTCCTCTACCGGAAATAGCCAACCGACGCGTCCCTGTGGGGCAGAATCCGGCCCATGTCGCTGGCCCACATCCCCCAGGGGGAGCGAAACCTTCTCCAAGGGGACTTCGGGGAGGCGTGGGTCCACACAGCCGCTGCGGGATGCGGCATCGACCACGGCACGCACGCCACGGTGGACCGCATCAAGGCGGACATTCGGCTGACTCACAGCGGCATCATCGGCGGCGTCCGAAACCCGAGCGTGCTTGTGCAGGTCAAGACCACCATCGACCTGAGGGACCACGACACACATTGGGCCTACGACCTGGATGCGGCGACACACGAAGTTCTGCGTCAAACCGACCACCAGACACGTCGAATCCTGGCTGTCATCGGACTGTCGGAGGACGGTGAGACCCTGAGGCTCGAACAGGACGGAACGCTCCTGGTTGGTCAGACGAGTTGGGTATCACTAGAGGGCCTAGACGCGACAGACAGCACGTCTACTCAGGTCGTCTACCTGCCGAAAGACCAGGTCTTGGACCCAGACGGATTCCAAGCCATGCTCTCTACCTACGGCGTTCCGAGGTCCAGCCAGGTACCAGAGGTCAATGAGTGGGGTGACGGGTCATGACCGAACGCCGACCCCCTCTCGGCCCAGACGCGCTCTATGGCTTGACCTCCTATCTCGCTGCTGCCGGATGGACGGCCACGGACCTAGGGCGAACGCGACTCTGGCAGCCGAGCCATGGCGACCACACCGAACTGCAGGTAGCGCTCCCTACCAGCGCCGGCGTCTCCGACCTAGACACTCAACTGCAAGAGGCGGCGCGAGTGGTCGCCTACGTCGAGGGCCTCACGATTCGAGAGTTGTGGAACGGCGCGGCTGCTGGCGGCGCTGACACCCTTTCCCTCCGGCTCATGCCAAACGCCGAGTCTGGGTCCGCGCCTTTGGCTCTTGCGCAGGAGTCCTTGACCGCGATGCGCCGACTCCTTGTCGGGTCGACTACCGCATTGTCGAACGACGCACTGGTCCTACCCTCCCGCCGTCCCGCTGTCGCCGAGACCTACGCAGCAGAGGCCCGAGTCTCGACACGACCAGGCAGTTTCATCCTTGACGTAGAACTCCCGCTGACGGTCAAGGTCGAGCAGGCGAACATTCCGGCGTGGCAACAGTCATTGATGGCCGCTCCCGCGTTGCCCATTGGTCGTCGGGTGAGCGAGCGGCTGAGTCTGGTGGCATCGAACGCTCTCACCATGGCTCAGCTCGTGGAAGACGGTGAGGCCGACATCTCGGAGTTCAGCGACCCGACGCTGCGCCTCGGGAACAACCTGGAACTCGAAGGACTGGCTCGCCTGGGAGGCGACGAGTCCACGGACTACCAACTGCGCATCGCACAAAGCGCCCTAGCCCCGCGCTCGACACCGTCAACGCGTCTGCGAGCCACGCCTGCCCAACGCGACCGACTCTCCGAGGCAGCCGAGTACCTGCGTAGCAGCCAGGACCAGAGGGGAGTCACCATTCAAGGCACTGTGGTCCGCCTCTTCCGGGAAGGCGGACTGGGTCCGGGAGACGTCACGTTGCAGACCGTGCTCGACGACTCCGGCAAAGCCAAGACCTGCATCATGCACCTTGCCGAAGACGACTATGCAGAGGCGCTTCGAGCCCACCGTGAGGGCCTGCCGGTGGTGGCGACCGGCGACCTAGTCACAGCGGGAAACAACAGGAAGCGCCTCAGGGACGTAAGTGAGTTTCGGGTCGCGCGACCCGCGACATAGGCATCGCGCATGGGCGGCTTGCTGCACCCGACTGAAATGTGAAAAAACGCCGGACACGCATGAACCGGGTCTGAGCGAGCCGCATCCGATTTTGGATAGTGCGCCCCGACACCCGAGACCCTGAGAGCGAGTCTCAGGGCCTCATGGTTTTGCCCCCCACCGGGGCCGGGTCAGGCGCTGACGATTTCCCCAAGAGCCGTGTAGAGCGTCTGTCGACTCACTCCTAGGTCTCTAGCCACCTGTGCCTTCGGCACCTTCTGAGCGATGCGCTCACGGGCCTCCGCGACCTGTTCAGCGGTCAGCGCTGGTTTCCTGCCCTTGTACACGCCGCGCTCCTTTGCGAGCGCGATGCCCTCCGCCTGTCGCTCGCGAATCAGCGACCGCTCAAACTCGGCGATGCCCCCGAGGATGGTCAGCATCAGTTGGCCGATGTGGTCGGACTCCTCGCCCGAGAAGGTCAAGTGCTCCTTGATGAACTCGACTGTCACACCGCGCTCCGTCAGACCCTTGACCAGCGTCAGCAGGTCGACGGTGTTGCGTGCCAAGCGGTCCATGCTCGGCACTCGCAGGGTGTCCCCCTGGCGCACGTAGCCAAGCGCGGCGGTCAACTCGGGCCGGTCGGTGTTCTTGCCGCTGACCTTATCGATGAACAGCCGGTCGGAACCCGCCAGGGCCTCAACCTGCCTAGCCTCGTTCTGCGACGTGCTCGACACCCGCCCGTAGCCAACAACCTGTCCAACCATGTCTAGAACCTCCGACGTAACCGTCCAACAAACCTTAAAACAACTCTAGTTGGACGGTAGTGCAGCGATGCCGAGTCTGTCTAGTACGGGTGTACCTCAGTTAGACGGCTGACGGCTGTGCCTCACTGAACACGATGAAGGGTCCGCTTGCGTCACCGGTGGATGTGCCGTGCGCAGGAACGATGAATGTCGGGACCTTGCCCTCTGCCGCCATCGTGTTCAAGAAGTCTTCCAGAACGTCCTGCATCTCTGCGTGTTCCGTCTCCGGCCTCTTCGCCGCCCTCGCATAGACCTTCTGAATGTCCTGAACGACGTAACTCATGAGGCGCGCCTTCCGCAGTTAGGTGAGGAACCCGGAGGCTATCGCGGCAGCCTCGTGCCCGTGCAGGCGCTCGAAGGCGACGGCGGCTGACTGGTCGCCTGCCACCTCGCGCACGCTGGTGCGGTTGAGCACGGTCATGGCGTGCGGATGATTACTTACGATGGACCTCAAAAAGTGCGGGGACTTTTCCTCGGGTAGCACCCGCTCAACTACGGTCTCGCACTCTGTGCACCAGACGTAGTGCGGCTCATTCTTACGAGCGCGCTGCTCTGCTCTACGCAAGGCGAGGAGTACCGGCGCGCGGTCCGTTGATGCCGAATGCGTGCGTGTCTGTCTGAGCCTTACTCAACTCTCCGCTACGCGCTGCCTTAGATACCGCCGCGATAAGGCGGTACAGGGTCTCGGGCAAGATGGCTGGCTGAACGTTCGCCACGGTGCTGCTCTGACCGTCTGCCTCTACGGTCAACTCGTACTTATCGGCAATCAGCTTTGCCGTAATGCGTACCTCGGCGGCTGCTACCGGCGCAGACTTCTTCTGCACCTCGCCCGCCAGGCCTGCGGACTTCTCTACGCCAGGTGCTGCGGACCTGAAACTCTTTACCTTCTTTACTTCTGTACCAAATGCCATAATGACTCCTTCTGTCACTCCCTTGAGATTGTGCGGTGCCGGTAACCGGCGAAGGGACGTTCGGGGCTCTAACCAAGCCAGGGTTACCGGCACCACGTGAAGGAGTGCTTCCATATTCAATTGTACGGGCAATTCGTTCTTAACGACAACTTTTCAGCGTCAATTTACGACCCGCACTATGCAAAACGAGAACACATTCTCACTGCATATCTCTATATGACATCTTCAATCGTCCACTCTGTATCGACTTTAGGAGTTCTTCTGCAGGTCGTCGCTGTGGTTAATCACAAAGCGCAGGTACTCGCTCGCTGACATTCCCCTGGCCTGCGCTACACGTCGCAAGGTGACCTTGTCGGACTTCGTCAGCCTCAGTTCCATTCGCTCATTTAGCAACATCGTCAATTTGACCACTTCTCTCTACGGACTACCGGCCCGCACTTACATAATATACGTACATGCGTTATGTCGCGAATGACTCAGAGCGGCTCTAAGAGCCTTCCGGTAATCGAGTCAGCTCCGACTACCGGCGCGGGCTGTGCGCCTATCAGAGGGCCATTTCCCGGGAGTCTGACGACTACTCCGAGTCTTGGTAAGGCTCCGCCTTACAACCGGCCTCGCTACCGCTCGGCATCGAACTCCTCCTTGCAAGAAGGAGCAACTAGAGCAACCGACCGCAGGGAGGTTGCCGGGTTGCTAGGGCGGCGCCCTAGCGGTACTGGAGAAGGTGGCCTTTGGGCAGCACCTTGCTCTGAGGTGGCTACCAACCGTGTTGCCTCAGCACGCCCTACAGAGTGTCCTTGGAGAGTGGAATCGCGCTGCGGCGGCCAAGGGGAGGTAGGTAAACATCCGACAACCCTCGTTAGGGCAAAAGAAGACCCCGGCAAGGGAGACCTTCCACAATCTCTTACCGGGGTTCTTCTTCATTACTTCGGAGAGTAAACCTTAGGTGTAGTCCTTTGTTTGGAAGGTCTGACTTACTCAACAAGTATACCATGGATTCGACCCCAACGAGCCGTTATGAAAACGTTACGAATCGTAGGACCCTGGAAGGAGTTGGCCTTTTCGCTCAATATCGAGTTCGTTACGCACCTCGTGGTCATACTTCCGCATCGCGGAGGTTACTGCGTCTCGAGTTCGCGCTCCGGCTGGCTGTCGATACATTGCGGCAATTCGTGCCCGAACCTCCTCGATATAGTCTTTCGCCGCCTCTGTCGGCGCATAGATTTGTGCTGCGATGAGCGCAGGAGCGAAGCCTTCTAAGGCTTCCTCAGAGCCCTTGTTGCGGAACGCAGCCAGCGTTGCGTTGTGAGCCTGGGTCATGTACTCGACGAATGCCGCCTCTCGCTTGTCGCGTAGCCAGACCTTGTGTTCGCGCTTCGCAGCGCGCCAGTCGGTAAAGAGACCGGTGGTCGTTTGAAGTAGCGAACCAGCCACCAGGCCAATGAGTCCGAACACAAATGCGGTCATGAGCGCATCCTCTCGTCCGAGGTTGGGCACTGTCCACTATTGAGTTATCAAGAAGCCCTACGAGTTTGCGCGTCAAGCGCCTAGAGGTAGAACGAAGCCTTAGCAGCCTGCTGCCTGATACGGCGAGCCGATGTTCCGTTGAGCCGTCGTGCAGCACGATTCGCTCCTCGCGCAACGGCGGCAGTGGAGTAATTGTGGCGGGCGGTAGTGTTCATCGTTTTCCCCTTTGTCCCGGTGGTTCTTGCTGTTGAGACAATTTTATTGGAGGAGATTCGGCATCACCTAGCACGAACCAGTCGACTATAGGGCCAATAACTGCGCCTGCTCGGTGGGGGGCAAAACGGGCAACGGAATCAGTTGTCCAGCGTCCTTGAAATTGCGGAACCGTGGTGGGGGGCAAAAGCATGTACTGACCGACGGTCATCCACTACGTTCCAGGCATGCTCTGGGCCGGGGCGCGACGACCGCGCTGCCTGACCCGACACTAAGAATCACGAGGGAGGGCGCGACATGGGCTACGTCGTCATCGAGCACAAGTACCCGGAGCAGGACTACGAGGACATGATGAACATGCACTTGAGCAAGGGCTACAGGCTTGTTCAGGTTGTCCAGGGGTTCACGACCGCCGACGGTGACAAGACGGTGTACTGGAAGCCTCGCTACGTGTTCTTCAAGGAGGACTGACGCAACGGTGGGCAATCAAGTCTCGACCACAGCGCTTGTCGCGGTCGCCCTGGCCGGTGGCGTTGGCGCTTTCCTGGCCGGGTTGGTGGCAGCGTTCGTCAACTGGCAGACCGAGAACCGTCGAGCCAGGCGCGAGCACGAGACCTGGCTCCGAGAACAGAAGTACGCGGCCTACTCTGAGTTGGCTGCTACCGCACGCATCATCGGCACGGGTGGCAAGGCAGTCGGAGTCGATAGCACTGGCGCCGTCCAAGAGACGTTGATGATGTTCAACCAGCGCTACTACTGCGCCCTGCTCCTCATGGGTGGAGACAACCTGGGAGCGTTCGAGCAGGCACACAAGGAGTGGGTGTCTGCAAGCGAAAAGGGCAACGCGGCGCGGGACATGCTGTCCGCGATGCGCGCCGACTTCCTGGGAACTACGTCGACAAACAGCAAGGGTGCGGCTGGCTCGTAGACAGAAGATTACTGTTTGAGACTGTCTGCACCAGGAAGACGACGGGCACCATCATCAGGACCTCCTTGCGGGCGGCGGTCTCGATCAGGTCACGGCGTCCGGCCTCACGCACGTCGTCGGCCTGGGCGTGGAGCACGTCGGCCAGCGGTGTGCCTCGCTCGACGGCCACCGCGATGCCCTGGGCGAAGCGCGACACGATCGGCAGCCCGGTGGTCGCGGCCATCGCGTCGAACGCGCTGCTGACCGGCTCGCCGGTGCGGATCGCCGAAAGCACGCGACCGAGCTCGCGGGACAGCTCGCCGCCACTGCGTCGTACGACGCGGTCGAGTGCCATCACCGGGCTCTCCCCTGCCGCCACCGCGAGGGCGAGCAGCTCGGCGATCGTGGGGAACTCGGCGAGGATCTGGCGCTCGCGGGCACGCACCTGGCTGGTCAGGTGCGTGTCGCGCGCGAGTACGCCGGACACGAACGCGATCGCGCACGCCACCAGCCAGAGCGCGACGGAGCCCGGGTGCGTGAGCATCCGGACGAGGGCGATCGCCGCCGCAGCGGCGAAGGCCACCAGCCCCCACACCACCTGCTCGATGCGGAACTCCTGCACCGTCTTGTCGATGCCCGCCCGCTCCAGGCGTCGGCGTACCGAGGTCGCGCCTCCCAGCACCCGCTCGACGGCGTCGGCGGCCGAGCGCAGCAGCGGGCCGAAGACGCCGACCGCAGCCGAGGTCGGCGCCGGAGCGGCGCGCGGCCCCGCTTCGTCGAGCAGCGGCAGGTCACGGACGTAGGGCAGCACGCGCAGCGCGAGCTGCGGTCGCCGGATCGCGCGGATCCGGACCACCACGAGGAGCAGCCCGGCGGCGGCCGCAGCCCCCAGGACCGCGCCCCACATGGCGGGGGTCACGACAGGATCCGGCGTTCGACGGGGAGCCGGCCGATGCGCATCATCAGCCGGTAGGCGACCACGCAGAGTGCGGCGCCGAGCACGAGCACGAAGGCACCGACCGGCGATGCGTAGCGGTGGATCACCTCGGACTGCAGCGACATCAGCAGGAGGACCAGCCAGGGCGAAGCGACGGCGAGGCGAGCGCCGTTGACGGTCCAGGCCTGTCGAGCCTCCATCTCCGAGCGGGTGCGTGCGTCTTCGCGGAGGTACGTCGACAGGCTGCGCAGCAAGCGGCCGAGCTCGCCGCCGCCGACCTCGCGCGCGATCCGCAGGCCCTCGACGACCCGGTCCCCAACCGGATCCGCCAGCCGCTCCTTGAGCCGGTCCAGCGACTCACCGAACCGTCCCGTCACCTGGTAGTCCAGTGCGAACTGGTCGAACGCCTCCCGCAACGGCGCCGGCCCGCGCACCGCGAGCCCCGCCAACGCGTCCGGCAACGACATCCCGGCGCGTACGGCGGACGTCAGGTTGTCGACGGCCTCCGGCCACACCTCGGCCAGCTCCTGCTGGCGCCGCCGGGCCCGCCCGGACACGACGCCCACCGGCAGGTAGGCGCCCATCGCACCGAAGGCCAGCGCCACCGGCAAGGTGCCTGAGACAACCTGCATCACCAGGGCGGTGACCGCTCCGCACACCACACAGAGCAGCACGAAGCCGGTCACCGAGACCTGACCCAGGCCCGCCCGGGCGAGCAGGTCCGCCGTACGACGCGAGGTCGGCGCGCCCTCACGGGGACGGCGCGGCAGGAAGAACGCGCTCCAGACCAGCAGCAGGCCGATGCCGACCCCGAGTCCGACGAGCGCTCCCATCCTCAGCCTCCGGTCACGATCCGGTGCACGTCGATCCCGATCCGCTCGAAGCGCTCCAGGTGCGGCGGCATCCCGCCGGCCCGGCGCAGCTCGCCGCCGCGTCGTTCGAAGACCGGCTCGGTCTCGATCACGTCCTGCTCGACTCGGCCCGGGACCCCGACGATCTCGTTGACGCGACGTACGCCGCGCTCGTCGATCCCGAGGTGCACGACCAGGTCCACGGATGTCGCGACGGTCGGCACGACGAAGCGCGCGGAGATGTTCTCGCCGGCCAGCAGCGGCAGCGTGCACATCTTCACCAAGGCCTCGCGGGCGCTGTTGGCGTGGATCGTGCACATCCCCGGCAGGCCGGCGTTGAGGGCGAGCAGCAGGTCGAGACACTCCTCGGCTCGCACCTCCCCGACGACGATCCGGCTCGGCCGCATCCGCAGGCTCTCCTTCACCAGGTCGCGCAGCCGGATCTCACCGGTCCCCTCCAACCCCGACTGCCGGGTCTGCAGCGCCACCCAGTCGGGATGGGGGAACCGGAGCTCGAAGACCTCCTCCGCCGACACCACCCGGTCTCCGCCCGGGATCGCGGCGGCGAGGCAGTTGAGCATCGTGGTCTTGCCGGTCTGGGTGCCGCCGGCGACCAGGATGTTGAGGCCGGCTCGCACCGACGCCTCGAGGAACGCGGCGGCCGACGGCGTGAGGCTGCCGAGCTCGACCAGCTCACCGAGCCGGCCGGCACGCAGCACGAACTTGCGGATGTTGACGGCCGAGAACCCTCGGCTGATGCCCTCCAGCACGACGTGCAGGCGATGCCCTTCGGGCAGCATCGCGTCGACGAACGGGCTGCTCACATCGATGCGGCGGCCCGACGACTTGAGCATCCGCTCGACCAGCTCTTGGACCTGCGCGCTGGTGAGCACCAGCGTGGTCAGCTCGTGGCGACCATTGCGCGCGATGAAGACCCGGCTCGGGTCGTTGATCCAGACCTCTTCGACGGAGTCGTCGTCGAGGAACGGCTGCAGCGGCCCGAAGCCCGACACCCGAGCCACCAGCTCGCCGACCATCACCCCGACGTCGGGCACCGGCGCGACCGCGCCGGTCAGGCTGCGGTCGTCGTGCTCACGGACCACGCCCTCGGCGAGCCGTCGCACCAGCGCCGCCTCACGCTGCGGATCGACGCCCTCACGGCGTACGAGCTCGCGCACCTGCTGGTCGAGCCGCTCGACCAGCTCGTCGTGCGCGCCGGCGCCGTCGTGCGTACGGCGTACCGCGGAATTGGTCACAGACATCAGAAGCCCCCGAGATGGAATCCTTCGCAGCCCAGTCTTGCCGCAGTCGGTGCTATCGAAACAGCCCCGATCCGCTGCCTGTGGACAACGACTCTTTTCGGCGAAGGTTCCGGTCGAAAGGTGTTGATCCCCGAGATCCGATAACCCGCGCTGCGTCGATCGATGGCTATCAACAGGGATATCCCGGGGCCTGCGAGGAAAAAGCCCGGCCCGAACTGAGAACTGTCACAACTGGAGGTCGGCGTACGTCCCCCGATCGGATACCGGAGCCGGAAGTCGGACCGGCTCATCCAGGGGCGCTGCCTCCGGGGCGAGCTCGTCGAGCGGGTCCCACGGGCGCAGGTGCGAGAAGTCGAGCCCAGTGAGCACGCTGATGCTGCGCACCGGCACCTGGTAGGTCTGCGGGATGAAGTCCTTGTGCTGCGGTGAGCAGTTCGTGAAGTGGAAGGTGTCACGTTGGCGACCTTGGCCGCGTGCTCGTCCGGGCCCCAGGACGGATCGACTCGGCGCACCAGGTGCCCGCGGTCGAAGTCGTTGCCCGCATACACCTCAGGTCCCAGCTGGAGCTCGCGACCGATTCTCGGGTCGAAGATCCACCTCTCGGTCTCGCCCGGAAGCTCGCGCCAGGACGAGCCGTCGAGGTTCACTGCGGCGAACCACGCGAGCCGTCGCGCGCGGTGCACGACGACGCTGTAGTGGTGGTAGTCGAGCACGACGTCGTCGCGACCCCGGCGCGCCTGGTTGTTCACGACAGCCTCACGGCAGCCTCACGGCATGGTCAGGGTGTACCGGCGGCCGCGCTTCCGGACCGGTGCCGAGGAATAACGGACTGGCGGCGGGGTAGGTTTCGGTCTCAGACCGTCCCTTTTTTGAACAGGAGCTCACACTCAATGTCTCGTCGCTGGCTCTCCCGGGCGCTCGTCGCGCTCGCCGTCCCCGCCCTCGTCGTCCCCACCCTCAGCAGCCCCGCCGTCGCGGCCAAGGGCGCGGCCGTCCCGTCCGTCGCGAAGGTCGCGAAGATCTACCCGTACCTCGCCGGCGGCTCGGCAACCACGTCGACCACGAAGGTGACCCGGATCGGCAAGGACTGCAAGCCCGGCAAGCCGGTCAAGGGCGCCACGGTGACCTCGGCGACGTACTCCCCGGCCGACCCGGCCGCGGCCACGGGCACCGCCGACGCGCCGTCCGTCTTCGTCGCGGCGATGAAGTTCCGCAGCGCGAAGGACGCGGTCTCCTACCTCCGCGAGAGCTCGAAGGCCACCAAGTGCTCGGCCGCGGGCATCGGGGACGGCGTCAAGGTCAAGGTCAAGAAGTTCAAGGTCAAGCTCGGCGACCAGAGCGTGGGATACACCGTCACCGTGACGTTCTCGGGCCAGTCGTTCACCAGGCAGTCGGTGCTGGCGCGCGACGGCAAGTACATCGTCACTGCCGGTGCGAGCGCGGTCGACGGATCGGTCCCCGACAAGAAGAAGGCCGTCTCCGTGGCCAGGCTGGCCGTCAAGACCGCACGCTGATCCATCCGCCGGGAGCACCGTCCCGGCCCGCGAACCTCGTCGATGCCGGCGGACCTCAGGCCCGTCGGCATCGGCGCTTCCTGGACATTCCGGCTGGGGGTCGAGCTGGCGAACCAGGCAGCTCGACGGCGTTCGCGACGAGAGCGGCTCAAGCGCCTCGGGGGCTCACTCGCACTGCCGGCCAGCGTCGTGATCAGCCCCCAGTCTCGAGTGTCCATGGCGGCGCGGGGCGTGAGCCAGGTCCGACTGACCCACAGGACGTTGGGGAGCGCAAGGTAGTCCGGTGCTGTCGAGATGCTCATCCCCCGCACCAGGAACTGCGCACCCGCGGCCAGACCTCGCCTCGACGTCACGCGGATGCCGCACGGATCCGACGCCCAAGCGGATCTCGGGCACCTCGGCGGTGATCAGGCTGATCGCCTCGAGGGCGGCGGGCGTCCTCACCGTCACCTCGATCACCCTGAGCCCGCCGTCGAGGATCGCCCGAGCGACCGAACTTGTACGACGGCACGTGGGGAGCACGATCCGTCACGCGGGACGCCGCCCCACTGGCGTGGGGCCGTCGCCCTAGGTTGTCCGAGACGTCGCCCTGCGGGCGGTCGGCGCGACGACGAGCCGCACCTGGCGCCCAGCCCCCGATCGGAAGGTCTCGTCATGAAGAGGTACGTCGACTCACGCTTCGGCCAGCTGCACGTCGTGGAGGCCGGAGCGGGCCGACCGGCGCTGCTGCTGCACCAGACTCCCCGCAGCTGGGACGAGTACCGTGACGTCATCCCTCTTCTCGCCGGCCGATGCCGCGCGGTCGCCATGGACACCGTCGGGTTCGGCGCCTCGGCCCGGGTGGCGGACCCCTTCAGCATCGAGCTCTTCGCCGACGGCGTCGTCGACGTGCTCACCGCGCTCGACCTCGAGGACGTCCTCCTGGTCGGCCACCACACGGGCGGCGTGGTCGCCCTGGAGGTGGCCGCTCGACGCGACCCGCGGGTGACCGGGCTGGTGCTCTCCGGAGTGCCGTACGTCGACGCCCGACGCCGGGCGCGGGTGGCTCAGGCACCGCCCATCGACCACGTCGTCCTCACCCAGGACGGGAGCCACGTCGCGCGGCTCTGGTCCCGCAGGCAAGCCTTCTACCCGGCCGACCGCCTCGACCTCCTCGATCGGCTCACCCGGGACGCACTGGGGGTCCTCGACCGCGTCGAGGAGGGCCACCAGGCTGTCAACCGGTACCGGATGGAGGACCGGATCGGCCTGGTCGGCGTCCCGACCCTGGTGGTCTGCGGCGCGGAGGACGACTACTCACTGCCCGACGTGCCCCGCCTGGTGGCCGGCCTCACCGGCGCTCCCGCCACGCGGACCGCGGAGCTGCCCGGCACGGGCGTGCCCTCCGTGGACCACCGTCCCGACCTGTTCGCCGCCGCCGTGCTGGCCGAGCTCGGAGCGGACCCGACGGTGACCGGGCCGTGAGCGATACGCCACGGCCGGTGCTCTGGCTCGCCCTCGGCGGCACTCTGCAGGCCCGGGGTCACGACGCGGGAGACCGCGACCGCTACTGGCGCACCGGCCGCACCGTGCCGCCCGTGGAGCTGCTCGCCGGTTGGCCGGAGCAACGAGGTCCGGTGGTCGTCGAGCAGCTCGCTGCCGGTGCCAGCCACGACCTCGAGCCGCTCGTGATCCTGCGCATCGCGGCCCGGCTGCGCGGCCTCGATCCGGCCGCGACGGCCGGGGTCGTCGTCAGCCTGGGCTCCAATGCCCTGGAGGAGGTCGCCTTCCTGCTGTGGCTGCTCGGCCCCGCGCCCGTGCCCGTAGTCGTGACCGCGGCGATGCGACCGCCGACCGCCCTCGGCACGGACGCCCACGCCAACCTGGTCGCCGCCCTGACCGTGGCCGCCGATGCCCCGATGGCGGGCACCGTGGTCGTCTCCGACGGCGCGGTCCTGCACCCGGTGGGGCTCACCAAGACCCACACCTCGCCGTCGACTCGTTCCGCGCGGGAGGGCACACCCTCGGCACCGTCGAGCCTGCGGGAGAGGTCCGGCTGGAGCGTCCCGTCACGCGCGGCCCGCTCGCCGAACGCCCGGTCCCCAGCGAGGTCGCGCCGGTCACACTGCTCACGTGCCACCTGGGCTCCGACGGCACCCTCGTGCGGGCCGCGGTCGCCGCCGGCGCGCGCGGGATCGTCGCGACCGGGCTCGGCGCCGGCTTCGCCCCGGCCGCCGAGCGGGCCGCCCTGGTCGAGGCGGACGAGGCCGGCGTGGCCGTCTGCCTGGCCCGACGGACGACGCACGGCCGCACCGTCGGTGCCGTCGACACCGCGCCCTTCCTCAGCGCTGGGGCGCTCACCGCCCTCCAGGCCCGCCTGGTCCTCTCCGTCGGGCTCGCCGACGGGCCGACGCCGGGCACCCGCTCCCTCCAGGACCTCTTGGACGGGTGCGGCGCCTGAGCTACCGCTCGAGCAGATCGTCCACCGCATGCTCGACGAGTCCCGCAACCGCGTCGAGCTTCCAGCCGTTGTTCGCGAGCGGGTGGGCGTGACGGTCCAGCTCGCGATCGAGCAGCCGGCGTACGCCGTCCGTCGTGGGCTGCGTGCCGTCGAGAGCGCGCGCGGTCGCCGAGGCCCGCCACGGGGTGGGCGCCATCGCCCCGAGGATGATCCGGACGTCACTCCAGGTGCCGTCGGGCGCGACCTCGGCCGTGACCGCCGCTGAGGCGGTGGCGAAGTCGCCCTGGTAGAGCGCGAGCTTGTGGAACGAGCCGCGCCGCCCTGGCCCGGGCAGGGGCACGACGACCTCGGCGATGATCTCGCCGGCGGCCAGCGCGAGCTCGCCCGGGCCGTCGTACAGCTCCGCCAGCGGGATCCGGCGGCTGCCGACGGCGCGGAGCAGGACCACCTCGGCGTCCGCTGCCTGGAGCACGGTGCCGAGATCGGACGGGGTGACCGCCTGGCAGCGGTGGCCGTCGATGGCAGCGTGCTGGAAGCGGTGGTCGCCCTCGACGGCGTAGCAGGGGCTCGTGGCGCCGTTGCGCTTGTAGCAGGGGAAGCCGTTGCGGAAGAACCAGCAGCGCTTCTCCTGGGCGAGATTGCCGCCGACCGTGGCGCTGTTGCGGATCTGCGGGGAGGCGATGCTGCGAACGGCCGCGGCGACATAGGCCAGCTCCGGGGGGAGAGACTCCTCCAGCTCGGCGAGGGTGACGGCCGCCCCGATCCGCAACCGCCCCTCCTCGGCCACGATCCGGCGCATCGACGGCACGCCGATCGTCGAGACCAGCACCGGCGCGGGGCGCGGCTGCCGCTCACGCTCGACCAGGGCGTCGGTGCCGCCACCGACGGCCTGAGCACCGTCGGCCACCGCCGCCGTCAGCGCGGCAGCAGTGTCCGGGCGCAGGATCCGGGGCGGCGCGGCCGGCACGGATCCCGGCGCGCCGACGCCTCGGCCCCACCGGGTGCCCCAGCGGTGCAGCACGTGGTGGAGGCCGAGCGGGTACAACATCCGGATCCCCGCCACCCACCAACGCCCGGGCCGGCGCCACACGTGGTGCCGGCGGACCCGGCCCTCCTGCTCTGCCAGGGCGGTCACCACCTTGTCGGGGGTGATGGGCAGCTCGGTGATCCGGACGCCGACCGCGTCGTACACCGCGTTGGCGACCGCGGCGCCGGGCGGGATGATCGACATCTCGCCCACACTCTTGGCGCCGTAGGGGCCGTCGGCGTCCTCGCCGTTGACGATCACCGGGCGGATGGACGGCAGGTCGGCCGAGCGCGGGAGCGCGTAGTGGAGGTACGACGTGTTGACGATTCGCCCACCCTCGCGGACCAGCTCCTCACCGAGCGCGGCACCGAGACCCATCGCGGCACCACCGGCGACCTGGCCCTCGACCGCGGTCGGGTTCAGCGCCCGGCCGACGTCGTGGGCGGCGACGTAGTCGAGCACCGACACCTTGCCGGTGCGCCGGTCCACCTCGACCAGCGCGCCGTGCGCGGCGTAGGCGTAGGTCGGCGAGAGGTTGAAGCGGTCCTTGTCGGGCGAGATCATCTCCGTCCCTTCCAGGACGTAGCTGACCTCGTGGCTGAGACACCCGTCGCGGGCCTCGTCGCTCAACCCGACCAGGTCGCCGAGGTCGACCTCTCCGGTCTCGCCGACGGCCTTGCCATCGCGCAGCGTGACGCTGACGGCCCCGAGCTTGGCCGCCGCGAGCGACCGGACCTGGTCAGCGAGCTCGCGCGCCGCGAGTCCCACCGAGGAGCCCGTCATGTGCGTGCCGCGCGACGACCAGGCACCGAGCTCGAACGGCGTCCGCTCGCTGTCCATGGACAGCACCTCGACGTCGGCGAGGTCGACGCCGAGCTCGCTGGCGGCGATCTGGGCGAGGATCGTGTTCTGGCCGGTGCCGGCGTCGGCGCTGCCGTGGCGCACCCGGACCCGTCCGTCGTCGAAGAGGTCGATGGCCGCGTCGCTGCGGTTGGCCTGCTCGTAGGCGTAGGCGCCGCTGCCGTGCATGCCGGCGGCGACTCCGAGTCCCCGGTCGGCACGCAGCGTGCGGTGCTCTGCGCGCCGGGCGTCCCAGTCGAGCCCGTCCCGGACCGCGACCAGGCAGTCGGCCAGCCTGGAGGTGGTCACGGCGTACCCGCACAGCGTGGTTGCGTGCTCCGGGCCGACGTTGCGCAACCGCATCTCCAGGGGGTCCAGTCCCAGCCGGTGCGCGAGGTCGTCGACCTGCGACTCCACGGCAAGTGAGACCTGAGGCGTGCCGTAGCCCCGGAACTGGCCGCCCGGCTGGGTGGCGGTGTCCACCAGGCGCGAGGCGAACCGGGCGCCGTCCGGCCGGTACATCGAGCCGAGGGTGATCACCCCGACCCGCATCACCGACGAGCCCATGTGGTTGTAGCTGCCGTTGTCGACCAGGATGTCGGCATCGAAGAGCCGGATCGTGCCGTCGGCGTCGGCAGAGGTGCGCAGGTGCGTCTCGAAGCGGTGCCGCGGCTTGTTGGCGCCGAACTCCTCCTCGCGGCTGAGTGCGAGCAGCACCGGACGTCCGGCCTTGCGCGAGAGCGCGGCGGCCAGCACCTCGTGCTCGCTCGCCTTGGACTTCGCGCCGAAGCCGCCGCCTACCGCGACCTCACGGCAGATCACGTGGTCGTGCGGGATCCCGAGGAGGTGCGAGACCTCCTTGGCGATGAACCACGGCGCCTGCGTCGAGGTCCAGAGCTCCACCTTCTGCTCGGCCTCGTTCCATGCGGCCAGCGTGGTGTTCGGCTCCATGCAGGCATGGGAGACGCTGGGGTAGACGTAGTCCCCCTCGACCACGACCTCACCCGCGGCCTCGCCGGCCGCGACGTCGCCCCAGTCGGTCCTCAGGAGCACCGCGACGTTGGCCTCGTCGGTCACCCGCTCGTGCAGCCGGGTCGCCCCAGGACGCAGCGCCTCGCGGGGAGTCAGGGCAGCGGGTCGCACCCGGTAGCGCACTCGGATCGCCCGCAGCGCCGCCCGCGCGATCTCGGGGGTGTCGGCGGCCACCGCCGCTACCTCCTGGCCGACGTGCCGGACGACGCCGTCGGCCAGAGGCGGCCGGTCCGACAGCGGTGCACCGCGGTGCACGTAGGTGATGCCGGCCGGGAAGTCGGCGTGCGTGATCACCGCACGCACCCCGGGCAGGCGCTCGGCGCGGGAGACGTCCAGCGAGCGGATCTCGGCGTACGCGTGCGGCGAGCGGAGCACGGCGGCGTGCAGGTGGTCCGGGGAGCTGAGGTCCGCGGTGAACCGGATCTCGCCGCGGGTGCGGCTCTCCCAGTCGATCGGCCGGACCCGGGCTCCGATGTAGCTCACGAGGGCACCTCGGCGCCGGCTCGCCTCGCGAGGACGGCGCAGACCGCGCCGGTGATGGCCTGGTAGCCGGTGCACCGGCAGATGTTGCCCGACAGCCGGTCCCGTACGACGCCCGGGAGGTCGTCCTCGGCCACGAGCTCGTCGGCCCGCCGGGCCAGTGCCGCGGCGTGCACGAGCTGGCCGGGCGTGCAGAAGCCGCACTGGAAGGCACCGGCGTCCGCGAACTCCTCACGCAGGTCGGTCACCTCCTCGGCCAGCGCCTCCAGGGTCTCCACCGGGCCCCGCACCAGCGCCACCGCCGTCACGCAGGACATCGTCGGCCGCCCGTCGACCAGCACCGTGCAGGCGCCGCACTCGCCGCGGCCGCACGCGACCTTGGCGGCGGTCAGATCGAGGTCGTCACGCAGGACCGATGCCAGCGTGCGCGACGCCGGCGCCAACACCCGTCGTCCGTTGACGATCAGCTCGACCTCGTGGGCTCTCGGCGCTCGGTCGCTCACAGGTGGCTCGCCCAGTGCAGCCGGCGGTTCTCGACCCAGGCGTAGGTGTTGTTGATGACGTTGCCGAGCACGCCCAGGATGATCAGGGCCGTGAACATCCCGGAGATGTTGAACAGCGACTGGGCCTGGATGAGGTAGAAGCCGATCCCGTTCTGGCCGCCGACGAGCTCCGAGACCACCATCATGATGAGCGCGATCGGGAGCCCGACCCGCAGGCCCGCCGAGATCATCGGGATCGCCGAGGGCAGCACCACCCGCCGGACCACCTGGAGCCGGGACAGCCCGTACATCCGAGCCACGTCGATCCGCTCCTGGCGGCAGCTCCGGGCCCCCGCGATCGTGTTGACCAGGACCGGGAACATCACGCCGAAGGCGATGATGGAGATCCGCATGCCGTCGCCCAGGCCGAACAACAGCACGGCGATGGGCAGCACCGCGACGGCGGGGAGCGCCCGCAGGAACTCCATCGTCGGGGTCGTGTACTCGGCGACCCGCCGGGAGGAGCCGATCGCCATGCCCAGCACGATGCCCAGGACAGCGCCGAGGAGGTAGCCCAGGGCGAACCGCTCCAAGCTGGGGAGCAGGTCGGTGCGGGTCCGTTCCCACATCCAGTCGTCGCGCAGGGTGACCAGGACGTCCGAGAGCGGCGGCAGGTAGATCGACTCGCTGTGACGGCCGGCGTACTCCCACAGCACGAGCAGGGTCACGGGGACGATCCACGGCACGAGCCGGCGTCCGGTCGCGATCACGTAACGGTTCATCATCGGTTCCCGTCCTCGAGGACGTCAGCGTTCCAGAAGACCAGCCGACGCTCCAACGCCCCCATCAGCATGGCGATCGCGTAGCCCAGGACACCGACCACGACGATACCGGCGTACATGTCCTCGGTCCGGATCGCGACCTGCATGCGGACGATGTAGTAACCGAGTCCGCCGCTACGGGTGAGGATCTCGACGGTGATCACCAGGATCAGGGCGATCGCCGAGCTGACCCGGACGCCGGTCGCGATGTTCGTCGCCGCCGACGGGATCTGCACTCGCAGGAAGACCTGCCAGCGCTTGAGCCCGAAGGTCCGGGCAGCATCCACCGAGACCTCGTTGACCCCGCGAACGCCGTAGTAGGTGTTGAAGAGGATCGGCCACAGCGAGGCGTAGACGATCATCGCGACCGTCGTCGTCGAGCCGACACCGAGCAGCAGGATCGAGAACGGGATCAGCGCCACCGACGGGAGCGGGCGCAGGAACTCGATGACGATCCGGAAGAGCTCCCAGGCGGTCCGGGACGCACCCAGGGCGGCGCCGAGAAGGACACCGGCGACGATCGCGATCCCCAGTCCACGGGCATAGGCCCCCATCGTGGTCCCGACGCCGGAGAGGATGTCGCCGCGCTGGAGCTCCAGCCACAGCGCGTGGACGACCTCCGAGGGACGGGGGACGTAGAGCGAGGTGATGACCGTAGCCGTCAGCACCTCGATGACGAGCAGCAGGCCCACGGCGAAGGCCAGCCCGCGAAGGTTCACCCGCACCCGGCGCCTCCTCCGGCCGGTGCGCCGCGCCAGCGGCGCGGGCGCCGCCTCTGCGACCGGCTCGTCGAGCACTGGTGTCGTCGTACTCATGGTTGGTCCTCCCGGACTGTGGTTCGACAGGGTGTCCCGGGTCCGGGCGGGCCGCGGCCCGCCCGGACTCGGGTCAGCCGACCTGGACGATGATGTCCGAGGCCTTGACGGGCTTCGGTAGCACCTTGAAGCGGCTCATGACGTCGATGACGGGCTGGATCATCTCGTCGGTGACCTCGTCACCGAACTGCAGCAGCTGGAGGTCCGCCAGGGTCGCGTCGGTGAGGCTGGTGTACTCCTGCAGGATCGTCTTGCGCTCCTCCTCGTTGGCCGGGTCGTTGGCCCAGGCGTTCGCGTCGGCGAGGGCGGCTTGGAAGCTCTCGACCAGCTCCGGCTTGTCCTCGGCGAGGTCCCGCTGCCCGAACCAGATCGTGTTGTAGAAGTCGTCGGTCCCGTTGACGGCGTCGTACGGCGAGGCGAGCACCGTCCCGAGTCCGTCGGTCTCGATCTGGGCGTTGAACGGCGCCGTCACCGTCGCAGCGTCGACCTGTCCGCTCTCGAAGGCCTGGCCGACCTGGGTGAAGTCCAGCGTGACGAAGTCGATGCTGCCGGTGTCGACGCCGGCGTCGTCGAGCGTCGCCAGTGTCGAGAGATGGGGCATCGTGTTGAGCGCGTTGACAGCGATCGACTTGCCCTTCAGGTCTTCGACCGAGGTGATGTCGCTCCCGGTCGGCACCATCACCCAGACCCCGGGGTTGTCCTTGGTGTAGACGGCGCCGCCCGCGACGATCTGGAACCCGATCCCAGCGGCGCTGGCGGACGCGACCGAGGTCGGCGAGGTGAGCGCGAACTGCGCGTCGCCCGACTCCACCGCGGCGGCGAGCTCGGGGACGTTGGCGACGACGTTGACCTTCACGTCGAGGTCGTGCTTCTCGAAGAACCCCTTGTTCTTGGCGTAGAACGCCTGGGACCCCGAGTCCGACCCGACGGTGGCGATCGTGATGCTGGTGGTGCCGTCCGCGTTCTCGGAGGCGCCCGACGAGCCGGAGGAGTCACTCCCGCCACAGGCCGAGACGAGCACGAGGAGGGCGGCAGTCGCGACGGCGGCGATGCCGCGACGCTGGGTGATCCTGCGCATGGGCGTTCCCTGCTTTCTCTGGTTCTTCATCGATGGGTTCGTCTGCTCTACAGCCCGGGAACGGCCTGGCGCTGGTGCGTCAGGCCCATGACGTCATGGATGTACGCGCGGATCCGCAGGAACTCCGGGTCGCTGCGGGTCTGCACCTGGGAGCGCGGCTGCGGGAGGTCGACGCGGAGCTCCTCGGCGACCACGCACGGCGGCTTGCTGAGGATCACGATGCGGTCGGCGAGGTAGATGGCCTCGTCGATGTCGTGAGTCACCATCAACATGGTGTTGCCGGACTCGCGCAGCCGATCGCGCACGTCGAGGAGGGTGTCCTCCAGGCCCTCCTTGGTGAGGGCGTCGACGGAGGCGAAGGGCTCGTCGAGCAGCAGGATCTGAGGCTGGAAGGCCAGGGCCCGGGCGATCGCGACGCGCTGCTGCATGCCGCCCGAGAGCTGCCCGGGATGGTAGTCCTCGAAGCCGGTCAGGCCCACGTTCGCGAGTGCCTGCCCGACCCGTTCGGCCTTCTCGGACTTCGCCATGCGCTTGTTGCCCGCGAGCGGGAAGCGCACGTTCTTCTCGACCGTCAACCAGGGGTAGAGCGAGCGGGTGTAGTCCTGGAAGACCAGGGCCATCTCCGGCGGCGGACCCGAGATGCGGCGACCGTTGAGGTGGACGTCACCGGAGCTCGGCGCGAGGAGCCCGGACATCATCCGCAGCAGCGTCGACTTGCCGCAGCCCGACGGACCGATGATGGCGACGAACTCCCCTTCCTCGACGCCGAAGGACAGCCCGTCGCAGACCAGCGGCCCGTCCGCGGCGTACCGCTTGCGCAGCTCGCGCACCTCGAGGATGCGCTGGCCCGGCGATGCCGTGGCCTCCTGCTCCGGTGGCGTGGCCGTATGCGTGCTCATCGGCTTCTCCCTTCCTGGCGCCGCGCGACGCGACCGCCGTTCAACCCTGCGGGACGGGTCCCGCCCAACGGGACGTCGGTGACGACCCGCGCATCCCGATTCACTTGGCTTCCGAGCCTGACGGACGCGGCCGTACGTTGTACGGTACATTCCTTCTGACGGAACGGAAGTCTTGCTCGGAAAGATTTCACGATTGATTCGGCGGCCTTTCTGACAGGTGACGAAGCCTGATTCCGACCATCCACCGCGAGGCCGCCGACCCGAGGGCCTGTATGCAATCCGGCTCGATGCCCGTGGAGAAAGGGGTAGTCCCGTGACGCGGAACCCAGCCGCTCGCGATCAGGCGAACATGCTCGAGAAGTGTTTGCGGATCCTGCAGGCGTTCCGCAGCGGCGACCGGCACCTGCGGCTCGTGGACCTGGCCGAGCGCACCGGCATGCCGAAGTCGACCGTCCATCGTCTCGCCGGCGTCCTCATCGACCAGCGACTGCTGACCCAGGACCAGGACGGCTACCAGCTCGGTCTCGCCCTGTTCGAGCTGAGCAGTCTGGTCCCGGTCGAGCACCAGCTGCGACTCGCCGCACTGCCGTTCCTCCAGGACCTGTTCATGGCCACCCACGAGACCGTCCACCTCGGCGTCCGCGAAGGACTCGACGTCGTGTACGTCGAGAAGATCCACGGCCACTCCGACCTCGGCCTGCCGTCGCGGGTCGGCGGCCGGTTGCCGCTGAACTGCACCGGCATCGGCAAGGCGCTGCTCGCTTTCAGCAACGACGAGGTCCGCACCGACTTCCTCGCGCGCCCGCTGCGGAGGATCACCGAGAAGTCGATAGTCGACCCCGCGCGTCTGCTCCGGGAGCTGGCCGAGGTCCGGGCGACCGGCCTCGCCTTCGAACGCGAGGAGGCGACGCCTGGCCGCGAGTGCGTGGCGGCTCCCGTGCTCGTCCAAGGGGAGGTCGTCGCGGCCATGTCGATCTCGGTCCCGGCGTCGGCGTACCGGATGCCCCACCTCGCGGCGGCCGTGAAGACCTCGGCACTGGGCCTGTCCCGTTACCTGCGCAACGCGCAGGAGCTGCGCCACGGCGGCCCACGTTCCGCCCGACGGGAATCGGACTACCGAACGGCACCGCGGATCGTGAGCATGCGATCGACATGAACGAGCAGACGATCACCCAACAAGCAGTGTCCGAGGCGGCCGACCGACTGTGGGAGGCCGCGCGCAGCGGCATCGCCACCACTCCGGTCCGCGCCGTCGTCGGGACCGAGGACCTGTCCACCGCCTACGCCGTCCAGCGCGAGCTCATCGACCGCGCCCTCGCCGGCGGCGACAGGCTCGTGGGGCGCAAGGTCGGGCTGACCGCTCCCGCCGTCCAGGCACAGCTGGGGGTGGACCAGCCCGACTTCGGCGCCTTGCTGGCGTCGATGGAGGTCGACGGGCCGATCGCGCGCCACCGCGTCCTCCAGCCCAGGGTGGAGGCCGAGATCGCGTTCGTGATCGGCCGGGACGTGACCGAGGTCCCCGAGGATCCCGCCGACCTGATCCCGTACGTCGCGCGAGCGGTGCCGGCGATCGAGGTCGTGGACAGCCGCGTGGCGGGCTGGGACATCACGATCACCGACACGATCGCCGACAACGCCTCCAGCGGGCTGTTCGCCCTCGGCACCGACGAGGTCCGGCTCGACGCCGACGTCATCCGGGAGGTCGAGGCGCGGATGAGCGTGGACGGCGAGGTCGTCTCGACCGGACGGGGCGCCGCCTGCCTGGGCAGCCCTCTGGCCGCGCTCGCCTGGGTGGCGCGCACCATGATCGGGCTCGGCACCCCGCTGCGCTCGGGGGAGGTCGTGCTCAGCGGCGCCCTCGGCCCGATGGTCGACGCCGAGCCCGGGCGGCGCTACGTCGCCTCGTTCAATCACGACGGCCGTACCAGCGAGGTCGCGGTTGAGTTCGAGGAGGCGCGCCCATGAGCAAGCACCAGGTCGCCATCATCGGTTCCGGCAACATCGGGACCGACCTGATGATGAAGGTCCTCCGGCGCTCCGAGGTGTTGGAGATGGCCGCACTGGTCGGGATCGACCCGGCTTCGGACGGTCTCGCCCGGGCGCGACGGCTGGGCATCACCGCCATCGACGACGGCATCGACGGGCTGCTGAGGATGCCGGGGTTCGAGGACATCGCCGTCGTCTTCGACGCGACCTCGGCCCGGGCGCACCTGCACAACTGGGAACTGCTCGGCCCCACCGGTGTCCAGGTCGTCGACCTGACCCCCGCTGCGGTCGGGCCCCTCGTCGTACCCCCGGTCAACCTGGAGGGCCTCGCCGACGCCCGCAACGTCAACATGGTCACCTGCGGTGGGCAGGCGACCATCCCGATGGTCGCCGCGGTCGGCCAGGTGGCTCCGGTGCTGTACGCCGAGATCGTCGCCTCGATCTCGTCGCGGTCGGCCGGCCCTGGCACCCGCGCCAACATCGACGAGTTCACCGAGACCACCAGCCGGGCCATCGTCGACGTGGGCGGAGCAGCCCGTGGCAAGGCGGTCATCGTGCTGAACCCGGCCGAGCCGCCGATGATCATGCGCGACACCGTCTACTGCCTCACCACCGGCGGCGACCCGGCCGCGATCGCCGACTCGGTGTCGGCGATGGCCGAGCGGGTCCGGGGCTACGTGCGCGGGTACCGGGTCAAGCAGGAAGTGCAGCACCGCCCCCTCTCCCCCGACGACCCGCTGCTCCGGCTGGCCGACGCCACGGGCCGCACCGACGTCAGCCTCGTGACGATCTTCCTCGAGGTCGCGGGCGCCGGCGACTACCTGCCGGAGTACGCCGGCAACCTGGACATCATGACCGCGGCCGCGCTGCGCGTCGGGGAGACCCTCGTCCGCGCTCGGCTCCTGGAGGCCACCGCATGAGCGACTCCCCACGGATCTACCTGCAGGACGTCACGCTCCGTGACGGCATGCACGCCATCCGGCACCAGTACACGACCGACCAGGTCCGCACCATCGCCGCGGCGCTCGACGCCGCCGGCGTCGCGGCCGTCGAGGTCACCCACGGTGACGGTCTGGCCGGCGGCAGCGTCAACTACGGTGCCGGCGCCCACAGCGACCTGGAGTGGATCGAAGCGGCCGCGGAAGTCCTGGAACGAGCCACGCTCACCGTGCTGCTGCTCCCCGGGATCGGTACAGTCCACGACCTGCGCGACGCTTGGTCGGCCGGTGCCCGGTCGGTACGGATCGCCACGCACTGCACCGAAGCGGACATCGCCGTACAGCACATCGAGGCGGCACGCGAGATCGGCTTCGACGTCGCCGGCTTCCTGATGATGTCGCACATGTCGGAGCCGGGCCCTCTGGCCCAGCAGGCTCGCGTGATGGAGGCGGCGGGCGCACAGTGCGTCTACGTCACCGACTCAGGCGGCCACCTGACGATGAACGGCGTCCGGGACCGGATCGACGCCTATCGCGACGTGCTGGCGCCGGCGACCGAGATCGGCATCCATGCCCACCACAACCTCGCCCTCGGCGTCGCCAACACCGTGGTCGCCGTCGAGCGGGGCGCGGTACGTGTCGACGCCTCGCTCGCCGGTCAGGGCGCCGGGGCCGGAAACTGCCCGATCGAGGCGTTCGTAGCGGTCTGCGATCTGATGGGCTGGGAGCACGGCAGCGACCTCGACGCGCTGATGGATGCCGCCGACGACCTCGTCCGTCCACTGCAGGACCGTCCGGTCCGGGTCGACCGGGAGACGTTGTCGCTCGGCCACGCCGGTGCGTACTCCAGCTTCCTGCGCCACGCCGAGTCCGCCGCCCAGAGGTACGGCGTCGACGCACGCACCCTGCTGAAGGAGGTCGGCCGACGCAAGCTGGTCGGCGGCCAGGAGGACATGATCGTCGACATCGCGCTGGAGCACCTGAAGAACAACCCGACCGTGGCCCCCACCACCGAACAGGAGCTGAGCGCATGAGCACCGTGGTCGCCGGCGTCGCCGCCTCCCACAGCACGTTGATGAACACCCACTGGGACGAGGTGGACCACCTCGAGGAGGCGCACCGCTTCCGTGACGGGCTGCACGCCGCCCGCGACTTCCTCGCAGAGCGGAAGCCCGACACCGTGGTGGTCATCGGGTCCAACCACTTCCGCGGCCTGTTCCTGGACTTGATGCCCTCGATCACCGTCGGCGTGGCCGAGGTCAACGGTGCGGGCGAGGCCAACACTCCGGCGGGTCCGCTCCCGGTGGACACCGCACTGGCCAAGTCCCTGGTGGACGGCCTCGTCGACGACGGCTTCGACCCGGCGTTCTCCCTGCGGCTGACCGTCGACCACGGCATCACCCACAGCCTGCAGCACCTGGTGCCGGCCCTCGACGTACCCATCGTGCCCGTGGTCCTCAACATGTTCGCTCCGCCGCTGATGCCACTGACCCGGGCCCGGGCCATCGGCGAGTCACTGCGCCGGGTGATCGACGCGGACTGCGCGGACAAGCGGGTCGCGATCATCGCCTCCGGCGGTCTCTCCCACCGACTGCCGTGGCCGGACTGGGCCGGCGAGCTCTCCGACGACGACCAGTTCCTGGTCGAGGCATGGCTCAACGGCCGCGAGCAATGGAAGGAGTTCGAGGTCCGCCGTCGCCAGATCATCCGCTCCGCTAAGGCTGACATCAATCCTGCGTTCGACGAGGACTTCCTCGCCCAGCTCGAGGCCGGCGACCTGTCTCGCACCCTGACGCTCAGCAGCGACGACGTCGAGCGTGTCGCCGGCAACGGGGCCCAGGAGATCCGCTCGTGGATCGCCATGGCGGCCGCCGTCGGCGGCCGCGGCCGGACCCTGGCCTACGCACCTGTCAACGAGTGGCTCACCGGCATGGGCGTCGCCGTCGTCGAGCCTGCGTGACCTCCCATATCCCCAACGCTTAGGAGAACCCGATGACCCTCTGGACCGACCTCGCCGACG
Organism: Nocardioides endophyticus; assembly: GCF_039543845.1. NCBI lineage: Bacteria > Bacillati > Actinomycetota > Actinomycetes > Propionibacteriales > Nocardioidaceae > Nocardioides > Nocardioides endophyticus. The sequence goes on along the minus strand of NZ_BAABKN010000009.1, from coordinate 107,623 downwards.
TGCCCTACGCCGTGGAGTACGTCGACGCCGGCGGCCTGCGCACCCGTAGCCTACGGGCCGGATCCGGTGAGCCGATCGTGCTGCTGCACGGCACCAGTGGCCACCTGGAGGCGTTCGTGCGCAACGTCGCCGTGCTGTCGGCCGACTACGACTGCCACGCCATCGACATGATGGGGCATGGCTACACCGACAGCCCCGGCGTGCCGTACCGAATCCCGGGTTACGTCCAGCACGTCCTCGACTACCTGGACGCGCAGGGCATCGAGTCGGCCCACTTCATCGGTGAGTCGCTGGGTGGATGGGTGGCAGGTCGCCTTGCCGCCGACCACCCCGAGCGGGTCCGCACCCTGGCCCTGGTCGCAGCCGGTGGAACCGTGGCGAAGCCCGAGGTGATGGAGCGCATCAAATCCAGCACCCGGCGCGCCGTGACCACCGACGACCGCGACCTGACCCGCCGCCGCCTCGAGCTGCTCATGCACGATCCGGCGAACGTGACCGATGAGCTCGTCGACGTGCGACACGAGATCTACCACCGGCCCGGGTTCGTGGCGAACATCGACCACCTGCTGTGCCTCCAAGAGATGGAGAACCGCACCCAGGACCTGCTCACGCCAGAGCAGATGGCACGGATCAGCGCGCCGACCCGGGTCGTCTGGGGCGCCGAGAACCCGTTCGGCGACGTCCCGGAGGCACGCGCGATGAGCGAGGCCATCCCCGGCTCGGAGCTCACCATCTACCCGGAGTGCGGGCACTGGCCCCAGCACGAGCACGCCGACCGGTTCAACCAGGAGACTCTCGCGTTCCTGGCGGCTCACCCGTGACCGATTCGCTCCGTGTCGGGCTCCGAGTACCGCCGTGCCGGCCAGTCGCGGAGCTGGCGGCGTTCGTGGCGGACGTCGAGGAGGCCGGCTTCGACGATGTCTACGTGCCGGACTCCCAGGTGCTGTGGCGCGACGCCTGGATGACGCTCTTCGCGGCGGCCCAGGTCACCAGCCGGATCGGCTTGGGGACCGCGGTCACGAACGTCGTCACCCGTCATCCCAGCGTGGTCGCCTCTCTGGTCCGCACGGTCGCCGAGGCTGCAGACGGTCGACTGCGGCTCGGGCTGGGCGTCGGCAACAGCTCGGTCGAGCCGGTCGGCCTCACCCCCAGCACGGGCCGGGAGCTGCGCTCCGGGATCTCTGCGATCCGAGACCTGCTCGAGGGTCGCGAGACGCGCTTCGGCGAGGCGTCGGTCCGGATGCGCGATCCGCACCCGGGCGTGCCCGTCCTCGTCGCCGCCAGCGGCCCCCGCAACCTACGGCTGGCCGGCGAGATCGCCGACGGGGCGGTGCTGCTCAGCGGTGTCTCGACTCCTCTGCTGACCCGGGCCGTCGGCTTGGTCCACGAGGGGGCGGCCGCTGCCGGACGGGACCCGGCCTCGATCGAGATCATCGTGTCCGCCCACGCGATGGTCACCGATGACATCCAGCGGGACGCGCGGATCCTCAAGCCCATCTGCGCAGGCATCGCCCAGCACGGCGGGCAGGCGGCGCTCGCCAGTGCGGGCCTGGACATCCAGGTCCCGGCGCGCGTGCCCGAGGTCTACCCCGACCTGGTGCACGCCGAGGACTGGGACCTCGCCGTCGAGCACTGCTCACAGTGGGTCAGCGACGAGGACGCCGTCACCTTCGCTCGATCCTTCGCACTCTTCGGTACCGCCGCCGAGATCGTGAGCCGGATGCGGGAGGCCGAATCTCTCGGAGCGACCTCCGTCTTCCTGCAGCACGTCGGCTCGTACGATCTGCCACACCGGCTGCGGGACGCGGTCTCGGCTGAGGTCCTTCCGCTGCTGCGCCATGACCGCTGAACAGGGCCTGACCGCTCCCCATCTGGTTACGGTGGCCCGCCGAGCGGCGAGCGCAGGGCCGGAGACGCGGAGGCGGGCCGCCCTCGAGGTGGTCGACGCCGTCGCCTGCATGCGACTGGGGGCCTCGCACCCGCTGGTGGCCCAGGTGGCCGACGCCTCGTCGTGGCAGGGATCCGGCGCCCACCCCTCATTCGGCTCGGACGGACTCGGGCTCGAGGACGCCGTACGCTTCGATGCGCTCGCCTGCCACGTGGACGAGCTCGACAGCATCGAGCCCGCCTCCGCAACCGTCCCCGCCGCACTCGTCATCCCGGCGGCGCTCCACGTCGCCCGGTGCACCGGCGCGTCCGGCGCCGACCTGGTCGACGCGGTGCTGGCCGGCTATGACGTCCTCACCCTGGTCGGCCGCGCTCTCGGAGGCCCGCAGGCCTATGGGCACGGTTGGTGGCCGAGCTCCACGATCGGCGCTCTCGGGGCCGCGACCGCTGCCGGGATGCTGCTCGGGCTCGACGACGACCAGCTGGCGGCAGCGCTGGGCCTTGCCGCGGCCCGCACCGGCGGGCTGCTGTCGGACGACGAGCTGGACGCCGGGCACTACCTGGCGGCGGCGGATGCCACGGTCTCCGGCCTGCGAGCCGCCATGCTGGCACGCTCCGGATTGCGCGCCTCCGCCACGTACCTGTCAGGCCCGGCATCCCGCGCGATCACCTCGTGGACTCAGGCCGAGGAGCCCGCGCCGGGCGACGGTGTCCGGGCGACACTGATCAAGCCGTTCCCGTGCGCCCGCCCCCTGCAGGGCTTCGCCGCCGCGCTCCTGACAGACGACGTCACACTCGACCGGATCTCCTCCGTGGTCCTGGAGCTGCCCGGATCACTGCTGAGGTTCGTGAACTCCGACGTGATGGTCCCGGACGCGACCCGCGCCGCGGCGAGCGCGGCCCACGTGCTCGCCGCCGTCCGGGCCGGCCGGGCCGCGGATGCCCGCTTCTTCCGAGCCGCTTCGCTGTCCGGACTCGCACCTGTCCCACCGATCGAGCTGCGGCCGTGGTCGGACGCGCCCGCAGGTTCCTGGGGCTGCCGGGTCCGGATCCGCGAGGTCACGGGCGCGGAGCGGATCCTCGTCGCCGAGCCGCCCGTGGTGGCCCCGGACGAGGTGCGTGCCAAGGCCGCACGCATCCTGGAAGATGCCGGTGTCTCGACCCGGGCGGCCACGGAGGTGCTCGACGACCTGGTGAATCTCAGTACACGTCCCACAGTCCGGGATCTCCGGCTGCGCCAACGTCTGTCAGGGAGCGGCGATGACTAGGGTGAGCAGCGACATGAACGACGACGCCTCCACCTCGACCTCCAGACCTGACGCGTCGGGCCGGGACCGTGCCCTGAGCGCCGAGATCATCGCTCGGCAGGCCCTGGTCCTGGCCGACGAGCGCGGTCTCGAGAAGCTGACCGTCCGCAGCCTGGCCAGTGAGCTCGGCATCGGGACGATGACGTTCTACGGCTACTACCGCTCCAAGGAGGAGATCCTCGACGCGATGGCCGACCAGGCCCTCGGGTCCCTGGCACTCCCGTCCAGCGAGCCGGACGAGTCCCCTCGTCAAGCGATCGAGAACGTCGCGACGGCGTTCCGAGAGCTGATGATCGAGCACCCTTCGATCGCGCAGATCCTCTCGTCACGGGTCACTGACAGCCCCCAGGCACGCCGAGGAGCCATGGAGGTCGTCATCGACCGCCTGATCCGCAGCGGCATCCCGGGGCCCTTGGCTGTGAAGAGCTACGGCTTCTTGATGGTCCACGCCCTCGGATTCGCCAGCTACCAGACCCCCCGACCCTGGGGCCGCGGAGAGACCGACGGAGGCACCGACGAGTCCGAGCTGCGCCGCCAGCAATGGCACTTCTACGCCTCGCTCCCCCTCCCGGAGTTCCCCCGGCTGGTGGAGCTGCGCGACGAGCTCATCGAGCTGCCCGGCGAGGAGCAGTTCCGGTTCGGCGTCGAGTGCCTGTGCCGGACCGTGGAGGACCTGGTGGCCGCCGGTCTCCCGGACGGCCGAGCCGACCAGGAAGCGCCGTAGGCGTCGAGACCACGGCGCTGTCGACCGTCGGGGCGATCCGGAGGCGTCCTCACGCCTCCGGATCGTCGTCGACGGCCAGCGCCGTGCGGACCAGCCAGCGGGTGAGTCGTTCCATCTCGCGCACGTCGACGACGTTCATCCCGGACGGGAAGTCCAGCGCCAGCGGGGCGTCAGGTCCGATCCGGTCCATCCCGATCCGGGCGGTCGGCACGCCGCGTCCGCGCAGGATGTTGGCGTCGGTCGCCCCGCTGTTGGCAAGGATCGGCTCGTGCGGACGGCCGCGCTCGGCCTCCCAGGCGGCGACCGCGGCGGCGATCACGGGGGCGTCCTGAGCCGTCCTGGTGCCCGGGATCGCCAGCACCAGGTCCCAGTCGAGGTCCAGCTCGGGGTGCCGGGCGCGGATCCGCTCGACCAGCTCGCCGAACTCACGTCGAACCTCGTTCGGCGACGTGTCCGGGCTGGTGCGCAGGTCGATGCGCAGGACGCAGGACGCCGGCGAGACCGCGGGCATGTGGTGGAAGCCACCGCGGATCGACCCGATGTTCCCCTGCGGCGCCACCAGGCCGCCGGTGTGTCGGGCGGCGTACTCCGGGAACCACTCCTCGAGCGCTGCCACGACCTTCCCGGCCTCGACGATCGGATTGACGTAGGGCATCCGGTGCCGACTGCCGACGTAGCTGAACGTGCCTCGCACGGTCAGGTCGAACCAGCACAGGCCAACCTCCTCCCACGCAACCGCTCCACCCGGCTTCGCGATCACCGCCGCATCCGGGTAGACGCCCTGCTCCAGCAGGAAGGAGCAGCCCACTCCCTGGCCGATGTTCTCCCGAGTCAGGTCGCGCCGGGATCGGCGGTTGGTCGGCATGCCGCCGGCGCCGAGGCCGAGCCACAGGTCACCGCGGAGCGGGACGCCACTGCGGCTGATCGCCTCGGCCGCGGCCATGACACAGGCGGCATGACCCTTGGGATTGCTGGCCCCCAGACCGATCACGTGGTGACCGTCGACCTGCGCCTGCGGCCGCATGTCCGGACGCAGCTGGTCGGCGGCCCACGGCTCGTCCTCCTCAGGGTTGCCGGTGGTGAGGGTGTCGATCGGGGCGTAGAGCAGCAGCGACGGGCCCGCGCCCGTGCCGCGGATCCGGCCGACGGCGTTGGCCTGAAGATCGTCCAGGGGCTGGAGGTGCGCATCGACCCCGGCACCGAGCAGGTGGTCGACCGCCCAAGCGGCCAGCGGCCGCTCCTCGCCCGTGGGGCTCGCGATGTCGACCAGGCCCACGACGATGTCGCGGAGCAGATCGGCGTCCACGTGGCCCATGACCTGGGCGACCCGCTCCTCGATCGAGATCACCGTGCGCCCCGGACGTCGCGGACCACGGTCCCGTTCAGCCGCGCCAGCGCCGCGCGTGCCACCCAGGCCGACGCGAGCAGGGTGGCGAGAACGCCCAGGGAGCGCAGTGCGCGGGTCATGGTCATGGAAGGTCCTTCCGATCGAGGAATGGGTTCACCAACCGGGCGTACTCGTCCGGCCGTTCGGCTTGGGGATGGTGGGCGGTGCCGTCCACGACGACGAGCTCGGCCCGAGGCATCAGGTCCGCCAGGTCGGCGGCGTACGACGGGGGCGAGAACGGGTCGTGCGCGCCCCATACCCACAGCGTGGGTGCGGACACGGTCGGCAGCTCCTCGGCCAGGCTCTGCTGGGTGCCGCGGCCAGTGCCGTCCGCCACCGCGAGCGCCCAGGGCGTGATGCTGGCGGCGAACCGCTCCCGGACTGTGACCTCCGGGATCCTGCGCGGCTCACACCACTCCAGCCGGGCCATCAGCTCCCGCATCGCGCGGGGACTGGGACCCTGCTCGGCGTAGTAGCGACGGCGGGCAGCGACCGCGAGCGCCGTGTCGGACCGTTCGTCGGGCACCGGCTGGCTGCCGGTGGCGACAATCCGCGCCACCCGGTCGGGCTCGACGGCGGCGAGCAGCAGTGCCACAGCGCCGCCTAGGGACTGGGCCACCACGTCGACCCGACCGACCCCGAGATGGTCCAAGGTGGCTCGCAGGGCGCGCACGTGCCGGGCGAGGGCGGGCTCGTCGTGCGGGGGCGCCGCCGATCCGCCGTACTGCGGGAGGTCGATGAAGAGGTGCGGGCGCTCGGGGGCCAGGACCGGGGCTGCGGAACGGAAGTCCGTGTGGCTCGCACACCCGGGTCCGCCGCCGTGGAGGAAGAGCACCGGGTCGCCGTGCCCCGTGCGACAGGTCCAACGATGGGCCAGCGTTGGCTCTCCGCCGGCCCCTCGCTCACTTGCTGACACGGACCGTCGGGTCCTGCTGGACGGTGGGCGCGACCTGCTCGATGTGACGCCGCCAGGCAGTCAACGACAGGTCCGGGCGGTAGAGCTTCTCAGGCGGTGCGTCCATGACGTCGACCATCCAGGCGTCCTGAGCGGTGAACTGCCCGTGGAAGAGCCAGCGGATCGCCCCCAGGTACTTCGCTTTGAACGCCGTTGCCTTCGTCCCCTTCTCGAAGCGCACCATGATCTGGACGTAGCGCACGGTGTCCTCGTCAACCGGCACGTACCACTCGTAGTGGATGAAGTGCGGGTAGGCGACCCGCAGGAGACCGGGCATCCGGATGGAGACGAAGCCAGGGATGTCGAGACCCTGGATGACCGGGTTGACGTCCGCGGCCTTGCCCGGCGCGTCCGGCAACGGCATCCGCTTCCACCAGCGCTTGTTGGTCCAGGTCCCCAGGCCCGGGAACTCGGCCTCCCAGTGAACGGCGTCCTGGACGCGGATCAACCAGCCGTCCTTCTCCACGATGCGCGTCTCGTTCCATGCCGGCATCACCTTGAACAGTCGCCAGAGCGCGGTGTTGTGGAGGTACTTGGCGTGCCCCTCGTCGAAGCCGTTCTCGGCGGCGAAGCGCCAGTTGCCCGGCCGGATGTCCCACCGCCCGCCGAGCACGAAGTCGTTCTCGACGAGCTCCGCCGGGATGTCACGCTCCACGGGGGCCGGGTCGTCGTCTCCGACGTAGATCCAGACCAGGCCGAGGCGCTGCTCGACGGCGTAGGTCCGGACCCCGACCTTGCCGTTGATCGGCGACGACGGACCGTCGGTGAGAGCTGCGCACATCTTCCCGGTGTCCAGGCGGTAGGTCCAGCCGTGGTACGGGCAGCTGATCGTGCCTTCGTACTGACGGCGGCCGAGCGAGAGTGGTACGCCGCGGTGCGGGCAACGGTCGTGCAGCGCGTGGATCTGGTCCCCTTCGCGGACCAGCACGATCTTCTCGCCCAACAGCGTGATCGGGACCGGCTTCTGGCCGATCTGCTCAGCCCACATGATCGGGTACCAGTAGTTGCGGAAGCCGCGGGAGGCGGCGTCGTACGTCGGCCAAGACGACCAGTCGTTGCCGGGCGACTCGGGCGTGGGCTCGGTCTTCTTCACGGTGCGGGCGCGGCGCTTGGCGACGCGCGGCTCGTCGGCGGTGGCGGTCACGGTTCCTCCTGGGATCAGATGTCGAGCACGAGTCGGGACGTCGTCGCGCGTGAGACGCAGACGGCGAGGCTGGCAGTGTCGTCGAGCTCCGCACCGGTGCGGATCGAGTCGCGATGCTCGGGGACGCCGTCGAGGACGGCGACCTCGCACGAGCCGCAGACCCCCTCGCGACAGGCGTTGGGCACCGAGATGCCCTCGATCTCGAGGACGTCGAGGATGCTGATGCCGGCCGGCACCTCCCGCTCGATGCCGCTGCGGGAGCAGACCACGGTCACGGGCCGGTCCTCGAAGCCCGACAGGTCCTTGGCGGTGAATCGCTCGAGGTGGACGCTGACCTGCGGCAGGGCGTCGCAGCGTCGCTCGACCACGTCGAGCAGCGCGGACGGCCCGCAGCAGTAGACCCCGAGACCCTCGGGGGCGTCCTCCAGCAGCCGGTCGAGCGGGAGCAGTCCGCGCTCGTCGGCGGGCCAGAGCTCGACCCGGTCTCCGTAGCCGGCCAGCTGGTCGAGGAAGCCCATGGACGAGCGGGAGCGGCCGCCGTAGACCAGGCGCCACTCCTCGCCGCGAGCAGCGACCTCGCGCAGCATCGGCAGCAGCGGCGTGATGCCGATTCCGCCGGCGATGAACAGGTACTGCTTGGCGGGGAGCAGCTCGAAGTGGTTGCGCGGGCCGTCGACCTCGATTAGGTCGCCGGGCCGCAGCACCTCGTGGACGTACGACGAACCTCCCCGCGAGGCCGGCTCGTGGAGCACTCCCACCGTGTAGCGGCGGCGGTCCGCCGGATCGCCGCACAGCGAGTACTGCCGCAGCCCTCCCGGCGTGTCGACGTCGACGTGCGATCCGGGCGACCACACGGGCAGCCAGCCGCCGTCGGGGTCGACCAGCGTCACCTGCATCACCCCGTCCGCGAGCAGGGTCAGCGACTCGACCATCAGGTCGAGCACCCCCTCTTCGTCCGTCACCATCACCGAACCTCCACTTCTCCCGCACCGGCCCAGCGCCGGACGGCGTACACGATCGACAGGGACGCCGCGATGGCGCCGCCGGCAACGACCAACCAGGCCGCACCGAGCCCGTGGGTGTCGAGCACCCAGGCGAACAGCAGGGGGCCGACGACCCCACCGAGGAAGACGCCACCCTGGGTCAGCCCGGTCGCCCCGGAGACGCGACCCGCCCGGGCGCGGGAGACACTCAGGTTGAACAGCCCGTTCCAGCCCCACCCGAAGGCGTAGGCGACCACGACCCCTACCCCGAACACGACCGCCGACGAGGTCGCCAACAGGGCGTATCCCGCGGTGCCCACGAGGAGCATCCCCGCCACGCCGCCCAACATCCGCGCACCAGGGAGCAGCGAGCCGCGCCACGCGGCGAGCACCCGCAGGCCGATGCAGGCGAGGCTGCCGACCACCTGCACGACAGCGACCTGCGCGGGCGTGAGCCCACGCGCCGCCCCGGTCGACGCGACGAACGAGGGCAGGCTGGTCGCGGCGACCGAGGCCAGCACGGCCCCGACCACCAGCCCCACCATGAGGGGTGCCCCACCGACCGGTGCCGGCAGCGAGGGCAGGGGTGCCGAAGGGTCGGAAGCCATCCGCGCGGACTTGGCCGGCAGGCGGATGAGGAGTTGGGCCGCGAGCGTGAGCGCCACCACCGACCAGACCGCCGCGCGCCAGCTGTCCTGGCTCCCGAAGACGGCGAGCAGGACACCACTGAGCAGCGTCGCCGACGGGATCGCCGACTGGACGAGACCGAACGCCACCCCCTGACGACGCACGGGAACCGTGTCGGAGAGGACCTGGTTGGCAGCCGGTTGGACCAGGGCGTTGGGAAGACCGAGCAGGGTGAGGGCGATGACGATGGTGTGCGCGTCGGAGGCCACGGCGATGCCCACGAGGCCCAGGCTCGCGCCGCCGCACGCGAGCCGCATGGCGAGCCCGGGACCCAGGCGACCCACGAGGCGCCCGCCGAGCGGCGACACGACCGCCGAGACCAGGTAGTAGCCGGCCACGGCGACGCCCGAGATCGCGCGGCCACTCCCGCCCCTGACGTCCGGACGTGTCCCAACGACCGACACCGCGTCCAAGCCCTCCACCACCTCTCGTACTTAGTACGGTACGGCAAGCAGGCGGCTGGCGGGAAGGGAACGGTCCATGTGGCAGAACCCAGCAGTCGACGACCGGGGCGCGCGCTGGGTCAGTCTGTCCGTCGTCGCCGCTGCCGGCCTCTTCATCGCCGGGAGCGCCACCGGCGCCGTCGCCGGCAAGCTCGTCACGGGCGATGAGATCGCGAAGCACACCATCACGACGCGCAACATCGCTCCCGAGAGCGTCGGCATCCACAAGCTGAAGCCGGGCGTGCGCGCGGCCATCGCCGGGGGCGGTCAGGGCACCCCGGGATCCCCGGGCGCGAAGGGTGAGAAGGGGGACAAGGGCGAGAAGGGCGACACCGGCGCCGCCGGCACGAACGGCACCGACGGCGCACCTGGGGTCAACGACGTGTCGCTGTCGATCACCGATGAGACCACTCCCGGCGCCGTCCCGAGCGGTGGGTACTGGATCGTGCCACTGCCGGCCGACCAGCTCAACGGGGGTAGCGACTCCGAGGTCGACCTGCTGACCTTCGACCTGGCGGCCGGGCGGTACCTCGTCGACGTCACGGCGCAGTTCTACAGTCTGACTCCGGCCAGCACCGAGAACTACGGCGTCGTCACCCTCTACCGCGGACCCGACGCGGGATCGGCGACCAACATCCCCGGCACGCTCTTCACCGCAGACCTGCCCGACGGTAACGACCCCCTGGACCCCGCGAACGCCGGGCAGACCACTGGCAGCCAGATCGTCGAGCTCACCACGCCCACGACCATCTACGTCCGCGGGTCCTTGCGCACCGACGACACGACCCAGGACGTCGTCGCCGGCGCGCAGGCCGTCATCACGAAGGTCGGCTGACCGCAACGCCTCCGGGGAGTCGAGGCGGGCCGGCTGTCAGTTCAGGCAGCCGGACGCGGACCCGACCTTCCCGAGACCGGTGATGTCGCCGGCGCCCGGGTTGACGTTGTTGGCGGTGAGCTCGGGGTACATCATCTGGACCGGCTCGCCGGCGTGGTCGAGGCCGAGAGCGTGCATGATCTCGTGCATCGACACCGAGCCCCAGCCGACCTGGTCGAAGCCAGGCTGGAGGGTCGCGCCGTTGTCGAGGATGAGGTAGCCCCTGCTGATCCGGTACTGCACGTCGGCGCCGCGAACCTCGGGGCCGGACCAGCCGCCGTAGCCGACGGTGTTGCCGGCGAGGGTGGGCAGCTCGCTGTCGTTGGCCCACCCGACGGCGATGTCCGCGGTGCTCGCGGGGAAGGCCGGGTCCTGGAGGTTGCCGAGGTAGCGCCACGAGGTGGCACCGACGTAGCGGAACCGCAGGCCCGAGATACCGGCCAGGCGAGCGAACGCGCGCTGCATGTCCGGCAGCGCGGCGTACTTCTCCCCCGTCGGGTTGTAGGCCCAGCGGATGGTGCGGCAGGGGTTCCAGCGCGAGCCACCGGCGAAGAGCGCCCAGCCCGGCCCGTACGTCGTGCTGCCCGCGCCGACGTACCCGGCCGGCAGGTACTCGGGCGCGTCGAAGTTGGTGGGGGCGGTCGGCGGCGCCTTGACGACCTTGATCTTCAGGGCCCGCGTCGTGCCGCCGCGCAGTCCGTGGAACCGCTTGGTCTCGACCCGGAACACGCGGACCTTGGCCTTGCGGCCGGCGGGGATCTTGAACGCGTAGGCGCCCACGCGGTTCGACTTCTTGCGCGCGATCACCTTCCACTTGCGGCCCTTGCGCTCGGTGAGGGTCACCGGGCGCTTCCGGTGCCGGGTCGTGACGGACCCGACGATCCGGATCTTCTTGCCGACCTGGACGGTGCCGATGCGCGCGCTCGCGACCACCGGATAGCTCTTCCGCACCCGGACGGGGTCCGAATCGGAGCCCAGTCGGGTGCTGTCGACGGAGGTCGCCGACGCGGCCGCCGTGGCATCGGGTGCCGGGCCGGTGCCCGGCCCCGCGAGAAGCCCCGCGGCGACAACGCCCGTGACGAGGTAGGAGAAACGACGCAGCAGGGGTGAGGTCATCGATCTTTCGCTTTCGAGAAGGTGGTGCGCTCTGGCAAGGTGCTGGTCAGTCGAGTACGCCAGGCGCCGCACCTTCGTCGTCGACCCAGTCCTCACCCACGTCGAAGAGCTCCTTCTTCTTGCCCTTCTCGTCGTCCTTGCCGCGGCCGGACCGACCGCCGGCGCCAGCGCTACCGCGGGCACCCGCACCTGCGCGGCCGCCGGCATTCGCTCCCGCGCGACCGCCAGAGCCGGAGCGTCCTGCCCCGGCGCCCGATCCGGAACGACCCGCGCCGCCGGTGCCGCCGGCACCCGCACGGCCGGCAGTGCCACCGGATCCTGCCGCCGCACCCGAGCGCCCGATGGTGCCGGCCCCGCCCGCGCGCGCCGAGCTGCCGATGCCGCGTACGGCGCTCGCGGCCGTGCCGCGGCCCGCCGTACCGGCAGTGCCGGCCGCACCGCCGGAGGTCGGGAACAGCCCGCCCTTGAGCGCACCGGTGAGCTTGGCACCGAGCAGGCCGGCGGCCATGCCGCCAGCCGTCGCTCCGGCAGTGCCGATGCCGCCGAGTCCGGGTGAGCCAGGCGTCCCGGACCCACCGGACACGGTCCCATCGACGGGGGTCGCCGGGAATCCGGTCGACCCGCCACCGGGGACGTTGCCGTGGGAGTCGTGGCCCCCGCCCGTCGGGGCGTAGTCGACGTGGTGTCCGTTGTTGGAGGGGACGAAGCCGACCTCGACGTGGCCGCCGCCCGGCCGCCCCTGGAGGTGCGGCACCGCCGCGGCACCACCACTGCCAGCACTACCCGAGGAGCCGCCGGCACTGCCTGGCTGCTGCTTCGGCGGAGGCGGCGGGAGCGGCGGGTCGGGCTCGCCGTGGATCTCCTTCATCGTCAAGATCTGCTTCTCGAAGGCCTCGTCGAGCGCATCGGCGGCGGCCCGTGCCTTCTCCTCCTGCGCGGCGTACGCCTGGGCGAAGGCCTGCTCCTTCGCCTTGCTCTGCGCCTGCTGCTGGAGCTCCTCGTCGGTCGGGTTGCCGACCGGGGCGCGGTACGCCGTGGGCGCGGCCATGTCGGTCATCGTCGTGTGGACGTCGGCCGCCGCCTGCATCGCGTCGCTCACCGCGACCAGGGCGCCGGCCCCATTGCCGAGCACCGCGGCCTTGCGGGTCATCGCCTCCGCCGACTTCTGGAACGCGGCGTCCACCGCGGGCCCGGTCTGCCCGCCGATCGCGTGCCGCACTCCCTGGGAAGAGGTCCGGAGGTAGACGGCGATCGTCTCGAGCAACGTGCCGCATCGACGCCAGTCGTTGGCTCCGGTGCTGACGACGGTCGGCTCGGTGCCGGTGACGGCGGTGGTGAGCCGCTCGACCTGAGGTCCGCGCACCATCAGCCCTCACCTCCCGCGGGCGGTTGGCACGTCGTGTTGGTGCGCAGGTCGGGACTGTCCAAGCAGTTGCCGATGTCGGCGAGCTGGCTCTTGCGGGTCGGCGTCAGGTCCGCCGCGGCCTGCTGGTCGTTCTCGTGCAGGTCCTTGGCGAAGCCGTCGAGGTTGTCGGCGAAGCCCTGCAGGCCGAGCACCATCTGGTCCAGTGCCTCGATCACGTGCTTGTGCGCGACGGCGGTGTGGTGGTCGAACATCGCGCCCTTCGCGGACCCCCCGTAGAGACCGGTCAACTCCGGTGGCGCCGCCTTCCCCACAGCTCCCGCATGCTCCTGGAGGATGTCGCGGCACTGATTGATGAGCTCCTCCGGAAGCCCCAGTGTGGTCAGAACATCCAACACCTGCATCTGTTCGTCACCTTCCCCCGATGAAGCGTCCAGCTGGTCGATCACGTCGTCGTACGGCCACTTCCCCCGTTGGCGAGCGGGCAAAACCTCCGGACCGGCACGGACTCGGGCCGCGTTTCGGCGCTGACCGCGCTGGTTAAGGTTGAGGACGACGTTCTCGGACCACCAGGAGGCTCCCGTGTCTGGCTCGGTGTCGCACCCAGCGCGCTCTCGCGCGTACGCCGCCGTGGCGGCTGCCGGCCTCGTCCTGGCGCTCGTCGGCTGCAGCGACGACGACCCGAAGGCCGGGGCCGAGGAGACACCGTCGGCAACCGCGTCGCCCACCGCGGACTCGTCGGAGCCGAGCCCGACCGAGGAGGCATCGGCCAGCGTGACCCCGGCGACCGGCGTGCTGCTGGACATGCCGCACGCCACGATCAACGCTCCGAAGGGGTGGAAGCAGCTGGAGGACTTCCTGGACTTCGGCACGGAGGCGAATCCGCCCACCGGGACCGGCGCCGTACGGCTCACGCAGCTGGAGTTCCCCGGCCCGGAGATCTCCGTCGACCTGCAGGCCAAGGCCGCGCTGCAGGGCCGGCTCGGTGACATGAAGCGCGAGCCGGACGTCGAGATCGCGGGGCTGACCTTCTACCACCTCAGCGGCACGCCCAACAAGGACAGCCACCTGGACACCTTCGGAGTGCTCAACGACGGCTTCCAGACGGGCATCGACTTCGAGTTCGAGAACAAGGTGCCCGAGGCCGAGCGCCAGAAGATCATCGACGAGAGCCTCGCGACGTTCACCTGGCGCTGAGCCCCGGGCGAGCGGTCAGCGACCGCGCAGCGTCCCCGGGAACCACGAGTTCGTCCAGACCCGGTCGGTGCGGACGCGGGTGCCGGAGTACGGCGCGTGCAGCACCAGCCGGCGACCGTGGCCCCACCCGGCGAACACGCCGACGTGGTAGACGCCGCCCCTGCCGGTGAAGAACATCAGGTCGCCGCGCTTCATCGCCCCGCGGGAGATGTGCCGCGCGAAGTGCGCCTGTGCCGACGAGGTCCGCGGGATCCGCGAGAAGCCCGCGCGACGGAAGCTGTAGAAGGTCAGCCCGGAGCAGTCGAAGCTGCGCGGCCCGGACGCGCCGTACGCGTAGGGGTCGCCCTTCTGCGCAACCGCGGTCCGCATCGCCAGCTCCACCCGGCTCGGCTTGGGCCTGTGGTGCTTCGGCTTGTGGTGCTTGGGCGTGGCCTTCGCCTGGGAGACGGCGTGCGTGCCGACCGTGGCGGCGTGGACGTCGGAGACCGGCGCGGAGGTGAGCAGGCCGACGGCGAGCGCGCCACTGAGGGCGGCACGGACACCGGTGCGACCGCAGGCGCGGGCAAGAGTGGGCAGGGCGAGAGACATAGCGTGGTTTCCTTCCCACGCCTGCGAGGTGAGCTGTCGGGTTCGGGCGAGGAAGGTGCCCGGCCGCCAGTCGGCGGCTTCACCCCGAGCGGCCCGAAGACCGCGAAGGTGGTTCCCCCACTCCTGCCCGTGCAACTTGTGATCGTCGGCCGGACGGACTGTCCGACCTTGCGGACCGGTGCCATGAGCGGGCAGGACTCGGCGTGCTCGGGAACCGGTAGTGCTTGGTGCAATCGTCAACGAAGGTAGCCACCAGAAGTGCCGATCGCGATTCCACCAGCGGCGGTTGCCGTGGCGCACGCCACATCCCCCGCGTGAATCCGGGGTTCGATTGGACGCAGATCACACAGTTCGAGCGGTGTGACTCAGCGGGTTCTCACGCCAGGACGCGCCCGTCCTCGAGGCGTACGACGCGGTGCGCGACCTCCCAGACCCGCTGGTCGTGGGTCGCGACGAGCACCGCCGACCCGGCCCGCGCGGCGTCCGCGAGCGCCCCGATCACCTGGCTGACGTGGTCGTCGTCCTGGTGCCCGGTGGGCTCGTCGAGCACCGCGAGACGCGGGTCGAGGATCAGGGCTCGGGCGATCGCGACCCGCTGCTGCTCGCCCAACGAGGTCTCCGTGACGCTGCGCCGCCCGAACGCCGTCAGGTCGAGCGCGGAGGCCAGCCGGACGAGGGCCTCCGCCGGGTCGACGCCGGTCCGGTGCGCCGGCAGCGCGATGTTGTCCTCGACCGTGAGGCCCGCGAGCAGGCCGTGCTGCTGGGGCACCACGGCCACCAGCGACCAGTCGGCCGTCTCGACGGTCGGGCGACCGTCGAGAGACGCCGTGCCGCAGTCCGGCCGCTCGATCCCGGCGGCCAGGTGGCAGACCGTGGACTTGCCGGACCCCGACGGCCCGGCGAGCGCGACCAGCTCGCCCGGCTCGACGCGCAGGGAGACGTCGTGGAGGACCTCGACGCGGCGCTCCCCCACGCCGTACCCGTGCGCGATCTCCACCAGCTCGAGCCCGATCACGACTCCTCCTCCGGAGCTCGCAGGCGTACGCCGTCGGCCCCGATCTCGACGACGACCCGCCGTGATGGGAAGAGGTCGAGCACCGCCGGCGGCAGCTGCAGGCGGCCGGTCGCGTCGATGACCCCAGTGGTGTCGCGGCGGGTGGTCTCGCTGGAGAGGACGCCGTGGCGCAGCCGCAGCAGTCGGTCCGCGCGGTGCATGATCCGCTCGTCGTGGCTACTGATCACGACCGCCGCGCCGGCGGCTGCCGCCGCCAGGAGCGCATCGACGACGACGTCGGCGTTGGCGTGGTCGAGCTCGGCGGTCGGCTCGTCGGCGACGATGAGAGCGGGGCTGCCGGCGAGCGCGAGCGCGACGGCGAGCCGCTGCTGCTCGCCGCCGGAGAGCGCGAGCGGCAGGTGGTCGGCACGGTGCCCGAGCCCGACGGCGGCGAGCGCGTCCGCGGGGTCGTCGGTGCGGGCGCCTCGCCAACCGGCGACCTGCCGGAGCTGGTCGACGGCGCGCAGGTGCGGGAAGACCCCGAGCGCCGAACGCTGCGGCACGAACCCGATCCGCCGGCGCCGCAGCTGGCGCAGGTCACGGGTGGAGGCGGCCCCGATGTCCCCGCCGAGCACGGTCAGGGTCCCGGCGCTCGGGCGGTCGCGGGCACCGAGCATGGTGAGCAGGCTGCTCTTGCCCGAGCCGGACGGCCCGGCGACGACGGTCAGGGCGCCGGGGTGCACCTCGAGCCCGATGCCGCGCAGGGCATGGGTCTCGCCGGTCGCGGAGCGGAAGACCTTCACCAGGTCCTCGCAGCTCGCGGCCGGGTCGGTCACGCTCTCAGCCTCCGGCACGAAGCACCTCCGCGGGGATCCGCCGGCGAGCGCGCCGGGCGCCCAGCAGCCAGGCGAGCAGCACGGTGACGGCCAGGACGACCAGCAGGGCGACGACGTCGGCGACGGCCGGCCGGGGCCGGGTGAGAGGCGGGATGGTCGCGACCGCGTCGATGATCGTCGGCGCGAGCACCAGCACGGCGCCGGCGATCACGGCGGCGAGGACGGCCGTCGCGACGGCGTACGCCACCTCCCAGGCACGGGCCCGCGCCAGCTCGCGAGACGACCAGCCCATCCGTGCGAGCAGTACGTCGGAGACCGTGTCGCGGTCGGCCAGGCGCAGCGCGAGCACGAGCGCGCCGGCGAGGGCCAGCACGAGCATCACCGCCCCGAGCACGAGCACGTAGCCAGCCGCCCAGGTCGAGGCGACCAGGCCGTTGGTGATCGCCTCATCGGTCGCGCTGACGACGTCGCCGTCGGTGGACACGTCGGCGCCGGTGAGCGAGGCCCGCAGCTGCGCCGGCGAGTCGCTCGACCACACCCAGGACGTGAACACTCCGGCGGTGTCGCTGGTCGCCCCGGGCTTGCGCGGGTCGACCGTCGGCAGCACCAGGCGGAAGAGCCGCCGGCTCGCGGCGATCACCGTGACATCGCCGGTCTCGCTCTCCGAGCCCGGGAACGCCGCCACGACGCCCACCACCTCGAACGGGATCTGGAACTCACCGTTGAAGTCGAGCGTGCCCTGGTCACCGGCCTCGAAGTGGGTGCGGCCGGCGAGGATCACCTGGAGCCCGTGGCCCTTGCGGTCGAGCTTCTTCAGGAGCTCCCGCCCGGCGTCCAGCTCACCCGAGGCACCCCAGTCGGCGACGCCGTCGAACGACTCCGGCTCGATCGCCAGGAGGGGCTGGTCGCCGAAGTCGGGCGGCAGGGTGACGGTGCGCCGCCACACGATCGTGGTGTCGTCGGCGGGTGGCGTGAGCACTCCCCGCATGCGCTGGCCACGGAAGTCGTCCGCCACCTCGATGGACGTCGCTGCGCCGGCCAGGGAGGCGGTCTTGTCGGCGACGCCCTCGTCGATCCCGCGCTGGACGGTCAGGGCATAGGCGAACAGGCCGAGCGCGATCGCGACCACCGCGGTGAGCGCGGTGACCTCCCGCATGATCGGGCCGCTACGCCGGGTCGCGAGCCAGCGTGCGCTGCCGGGGCGAGCACCGCCGGGACGCCGGGCCCGCAGCCACGCGAGCCCGCGGGCGACCAGCACCGCCACGGACGCGGCGGTCAACACCGGGAACGCCATGGTCAGCACGGTCGCGCTGCGGTCGACGACGTCGACGGTGAAGACGGCCGCGGCGACCACCGCGGTGGCCGCGAGGAGGGCCGCCGTCCACGGCAGGCCGCGGCGTCCGCGCCCCAGCCGGGACAGTCGGTCGACCCGGTCGGTGCCGGCCGCGGCCAGACCCGCCGTCGCGGTGATCAGGAGCAGCGCCCCACCCGCGGCGAGCACCCCGGTCACCAGGTCCGACCGCCCTACGGTGAGTCCGCTGTCGGTCGGCGGGCCGGCGACGAGTACGCCGAGGCAGGCCAGCCCGAGGCCTGCCGGGACGGCGAGCAGGCAGACGAGCAGCATCTCGAGCGCGGCCAGACCGGCCACCTCGTCCGGTCGAAGGCCGAGGCCCGAGGCCAGTAACTGCTCTCGGCGGCGGCTGCGGCCGAGCAGCACCCAGCCGGCGACGAGCAGCGCAGCGGCGAGCACCTGCCCCGCCACGGCGTACGGCCGGACCTGGTCGCGCGCGCTGGTGGCCGTGTGGTCGGCGTCGGAGACGATGTCCGGAAGGCCGGACGCGACCTGGAGCTCGGCGCCCATCGGCTCGGCGTCGAGGAGGTAGCGCGCCAGCAGCTGGGACTGGTCGTAGGCGTCGTCGGCGAGCCGCTGGACCTGCTGGACCGTGGTCGTCGCCTGGTCGGGGGTGATCTCGGTGTCCAGGGCGAGGTCGGCGAAGTAGAGCGGGGTGTCGCCGGACGCCAGGACCAACCTGTCGAAGACCGGACGGCTCGCGATGGCGAGCGGCGTCCCCTCGGACGGGTTGTCGGGGTCGGTCGGCAGGTACCAGCGCTCGGCGTCCGGCTGGTCGCGGAGCTGGACCGGCAAGGTCGAGTCGGGCGCCGGGTCGTAGGTGCCGGCCAGGACCGTCCGAGCGAGCCGGCCGCCCTCCGTCAGGAACGTCTGCTGCAGGCCGATCCGGAGTTGGTCGCCGACCTCGAGGCCGAGTCGCTGGGCGACGTCCGATGTGAGCCACACCCCGGGGGCATCCTCGTCGCCGCCGAGCGCGGCGATCGCGCCGGCGTGGTACCAGAGCGCCGAGGTCTCAACAGTGGAGGGCTCGACAGTGGAGGGCTCAACAGTGGAGGGCTCCACAGTGGAGGCCTCGGCTCCCTTGCCGGCGGTGACGACGGCCTTGCGGGTCCGGTTCTGACCGACCGACGAGGCGCCGATGCTCGGGGGCCTGTAGCCCGTCAGCGCGTCCATCCGCCCGACCAACAGCGCTTCGCCCTGGGTCGGTACGACGGCGTCCCAGGTGACCCGAAGGTCGCCCGAGTCCGCGCCGTACGGGACCCCGGCCGCATCCTCGAGGCCCTCCGCCAGCGCGGTGGACCGGGCGGTCGCGGCGAAGAGCGGTGGGGCGACGAACGACGCGACGAGCAGCGTGACCGCTACCAGCATCAGCGCCAGCCAGCCCGGAGTCCGGACCAGCCGGAGCGGCGCGGCCTGCCACACTGCCCCAGATCGTGGGCGCCCCGATCTCACGCGCCCGACCTCGGGGCGCGGGTGGCGTGGGTCACGCGGTCAGGGTACGGCGGTGGGAGCGCTCCCGCCAGAAGCTCGGCCGGCAACTTCGGCCACCAGGTCCGCGATCGAGTCGACGACCCGCGTCGGCCGGTAGGGGAACGTCTCGATCTGCTCCGGGCGCGTCGACCCGGTGGTGACGAGGATCGTGCGCAGCCCCGCCTCGAGCCCGCTGATGATGTCGGTGTCCATCCGGTCGCCGATCATCACGGTGGTCTCGGAGTGCGCCTGCAGCCGGTTGAGCGCGCTGCGCATCATCAGCGGGTTGGGCTTGCCGATGAAGTACGGCGTGCGCCCGGTCGCCGTGCTGATCAGGGCCGCGACCGAGCCGGTCGCCGGCAGCAGGCCGTGCTGGCTCGGGCCGCTGGGGTCGGGGTTGGTCGCGATGAACCGGGCGCCGGCCGCCACCAGCCGGATCGCCCGGGTGATCGCCTCGAACGAGTAGGTGCGGGTCTCGCCCAGCACCACGTAGTCGGGGTTGCGGTCGGTCATCACGTAGCCGACGTCGTGCAGAGCGGTCGTCAGGCCAGCTTCACCCACGACGTACGCCGTGCCGTGCGGGCGCTGCTCCTCGAGGAACTGGGCCGTAGCCAGCGCCGAGGTCCAGATCGCGTCCTCAGGCACGTCGATGCCGCTGCCGAGCAGCCGAGCGCGCAGGTCACGCGGGGTGAAGATCGAGTTGTTGGTGAGCACCAGGAACTGCCGGCCCGACGACTTGAGCGCCTCGATGAACTCCTGGGCGCCCGGGATCGGCACCTCCTCGTGGACGAGGACGCCGTCCATGTCGGTCAGCCAGGTCTCCACGGGGCGTGTCATGGCGCCCATTCTGTCGGGTCGAGCCACCGGTCGGGTCAGCGGCGCGGCAGCAGGACCTCGATGCCGTCGGCGGGGTGCTCGCCGGTGACCCGGCCACCCAGCGCCTCGACGACGGCCCGCACCTGGCTCATCCGGTCGACGGTCTCGCCGCCGAGCTCGCTCTCCGGGGTCCGGCCCGCGCACAGCACGGTGACGCGCAGGTGGCCCTCCGTCTCGGCGTTGAAGACGATCCGCACGGCACCGGTGCCGCGGCGTACGACGTCGGCGAGCAGCAGGTCTGTGGCGTGCTCGACCGGGCCTGGGGTGTAGGTCAGGGTCAGGTCGCCCTCGGCGGCCGCCGTGAGCGCCCGGTTGCGGGCGGCGAGGCGGTCCGCCCAGCGCTGGGCCAGCTGCGTCGAGAGATCGGAGAGCGGGACCTCGGCACCGACGACCAGGCTGCCGCGGCGGGTGATCTCGACGAGCTCGGCCGCGACGGCGGAGACCTCCTCGACCTTGGCCAGGCACCGCTTGACGGTCTCCTGAGCGTCCTCGGGCAGGTCGTCGCGCAAGCTGAGGTCCTCGAGCTCGAGCCGGATTCCGGTGAGCGGCGTGCGGAGCACGTGCGACGTGTGCTCGGCGAACGCGCGCTCGCGGTGGACCCGGTCCTCCAGCGCGAGCGCGCTCGAGCGCAGCGCGTTGGCGATCGAGCTGGCCTCGGGGATGCGGGTCTTCGGCAGGTCGAGGTCGAAGCGACCACGGCCGAGCGCCGCCGCGGCGACGGCAAGCTTCTGGAACGGCGCGGACAGGGCCGTGGCGATCAGGAAGCCCGCCATGCCGGCCGCGACCGCGATCAGCACGAAGAGCGCGGTGATCGAGCCGATGTCGCGACCGATCACGTCGCGGATCACCGACGACGACTGGCTGACGGTGACTCGTCCGGCGCCGTCGACGGTGGCGGTGGCGGCGATGTCTCCGTCGCCGTCGTCGTCCTCGCCCTGGTAGTCCTTGCCGGTGACGACGACCTCCGCGCCGCCGGCGTCGTACTGGAGCCGGTCCTGCGGGCCGACCAGGGGCTGCAGGAAGTCCTCGTCGACGGCTCCACCGGCGGCCTCCCGGTCGCCGATGATGGCGGCCACGAGGTCGGCCTGCTGGCTCAGCTGGCCGGCGACCTGTTCCCGGATCAGGTCCTGCAGCACGTAGGTGCGCACCAGGCCGGCCCCCAGGAGGAGGACGACGCTCAGGACTATGAAAGCTGCGGTGAGCCGCTCACGCATCGACGGGTCCGCCTTCGAGGCGGAATCCCACACCTCGAACGGCTACCACGCGATCGGTCACGCCTACGGACTCGAGCTTCTGGCGGAGCCGACCGATGGTGACGTCGAGCGTCTTGGTCGAGCCGTACCAGTTCTCGTCCCACACGTCGGCCATCAGCCGACCACGGGAGACGACCTTGTCCCGGTTGGCGGCCAGGATCGAGAGGACCTCGAACTCCTTGCCGGTGAGCGGGACCTCGTCGGTCCCGGCGTAGACCCGTCGGGCCTCGACGTCGATGCGCACCTCGTCGGGGGAGGCCGGCTCATCGGCGCTGCCCGGAAGTGGTGAGGACGTACGGCGCAACAGGGCGCGCACACGCGCCTGCAGCTCGGCCAGGCCGAAGGGCTTGGCCAAGTAGTCGTCGGCCCCGTAGTCGAGGCCGACCACCCGGTCCAGCTCGCCCGCACGGGCGGTGACGATCATGATCGCCCCCGTGTAGCCGGCTTCCCGGGCTCGTCGACAGACCTCGAGGCCGTCGATGTCCGGGAGACCCAGGTCGAGGATCACGAGCTCAGGCATCGTGGCCAGCGCGTCGAGTGCCTTCTGGCCACTCTCGACCCACTCGACGTCATAGCCCTCGCGCTCTAGGGTGCGAACAAGGGGAAACGCGATGTCCTCCTCGTCCTCCACCACCAGGACCCGTTGCGCCATGGGAGCGAGCATAGGGCCACGGGGGTCGTAGTCGAGCGCACTGTTCACGGTTTCGCCACCCGCGTTGCGGCGTCACGTCCGTCCACACGTGTCTCAGGAGCCTCAGGAGCGGGCTCGCTCTCGTCCGGCTCGACCACGTCTGGTCGACGCAGCCTCGCTGGGCGGTGACGCATCCGTCGGGACATCAGGACCACCAGCGCTGCTGCCGACGCCAGGATGAGCATCCACCCCTGCGCCCGGTAGAGCAGCAGGTAGGCCCACCCGATCCAGGGGATCGTGAACTCGACCCGGGACATCGTCGGAGAGCCCGGGCGCAGCACCCACGGGTCGGCGGTCGCCTCCGCGTCACCCTGGGTCCGGATCCCCTCCGGTCGGATGGACACGATCCGGTGGGTGACCATCGCGTCCTGGTCAGCGTCGGCACCGGGATGCGCGTAGGTGATCACGTCGCCCACCCGGAGGTCGCTGACCGGGACGACCCGCTCGAAGACGATCGAGCCGCGGTCGATGCCGCCGTCCATCGAGCTGCCCGTCATCACGTAGCGCTCGAGGCCGAGACCGATCGGGAGCAGGACCAGGAGCGTGACCGGCCCGAACAGCACCACGAACAGCAGCAAGCGCCCCCACGGCGTCGGCGCCGGGGGGCGAGGGGCTGTTTCGATCTCCATGGTGCTTGCTTTCCGAGATTGTCCGAGAGCAACGGGGGGGGTGGACCCGCCGGTCCAGCGCTCCCCCCGACAGCGCCGGCCCGACAGGCCCGTTCTCAGAGCGATCGTGTGGTGCATCCTCCCGGTGCACCCGCACTCACGCCCGTGTGGTCTGACGGCGACCGTCCGCGCTCCCCCCAGATGCGCGGGCGGCCACCTCATACCCGGGACCGTCAAGCCCTACGGCCTTATCGGTCCCAGCTCTTCAGTTGTTAGTCGTCCGTGACTTCGGTGTTGACCCACGTGTAGGTCGCGACCGCCGGCTCCCCCTGGTTGGCGAACGGCGCGCCGTCCGGCAACGACACCGTGAAGGTGAACGTGCTGGCGCTGCCCGGAGCGAGCTGGCCGACGTCCTGCGTCACGTCGTTCATCTCGCCGAACAGGCCGGTGTAGATGGTGCGCCCGTCCTGCTGGATCTCCAGGTTCAGCGTGCCGCCGGCGAAGGCGGCGGGCGTGGCGTTCTCCTCGAACGAGAGCCGCGACTCCCCGGCGCCCGAGTTGCGGATGGTCACGGTCTTGGTCGCGGAGTCACCCGGCTCGAGCTTGCTGATGGTGAGCGTGGCCCCCTGGCCGGGCTCGGCCTGCAGGCGGACCCCCGTCGCCGCCTCGCTGGCACCCGTCCACGGGATCCCGGTGACCGACGCGAGCACCGCGAGTGCGGCGATGACCGCGCCCGGGATGACGAACCGCCTCAACTGCCCGACCGACGTACGGGTCGGTGCGGTGGTCGTCGCGATGGTCATGTCCAGAACGCTAGGAGGTGGGCCTCCACGACCGGTCAACACCGGACCCACCGTTTGGTAACAGAATCCGGGGGGTGCCTGTGGCTCTACTCGGTGGCAGCGAAGAGATCGCCGTGCTCGGCGACGCGAGCCAGCACCTGCTCCGGAGTGAACTGCTCCAGTCCGAGCGGGTCGTCCGCGCCCTCCTCGACCTCCGCCCAGGTCACCGGGGTCGCGACCGCGGGCCGCTCGCGGCCGCGCAGGGAGTACGGCGAGATCGTGGTCTTGGACCCGGCGTTCTGCGACCAGTCGAGGAAGACCTTCCCGCCGCGGCGGGCCTTCGTCATGGTCGCCGTCACGAGCTTGGAGTGCTCACCCTGGAGCTCCTCGGCGACCTCCTTCGCCAGCGCGGTGGACTCGTCGGAGGGCAGCCGCTTCGGCAGGTCGGCGTACAGGTGCACGCCCTTGCTCCCGCTGGTGACGGGCCGGGTGGCAAGGCCGCGGTCGGCCAGCTTGTCGCGCACCAGGAGCGCGACCTGGCAGCACTCGTGCAGGCCCGCCGGCTCCCCCGGGTCGAGATCGATGACCAGGCGGTCGGCGTTGCGCGGCCGGCCGTTGCGGCCGACCGTCCACTGGTGGACGTGCAGCTCGAGTGCGGCGAGGTTGGCCAGCCAGGTGAGCGTGGCCAGGTCGTCGACGATCGGGAAGACGAGGGTGTCGCCGCTGGACTGAGCCCGCGAGCCGGTCGTGGGGACCTTCGCGGTGCGCACCCACGACGGCGTCCCCGGAGGGGTGTTCTTCTCGAAGAAGCTCGACTCCTGCACCCCGTGCGGCCAGCGGATCCGGGTCACGCACCGGTCCTTCAGCAGCGGCAGCAGCACCGGCGAGACCTGCGCGTAGTAGTTGAGCACCTCGCCCTTGGTGAAGCCGGTGCGCGGGTAGAGCACCTTGTGCAGGTTGCTGATGGTCAGCGTGCGGCCGTCGACCTGGACGCGGACCTCCTCCTTCTCGGGCGCCGGCTTCGCCATCAGCGGCCGATCGCGATCAGCGGCTTGCGGTCGGGATCGAGCCGGGCCATCAACCTCTGGATGAACCAGCGTGGTGCGCTCACGCAGCCCGCCGTGGCGCCCGATCCGTTGACGTGCAGGAAGATCCCGGAGCCGCGGTGTCGCACCTGGTCGCGGTTGAAGTCGACGACGATCGACCACTCGTACTGGGATCGGTAGTCGGTGAGCCGCTCGGAGGAGTTGGGGTCGCTCGGCGGAAGCCACCAACGGAAGCCGCCCTGGCTCCGGTTGCGGAAGCGGTTGTAATGAGGCGACCGGTTGTCCTGCACCCAGAAGTCGCCACTGCGGACCTTGCGGTACGGCAGGTCCCAGGCGGCGTCACGGCCGTGCATGCCGAAGGCCCAGGGCAGGTCGTAGGTCCCGAGCGGCGTGGTGCCGGTGTTCTGCACCCGTCGCGAGCCGGGCACCAGGCCGCCGTACCCGATCCGGCCGTCGAAGGCCCGGATCCGCTGCTGCCAGCGACCGTCGGCGTACGCCCAGAGGGTCACCCGGGCACGGTGGCCGGTGGTGCGGTTGACGGTGACGACCTGGGTGGTGCCCGCGTGGAGGCGTACGTCGACGCCGTCGAGGCGGACGTGGCTCCTCTCGGCACCGGCAGGCGCCGGCACCAGGAAGCCGGCGACTCCGACCAGCAGGGCTACGGCGATCCGGCAAGAAGTCTGACGGGTGGTCACAGGTCCTCCGGGTTCAGATCGGGGCGGACCCCCTGGAACGAGGGCTGCCGCAACCGGTCGTACCCACGACCGTGCGTGTCGATGTCGATCACGAGCGCCGGTTCCAGCCAGTGGGTGCCCCGAGCGTCCACCCTGGGCACCTCGTCGTCGAACGGGCTGTCGGCTCGTCCGAGCGTGGCGACCAGCTCAGCCAGCACCGCGCTCTGCTTCGGACCGATCCCGCTGCCCACCCGGCCACGGTAGAGCAGCCCCTGGGACGTCGGCTCCCCCACGAGCAGGGCGGCGAGCCGGTCGGACGAGCCCTCCTGCGGGCGCCAGCCGCCGACGACGTACGACAGCCGGTGCCGGTGCGCGAACTTGAGCCAGTGCGGGCTGCGCTCCCCCGGGCGGTACGTCGAGGTCAGCCGCTTGCTGACGATGCCTTCGAGTCCCTGCTGGAGCGTGGCGTCGTGGAGCATCGCTCCGTCGTCGTACGGCGCCGGGACCTGCCACGACCCGTTGATCTCGAGTCCGGCCAGGAGATCCCGCCGGACCTGCAGCGACTCCCCGAGGAGGTTGCGGCCGTCGAGGCGGAGCAGGTCGAAGACCATGTAGATCGCGGGGACCTCGACGGAGAGGCGCGCGGCGGTGGTCGCCTTGCGGACGTGCATCCGGTCCTGGAGGGTACGGAAGTCAGGCAGGCCCCGCGCGTTGAGCGCGATGATCTCGCCGTCCACCAGCAGGTCACGGTCGCCGAGAGGGCTGGCCGACAGCTCCGGCCAGGCGATCGTGATGGCGTTCTCGTTGCGGCTGGTCATCCGCAGGGTGCCGTCGCGGACCTCGGTGAGCGCGCGGACGCCGTCCCACTTCACCTCGTGGGTCCAGGTGTCGCCACTTGGCACATGGGTGCCACGGGTAGCCAGCATCGGACGCATGCGGCCATCATGCCTCTCGTGAACTCGACCGGCCCGCTCGACAATCCGGCCTCGTACGCCGTCATCGGCGCCGGCCCGTCCGGCCTGGCCGCCGCGCGCAACCTGCAGCGCTTCGACATCCCCTGGTCGGGCTACGAGCTGGCCGCGGGGGTCGGCGGGCTCTGGGACATCGACGGACCGCGGAGCACGGTCTACGAGTCCGCGCACCTGATCTCGTCGAAGCGGACCACGGAGTTCACCGAGCACCCGATGCGCGACGAGGTGGCCGACTACCCCTCGCACCGCGACCTGCTGGCGTACTTCCGCGACTTCGCGTCGACCCACGACCTCGCTTCCGGATTCGCGTTCGGGACCGAAGTCATCTCGGCTCGGCCGGAGGGAGAGGGCTGGGTCGTGGTCAGCGAGGGCCCGGACGGGCGGGTCGAGCGCCGCCACGCGGGGGTGATCGCTGCGAACGGGACGCTGAGCGAGCCGTCGGTCCCGACGTTCGAGGGCCGCTTCGACGGGGAGATGTTCCACACCAGCGCCTACAAGTCGCCCACGGTCTTCGCGGGCAAGCGGGTGCTGATCATCGGTGCGGGCAACTCGGGCTGCGACATCGCCGTGGACGCGGTGCACCACTCGGCGTCGGTCGACATCGCCGTCCGCCGCGGCTACTACTTCGTGCCGAAGTACCTCTTCGGCAAGCCCTCGGACACCCTCAACCAGGGCAAGCCGCTGCCGCCCCGGATCAAGCAGGCGATCGACTCGCGGGTGCTCAGGATGTTCACGGGCGACCCGGTGCGGTTCGGCTTCCCGAAGCCCGACTACAAGATCTACGAGTCGCACCCGATCGTGAACTCCCTGATCCTGCACCACCTCGGCCACGGCGACCTGAGCGTGAAGCCGGACATCCGCCGCCTCGACGGGGACGCGGTCGTCTTCGCGGACGGCTCACGGACGGCGTACGACGTGATCGTGCTGGCCACCGGCTACCACCTGCACTACCCGTTCCTGAGCCCCGAGCTGCTGCGGTGGGCGGGCCATGGGAGCGCGCCGGACCTCTACCTCAACATCTTCACGCAGGAGGACCCCAACCTCTTCGTGCTCGGGATGATCGAGGCCTCCGGCATCGGCTGGCAGGGGCGCTACGAGCAGGCCGAGCTGGTCGCGTCGTACCTCCGGGCCCGCTCGACGGCGCCGACGGCCGCGCACGCCCTGGAGGAGCGGATCGCCGGGCCGCGGCCGGACCTGTCCGGCGGATACCACTACCTCGGGCTGGAACGGATGTCCTACTACGTCAACAAGGACGCCTACCGCTCTGCGGTGCGGTCCGAGATCGAGAGGCTGCGCTGATGCTCGCCCAGTTGACCATCCTGGCCACCGACCTCGACGACATCAAGATCGACTTCGACTCGGGGTCGCTGACGTTCCTCAAGGTCGTGATCGCGCTGATCCTCTTCGGGGTCGCGCTGGACACCAAGCTCGAGGACTTCGCCGCCGCGATCCGGCGGCCCGTCCCGATCGCGATCGGCGTCGTGGCGCAGTTCGTGCTGCTGCCGGCGCTGACCTTCCTGCTGACGATCCTGCTCGATGTCCGGGGCTCGGTCGCGCTCGGCATGATCCTGGTGGCGTGCTGCCCACCGGGCAACGTCTCCAACATCCTCACGCACCGCTCGGGCGGCGACGTGGCGCTGTCGGTCTCGATGACCGCGGTCAGCAACGTGCTGTCGATCTTCCTGCTGCCGATCAACCTGGCCTTCTGGGGCGGCCTCTCCCCCGCCGGTGACGACCTGCTGCAGTCAGTCGACATGAGCATCTGGGAGACGTTCGGCGAGATCGCGCTGGTGATCGGCCTGCCGTTCGTCGCCGGCATCGGCATCTCACGGATCTGGCCGCGGGTCGGCGCGCGCGCCCACAAGATCGTCGGGCCGGTGTCGTTCATCCTGCTGGCCGCCATCATCGTGCTCGGCTTCGTCGGCAACTTCGACATCTTCCAGGACTACATCACCATCGTCCTGCTGGCGGTCTTCCTCCAGAACGCGCTCGCCCTCGCGCTGGGCTACGCGATCGCCCGCGCCACCCGGCTGCCCGTCCGGCAGCAGAAGGCGATGACGTTCGAGGTCGGCGTCCGCAACACCGGTCTCGGGCTGCTGCTCGTCTTCACGTACTTCGACGGCCTCGGCGGGATGGCGCTGGTCGCCGCCTGGTGGGGTCTCTACGACATCATCACCGGCCTGGTCGTCGCCGAGGTCTGGCGCCGTCGTACGCCGGTCGCGCCCGAGGCCGCGGTGACCGTATGAGCGAGCGCAGCGAGCGAACCGTTCAACACAGTGGGGACTGTGCCTCATGCGCGCACGGAGCGAAGCGAGTAAGCGCATGAGAGTGCTCGTCACCGGAGGCAGCGGCTTCCTCGGCAGCTCGGTGGTCGCCGGCCTGATCGCGGCGGGGCACGAGGTGGTCAGCGCCGACCTGCGCCCACCTGCGGTGGAGATGGACGTGACCTCGCAGTCCCAGGTCGACGCGGTGATCGGGGCGGCGAAGCCGGAGGTCGTCGTCCACCTCGCCTCGATCGTGACGCCAGGACCAGGCTCGACCCGCGAGCTGGAGTACGCCGTGGACGTCACCGGCACCCGTCACGTCCTGGACGCGTGCGTGACCCACGGCGTACGCCGGGTCGTGGTGTCGTCGAGCGGGGCGGCCTACGGCTACCACCCGGACAACCCGGCCTGGATCACCGAGGACCAGCCGCTGCGAGGCAACGACGAGTTCGCCTACAGCCAGCACAAGCGGCTGGTGGAGGAGATGCTGGCGGAGTTCCGGCAGAGGCAACCGTCGCTGGAGCAGGTCGTGCTGCGGATCGGCACGATCCTCGGGGCGTCGGTCGACAATCAGATCACCGCACTCTTCGAGCGCAAGCGGCTGCTGCGGATCAAGGGCTCGGAGTCGCCCTTCGTCTTCGTCTGGGACACCGACGTCGTCGCGGTCATCCAACAGGCTGTCACCGGCCCGGTCACCGGCGTCTTCAACATCGCCGGCGATGGGGCTCTGACGATCACCGAGATCGCGGCGCTGCTCGAGAAGCCGGTGCTCACCATCCCCGAGCCGGCCCTCCGGGCCGCGCTCGCGGTCGGGCGACGGCTGCGGCTCACGCCGTACGGGCCGGAGCAGACGATGTTCCTGCAGTACCGCCCGGTGCTCGCCAACGACCGGCTCAAGACCGTCTTCGGCTTCACCCCGACTCGAACATCTCGCGAAGCCTTCGATGAATGGCGGCGGTCTCGCCGGTCATACTGAGACCATGCGAGCAATCTGGAAGGGCGCCGTGTCGTTCGGGCTGGTGAGCGTGCCCGTCAAGCTGTACGCCGCGACCGAGTCGCACGACGTCTCGTTCCGCCAGGTGCATGCCAAGGACGGTGGCCGGATCAAGTACCAGCGGGTCTGCTCCCTCGACGGCGAGGAGGTCGCGTACGCCGACATCGCGAAGGGCTACGAGACCGAGGACGGCGAGATGGTCATCCTCACCGACGACGACATGGCCGAGCTGCCGTCGACGTCGTCGAGGGAGATCTCGGTCGAGAAGTTCGTGCCGTCCGACCAGATCGACCCGCTGCTCTTCGAGAAGTCCTACTACCTCGAGCCTGAGTCGAGCGGCGCGAAGCCCTACTCCCTGCTGCGCCAGGCCCTGCTCGACGCCGACCGGATGGCCGTCGTGACCGTCGCTCTGCGGCAGCGCACGACCGTCGCCGTGCTCCGCGTACGCGACGACGTGATCGTGCTCCAGACGATGATGTGGCCCGACGAGGTGCGCACCCCCGACTTCTCGGTCGAGACCGGCGAGATCAAGCCGGCCGAGGTCAAGATGGCCAACATGCTGGTCGAGACCCTCGCCGGCGACTTCGACGCCTCCGAGTTCGAGGACGACTACGCGGGCGCCGTCGAGGCGCTCGTCAAGACGAAGATCGAGGGCGGTGAGGTCAAGCGCACCGAGACCTCCACCAAGTCGTCCGGCGAGGTCGTCGACCTGCTCGCCGCGCTGCAGCGCTCGGTCGATGCGGCCAAGACCGCCCGCGGCGAGTCGTCGTCCGAGGCCGACACCAGGCCCTCCAAGAAGTCCAGCACCACGAAGACCGCAGCCAAGAAGCCTGCTGCGAAGAAGGCGCCGGCCAAGAAGGCCGCGAAGAAGACCGCTGCCACGAAGAGCGCAGCGAAGAAGACCCCCGCTAAGAAGGCGAGCTGAACCTCGTGAACGTCCAGCCCGGTGGCAGCCCGCTGCGCTTCCGCCTCACCCTCACCGGCCTCGTCGTCGCGCTCGTGGCGGCGCCGATCGCGGCCATCAACTTCTTCGACCTCGACGCGCGCACGCCGTTCACCATCGCCCAGGACGCGCTCTACGACCGCTACGACCTGGTCTTCGTCGACGAGCACGGCAACCCTCTCCCGGAAGGCTCCGGCGACGCGACCGTGTCGCAGTTCAGCCTGGAGTCCGGTGCCACCACGGAGGGCGTCGCCTTCGGCCTCCACGGGCAGATCGTGTCGTGCACGGTCCACGCCCCGAGCGACGACCCGCAGGACGTGACCGCCACCTGCGACTGAGTTCCTGGCCGGGGTGTGTCGAAGGCGGGAGACTTCGTCCGACGCACTGGTGACCGACCGATGACCGGCCGATGACCGACCGAGTCGACACCCCAGGAGACACAGATGCGCTACATGGTTTTCGTGAAGATGGCCCCCGACGCGGGCGACGCCCCGCCGGCGCTGTTCGAAGCGATGGACACGGAGATGGGCCAGGCGTTCGCCGACGGCTCGATGATCGCCGCGGGCGGGCTGGGCGGTGGCGAGCAGATCGTCGAGCTCCGGCTGACCGACGGCGCGATCACCACCACGGACGGACCGTACGCCGAGGCGAAGGAGCTGGTCGGCGGGTTCTCGATCGTCGAGGCCCGCTCCCAGGAGGAGGCCGTCGAGGGCGCCCGCCGAGTGCTCGAGCTGCACCAGCAGTACTGGCCGGGTTGGAACGGCGCCGTCGAGATCCGCCCGATCTGGGGCCCGGACAACTAGTCGGTGTCCGACCAGCCCACGCAGGAGGCCATCACCGCGGTCTGGCGGCACGAGTCGGTCCGGCTCGTCGGCGCCCTGACCCGGATGACCCGCGACCTCGACCTCGCGGAGGACCTCGCCCAGGACGCCCTCGTCGCGGCTCTCGAACAGTGGCCCGATTCTGGCAGGCCCGGCGGGGGCGTCCCTGCCAACCCCGGCGCCTGGCTGATGGCGGTGGCCAAGCGCCGGGCGATCGATCAGTTCCGCCGCAATGACGCCCTGCGTCGGCGTACGGCGGAGCTCGCCCGCGGCCTCGAGGAGGCGGAGATGCCCGAGTTCGACGCCGCGGTCGACCACATCGAGGACGATGTGCTCCGGCTGGCGTTCCTGAGCTGTCACCCGGCGCTGCCGCCTGAGTCTCGCCCTGCGCTGACCCTGCGGTTGGTCGGCGGACTGACCACCCAGGAGATCGCCCGGGCCTACCTGGTCAAGGACGCGACCATGGGCCAGCGGATCTCCCGCGCCAAGCGCCTGCTCGCCGAGTCCGGGGCGTCCCTCGAGATGCCCACCGGCGCCGAGCGCCAGGCGCGGCTCGGGGACGTGCTGGCCGTGGTCTACCTGATCTTCAACGAGGGGTACGCCGCGAGCAGCGGACCCGAGTGGACCCGGCCCGAGCTGTGCCTCGAGGCGATGCGGCTGGCCCGCATCCTCAGCTGGCTGGTGGTGGACGACCCCGAGGTCCACGGCCTGCAGGCGCTGCTCGAGATCCAGGGCTCACGGCTGCCCGCCCGTCGGGACGCCGACGGCCGAGCGGTGCTCCTCGAGGCGCAGGACCGACGCCAGTGGGACCAGCTGCTCATCCGCCGCGGGCTCACCGCTCTGGCCGAGGCCCAACGCCTCGGCCGGGCCGGACGACCCGTCGGCACCTACGTGCTGCAGGCGTCGATCGCCGCCTGCCACGCCCGCGCCCGCCGCCCCGAGGACACCGACTGGCCCGAGATCGCCCGGTTGTACGACGTGCTCGCGGCCGCGGCGCCCGGCCCGGTCGTCGAGGTCAACCGGGCGGTCGCTCACGGCCGCGCACACGGCGCCGACGCCGGACTCGACGTGCTGGCAGCGGTCGACGACGACCCGGCGCTCTCCGGGTCGCACCTCCTGCTCGCCGTACGCGGTGACCTGATGGAGCGTGCCGGACGGCGCGACGAGGCGGCCGCGGCGTTCCGCGAGGCAGCCGCGCTCACCCGCAACGACGACGAGCGAGCGCTCCTCTCCCGCCGCGCCGACGAGAACACCCTGGACAGACGCGCCTGATCAGGCCGAAGGTGGTGGGCATGACCGACGAGTTCCCCGGCCGACCGATCTGGGTCGAGCTCTACACCGCCGACACCGACGCCGCGAAGGCCTTCTACGGCGAGCTCTTCGGCTGGACGCTGCAGGAGACCGGGCCGGAGTTCGGCAACTACGCACTCTTCCTGCGCGACGGGGCACCGGTCGCGGGCCTGATGCAGAACACCGAGGAGGCGCCCAACGCCTGGTCGGTCTACCTCGAGAGCAACAACGCGGAGGACACCGCGGCGATGGCGGCCGCAAATGGCGGACAGGTGCTGCTCGACGCGATGGCGGTGGGCGACCTCGGGCACATGGCCGTGGTGACCGACCCGGGCGGCGCCGCCGTCGGCATCTGGCAGCCGGGTGAGCACCAGGGCTTCGCGGCTCGCGGCGAGGTCAATGCCCCCGGCTGGTTCGAGGTGCTGAGCAGCGACTACGACGCGGCGGTCGCGTTCTACGAGAACGTCTTCGGCTGGGACACCCACACCATGAGCGACTCGCCCGACTTCCGCTACACGACACTCGGCAAGGACGAGCACGCGCTCGCCGGGATCATGGCCGTCGACGGCCCGTCGCGCTGGAGCGCCTACCTGATGGTCGCCGACACCGACGACGCCGTCGCTCGCGCCGTCGGGCTCGGCGGCAGTGCGGTCGAGGCGCCCGTGGAGACGCCGTACGGCCGGCTCGCGACGATCGCCGACCCGGGTGGGGTGCCGTTCAAGGTGATGGGACCGAACCGAGGCTGACTACCAGCCCGGCAGCACCAGCGCCGCCCACACCAGCAGCGGCCCGACCAGCACCACGATCACGCTGTAGGTGAGGATCTGCTTGTAGTAGACCTGCTCCTCGATCGTGTCCGGCCGGTTGGCGAGCATCAGCGCGCCGTTGGTCGAGAACGGGCTGACGTCCACGATCGTCGATGAGACAGCGAGCGCCGCGACGAAGAGCCCGGCACTCACACCGCCGTCGGCGATCAGCGGGATCGCGATCGGGATGATCACCGGCAGCAGCGCCGTCGACGACGCGAACGCGGAGACCACACCGCCGACGTAGCAGAGGATCAGCGCACCGATGACGGCCGTGCCCAAGCCGGCCGCCCAGTTGCCGACGAACTCCGGGGAGCCGGCGGTGGTCAGGATGGTCGCGTAGGTGCTGACCCCGGCCACGAGGAGCACGGTCGGCCAGGCGATCTGCTTGGCCGTGTCCTTGTTCTGCTCCGGCGCCAGGATCGAGAGGATCACCGCCGCCGTGATCGCGACGAAGCCGATGTTCTTGTCCAGGATCAGCGAGACCAGTGCGACGCCGACGAAGGCGAGCAGGGTGAGGACCTGGTCGCGGCGTACGCCGGTCTCCACGGCCACGTCGGTCCCGCCGCCGGTGCCGGTCGGCTCCTCCCCTTCCTCCTCGCGGTCGATCCGCCGCGACATCAGCTCCCGACCGCCGAGCACGACGAACAGGATCGCGGCGAGGATCGTGTTGATGACCAGGCTGGACAGGAAGATCGTGATCTCGCTGTTGGGCAGGTCGTTCTGCTCCATCACCGAGTTGGTGATCACGCCGTAGATGCTGATCGGCGAGAATCCGCCGGCCTGCGCACCGTGCACGACGAACATGCCCATCATCAACGGGCTGATCCCGTAGCGACCCGCGAAGCCCAGGGCGATCGGGCCGATGATCGCGCAGGCCGCGGGGCTGACCGCTCCGATGCCGGTGAGCACCGCGGTGACCGCGAACATCACCCACGGGATCAGCGCGACCCGGCCCCCGACCCCCTTCACCGCGGCTCTGACGATCAGGTCGACCGTGCCGTTGTTGCGGGCGATCGCGAAGAGGTAGGTGACGCCGATCAACGTCAGGATCAGGTCGCCGCTGACGCCGGCCAGGATCTCCTTCTCCTCCAGGTCGAGCGAGTACATCCCGACCAGCCACGCGGCGACGTACGCCAGCGCTCCCATGTTGATCGGCAGCACCGTGCCGACGACGAACAGTGCGACGAGGGCGAGGATCGCCACCCATTCCGGTCCCATGTGGACATCCCTCCGCAGGCGTCTCCCCCGGGATCTGGAGTGACCCCGATCACCTGAGCGCCTCATCTAGGGTTACCCGGTGACCGGCTGGGAACACCTCGCAGTCCTCGGGGCCGGCCTCGGGGCCGGAGTGATGACCTCGACGGTCGGCGTCGCGTCGCTGCTCAGCTTCCCGATCCTCGTCGCGCTCGGCATCCCACCGGTCGTCGCCAACGCGTCCAACACGGTCGGCCTCACGCCCGGGGCGGTCACCGGATCCTTCGGCTACCGGTCCGAGCTGCGCGAGCACCCCGTTGTCACGGGCACGATCGTCGGCACCTGCGCGGTGGGCGCCGTCGGGGGCGCCGTCCTGCTGCTCGCCCTGCCGCCAGGGGTCTTCGAGGCTGTCGTCCCGTGGTTGATCCTCGGCACCTGCCTGCTGGTCGGCGCCCAACCCCGGATCAGCCGCTGGCTCAAGACCGCCGATGCCGCACCCCCGGACGAGCGCACCCGCCTCGCTCCCGTCACCACCTTCTTCTCCACCCTCGTCGGCGTGTACGGCGGCTACTTCGGGGCCGGGTCCGGCGTGATGATGATGGCCGTCCTCGGGTTCGGGTCCAACCTGGAGTTCCGGATCCTCAACGCCCTCAAGACCTTGGCGATCCTGGCGAGCAACCTGGTCGCCAGCGTCATCTTCATCGCGGTCGCCGAGCTCGACTGGACCGCCGTCCTGCTCCTCGCAGCGGGCTCGATCGTGGGCGGGTACGCCGGCGCCCGGATCGGCCGCCGGCTCAACCCGACCCTGCTACGCGGCCTGATCGTCGTCGTCGGTGTCAGCGCTGCGGTGTCGATGTTGCTGTAGCGATGCAGAACTCGTTGCCCTCGGGGTCCGCCATCACGGTCCACGTGTACCCGTACTCGTCCTTGTCCGCGACCCGAGTCGCACCGAGCTCGACGAGCCGCTGGACCTCGGCCTCGACGTCAGGAGCCGCCAGGTCCAGGTGGAGCCGATTCTTGGCCGTCTTCGGCTCGGGCACCTTCACGAAGAGCCAGGTCGGCTCGTCGCCCGGCCCGAGTGGCGCCCAGCCCGCAGTGTCGCGGCGTCCGGCGAAGTCGATGGCGGCGAAGTCGCTCGAGGCGCCGGCATCCAGTGGTCTCCCGAGGGCCGCCGACCAGAAGGTGCCGACCACGAGCGCGTCGACGCAGTCGAGGGTCACGGAGGCGACGGTGACGGTCATGTGGGCGCTCCTTGGTCGAGTCGGTTGCCGCGGCGTCGGCCGACGAGCACGAGACCGGCGCCGAGGAGGACGGCCGCGACACCGAGTGGTGCGAGCCAGCCGATGTTCGCAGGCGCACCGGTGCCCGGCAGCCCGTCGGCCCCGCTGTCCACAGGCGGCGGCTGGCCCGCGTGAGGGGCCACGTCCGGGCGCGGGCTGGCGGCCGGGGTCGGCGGCACGGTCGGGGACGGCGACGGCTGAGGGGCAGGTCCGACCTTGCCGATGACATCGACGATCTCGTCTGCCGGCGGGGACGTGACCCTTCCTCCGCCCGGCCCTTCACCGGTGGCCCTCGCGACGTTCTGGACCTGCTTCGCTCGTACGTCGTCGGCAGTGACGCGGTAGCGCCCGGTGCAGTGGGTGACGTTGCCGGGAGGCTCGACCGTGACCCGGGAGTCGTCGCAGGCCACGTCCTCGACGTGATCGTCGGCGACCCGGATGCTGCTGACGGCGACCTCGCCGACGTTGGTCACGGTGTAGTGGTACCGCACGATCTCGCCCAACCGGAAGGGACCGGGATCGCGGGCCTCCTTGTCGATGTCAATGGCCGCGCGTGTCGGCGGAGGCAGGTCTTCGACGACTTCGACGATCTCGTCGGCAGGTGGTGAGATCGCGCCACCGCCGTCGGCGTGCGCCCGGGCGACGTTCTCGACAGCACCCGCGTCCAGGTCCCGCTGTCGCACTCGGTAGCGACCGTGGCACTCGGTCGTGTTGGCCGGCGCGCTGCCGACGGGTGGCAGCGTCGTGACGTCGCAGGTGACGTCGTCGATGTGGTCGTCGGTGATGCCGAGACGGGTTGCCGGGGCGAAACCGGTGTTGGTGACCCGGTAGACGTAGCGGATGACGTCGCCCACCCGGAACGGACCGGGGTCGGTGGACTCCTTCTCCAGGTCGAGCAGCGGCACCGGGTCGACGGACTCGAGGACGACGTTGCGGATGAGGTGGACGTCGGTGAACGAGCCGGTGGAGCCGGAGAACCCGAACTTGTAGTACTCCGGTACCGGCCGAGGAGCGTCGAAGGTGAGCACTCGATGCACAGCGTTGTCACCGCGGGAGAGCTCGATGGTGACCATGGGATCGGGGGCCGGGCTGATGGTGACCGTGACCGTACGGCGCACCGGCACGAGTACCTCCTCGGCCGCTGCCGGATCCGCGGGCACGGCATCGACTTCGCTGCGAAGGGAGAATGGCAGCGTGCTCTCCCACGGTGGCGTCGTCTGACCGAGGCGGGTGGCCGTGGAGTCGAGGAAGCAGTAGCCGTCCGTACCGTCGCCCGGACCGCGGACGGTGATCTTGTTGGCCTCCGGGACCCGGAACCCGGTGCCCGCTGGCGAGCGACCCTCGGCCGCCGAGCACCCGGTGCCGCGCCGCTCCCAGTCCCCGAAGTAGTTGCCCAGGTAGTCCAGCCCGATGCCGAGGTAGCCCTGGTCGACCCCAGGGATGAACGGCTGGGCCGAGTCGCTGTCCGGCTGCTTCTGCGCGTAGCCGAGGCTGCCACCGAAGGCTCCCGGAGCGGTCAGCGACGAACTCCCACGGGTCAGGAAGAACGCGATGCCGTCCGCGGGCCGCTGACCGCTCGCGGTGGTCGTGCTGCCGTACTGCCATTGCTCGAACGTGACGCTCAGGCCCTGCTCGGCCGGGATCCGGTGGTTGAACAGCACCGCCCCGGACTGGTTGATGCTGGCGTCGGTGAGCTGGAGGAAGCCGCGGCCGTCGGCGTTCGGCGGTGGCACGGGACCGACGCTGGTCACGGTCGAGCAGCCGGCCAGGTCGTGTGCGCCCCCCGGGAGTGGAGCGGCGACCGCAGGAGCGCCGCTCAAGCAAGCCGACCCGAACGCCTCGAACTCATCCTGAGCGGTGCTGTTCTTGAAGGTCTCCGTCACGAAGACACCGCCGCGGTCGGCGGCGGCAGTCTGCGGAGTCGGCAGCGCGGCCGTCCCAGCCACCGCGAACATCGCGACGGTGAGCAGGGCACGGACCCGGACCATGACAGTTCAATGTAGCGCCGGTCCGCACCTTCGGGGCGCGAGCATCGGCCAGGGCCGGGCCTCCTCGAGCTGGGCGGAGAGCGAGAACAGCGTCGCCTCGTCGTCGGTGCGCCCGACCAGCTGGACGGCGACCGGGAGCCCGTCGGCGGCGATGCCGCAGGGCACCGACGCGGCCGGGTTGCCGGCGACGTTCCAGATCGCGGCGTACGCGATCGAGGGCATCGACCGCAGCGAGGCACGGACGGTGCCGACGCCCTCGAGCCGGCCGATCGCCGGCGGCCGGTGCGCGATGGCCGGCGTGAGCAGCACGTCGACGTCCTGGAAGACCCGGTTGGCCTTCGCCGACACCTTCTCGCCCTGGCCGATCGCCCAGTCGCGGACCTTCGGGGTGACCCAGGAGCCGAGCCGGCAGGTCTGGCGGGTACGCCGCTCGAGCCGGTCATAGTGCTCGACCGCCGCCGCCTCGGTGCGGATGCCGGCGAAGAACTGCGGCACGAACGCCGCCGTCGGGTCGGGGTACTTCGGGTCGATCGGGCGTACGTCGTGCCCGAGCGCGGCCAGCAGCCGAGCGGTGTCCTCGACGGCCTGCACGTGGACCGGGTCCGGCTTGACGCCGAGGGAGACCGGCTTGACCGACCAGCCGATCCGGAGACGTCCCGGCGCGCGTTCGGCGGCCCCGACGAAGGAATCGTCACCACCGGCGGTGTAGAGGTCGCCGTCGACGTTGCCGCGGATGACGTCGTAGACGAGCGCACTGTCGCGCACCGAGCGGGTCAGCGGCCCGGCGGTGCCCAGCGACCACCACAGGTGCGGGTGCGGGGCGGTGGTGACCCGGCCACGCTGCGGCTTCAGTCCGAAGAGACCGCAGCTCGCGCTCGGGATCCGGATCGAGCCGCCACCGTCGCCGCCCATGCCGACCGGGACCATGCCAGACGCCACCGCGGCCGCCGTACCTCCGCTGGAGCCGCCTGGCGTGCGGGTCCGGTCCCACGGGTTGCGGGTGACTCCGCGCGAGTCCGACTCGGTGAACGGGAACGCCCCGAACTCCGGCATCGTCGTCTTGCCGATCACGACCGCGCCGGCGGCACGGAGTCGGACGACGACCTCGGCGTCGTGGGCCGCGGGCGTCGAGTTCGCGTCGCCGCCGAAGGTGGTGACCGCGCCGGCGACGTCGATCTCCTCCTTGATAGCGACCGGCACGCCGTGCAGCGGCCCGACCGGCCCA
This sequence comes from Nocardioides endophyticus, assembly GCF_039543845.1. Taxonomy (NCBI): domain Bacteria; kingdom Bacillati; phylum Actinomycetota; class Actinomycetes; order Propionibacteriales; family Nocardioidaceae; genus Nocardioides; species Nocardioides endophyticus. The sequence goes on along the minus strand of NZ_BAABKN010000009.1, from coordinate 68,608 downwards.
CCGGCTGCCAGCTTCGCGTCACGGGCGTCCGCCTCGGCGAGCGCCTCGTCGGCGAGCACCACCGAGAACGCGTTGAGGCCACCGTCACGGTCGCCGATCCGGGCCAGCGCGGCTTCGACGACGGCGCGGGCGGACGCCTCGCCGCCAGCGACGAGCCGTGCGGTCTCGGCCACTCCAGCTGGGTCGGGCACGGTCATGCGCAGACCCTAGGACAGTTGACGACATACTGGGGTCCGGTAGTCCGTGATTGACGACGTTCGATCGGATCTCTGCGGGCCAGGAGGGGTGCCGGCATGAGCACATGGTCGACCGTGGAGGTAGGCCTGCACGTGGCAGCTGGGGCTGTGGCTGCGGCGACGGCGGTGTTCCTCCACGTCACTCCTCTAGGGCAGCGTCGGGTGCTGCGCTATCTGAAGTGGACTGCGTGGTCCACCGTCGTGTGGTCGTTGTCCGTCGCTCTGTACCTGGCGTCAGGGGGCAGCCACCCGTGGACCGCCCTGTGGCTTCCGTCGCTCGCCTTCACGGCCGGGGCCATGGTCCTGTGGGCCGGAAACTTCACGCACTACGAATGGACGCCCGATCGCCGGCTGATGGCAACCTGGGTGGGCGTCCCCACTCTGATGCTTGCGATCCGGGTCGCCGGCGGCGACTACGTGTTGTTCGCCTTGTTCGTCTTCAACACGATCTACTGCTTCGCCCTGCTCCTGGTCGTCACAGCATGGATCGCGCGTCGTATCGATGACCCGAACCCGATCGTCCGCGCGTCAGTTCGCCAGATGCTCCTGATCGCCGCAGCGGTGCTGGTCGCCGAGGCATTTCGGCTCAACGTGACCGACCTCGCGGCGGCCGTGGTACTCGTCATCGTCGCGACCACCGCGGTGCGCGCCGGTGACACCATGCAGGTCCGCCCTGATGCCGACGCCCTCATTGACGACCTCGGCGCCCTGGTCCTGGTCTTCGACGAAGAGCAACAGCTTGTCGATCTCAACGCCCCGGCCCGGCTGTTCTACACGTTGCGCCGCACCGATCCACCAGCGCTGGGGAGCAGCGCGTCGGCCATCCTGGGCGCCGAGCTGCCGGGTCTGGACGTGATCACCATCAACCTGTCGGCGGGAGCCGACATCGTGCGCTTCAGCGGTTACGTCCAGCGCCTCCCTACCGGCGGCACGCCCGCCAAGGGCTGGATCTGCCTGCTGCGCCGGGTGACCGCCGTCCTCTCAGCGGACGACGAACGTACGACGCGGAGAGCACTGATGAACCGCGTGCCCACCCACGACCCCGTCACTGGGTTGTTGACCGACAGAGCGTTCGTCCAGGCGATCTCGAGCGCCGCCGAGTTCCCGGGAGCCGAGCGGGTCCCGATCGTCGTACTCCAGCTGGAAGCCTCAGATGAGACGTCGCTCGCGACCGCTGCCGCCTCACTCGCCCGGTCCTGGGAGGGCCGGATGGAGACCGTGGCGATCGGCCGGTCGGGCGAGCTGCGCCTGGGGCTCGTCGTACGGGACCTGCCGGAGTCCGTGGTCGTGGCGCAGACGGTGGGAGGACGGTCCGTCGTGGGCCGCACAGCCACCGGCGTCGGAACGCTGGCTCACGTGCACGACTTGATCTACGAGGCAGCTGCCCAGCTCGCCGAGTGATTCCAGGCATCTGCTCGAGACGCTTGGGGAATTTCTTCGATTGTTCGCTCCGACGCCCGTAAGTTCTCGGCACCGGCACCGTCTTACACCTGTCGGACAGGTCTGGAAGCCGTTCGTCCGACGCCGTCCGCGTCTTTCCATGGTCGCGGACACGGGGCGCTCCCGGACCCCATGCCGGGAGCGCCCCACCTCACGCTCTGTCGGGGACCGCACTGGCTGGTGGCAGATCAATCCCTGGCGTCGAGAAAGCACCTGAGGCTGGAGAGCACTCCGTCGGGATGGCCGCTGAGCCGGTGGACCGAGACGACGAGGTCCTCGTTGACCGAGGCCAGGGCGGTGACCCGGGTGACGGCCCGATCGACCCGCTCGTCGTCGCCGGTCACCAGTCCCGCCACCCACCACGGGCGCTCTGGCTCGCCGTCCTCACGAACGAGCATGACGCGCTCGCTCGAACAGTCGAGAAGCGCTGACAGCAGCTGTGCGGTCGCGTGGAGGAGATCCTCGGGGCCGAGCAGTGCCGTCGATGCGGCCAGCCGAGAGCTCCTCAGCTCCACGACGACGAGCGAGCTCGGCAGCTCGTCGGCAGGGCTTCCGGGGGCTCCCCACAGAAGGCTCTCCAGGTCGCCACGAGAGCACGTGCGTACGCCGCCCAGGCCGCTGCGCGGGCCAGCCGACAGCTCCTGCTGCGTCCGCGCCCAGCTGCTCGCGCAGGCGCGCAGCAACGGCGCTGGGATGTCGTCGGACGGCGCCAGATCCAGGACGAGGCGCAGGTCGGCGAACACCGTCGTCAGCGGGAGTCCATCTCGTGCCGCTTGTCGGGTCATCGCGACGATGTCGTCCACGAACGGGTCTCTGGAGGCCGCCATCGCTCAACTCGCCCGTCTCAGGAGATCTGCCGCGGCCGCCGCGTCCGGCGGTGCGGCCCTCAGCGTGACAGCCGGCTGGATCGAGAAGGCGAACTCCGAGCAGGCAGCTTCCAGGGCAGCGGTCCGCTTCACCAGATCCGGTGCGTCGCTCACTGCCGCGACCACCCGACCCAGCGACGGCTGGGCCGCCACGGCTGCCCCGCGGAAGAAGGACCGGACCAGCCCGACGACCTGGTCGAGGTCCCGGGTGAGCACGTCGTCCGGAGCGGTCGTCGGAGGGTCCCAGGCGACGATCAGCAAGCGGTCGTCCAGTGCCAGGTCTCCCCAGTGTGACGGCGCGTCCCGTCGTACGATCCGCCGCTCGACCTCTGCCATGGCAGCGACCTCGTCGCGGGTCCCGTCAGAGACGGCGACGGTCCCGAGGAAAGCGTCGGCCCATGCGCTCGACGAGGCCTCGATGACACTGCTCGGAGTGCCGATCCCGATGACGGCGCACAGATCGTCGAGATCGGCGAGGAGATCCTCGATGTCGCGACCTGACCGTGCGTACTCCTGAGAGAGCGCCTGCAACGCAGTCACGTCGACGCGGCCGCTGGGACCGTCGGGCCACAACAACGGGAGATGGGTCCGCAGCTCGGGGGACACACTGACGGCCGACGAGGCAGGTGACGCCCGCGATCCGCGCCTCCAGTGCCACTTGATACTCACAGGTCACCGCCTCAGTTCCGCGCCTTGACGACTGCGCTCAGGCGTGACGATCGACTACTACAACGCTGCCATCCATTGAACCAGTGCCGCAGGCACATGCGTATGCTATTCGCGTGAAGCTGTTCGACACACGAGCGAAGAGCCGCAACACCGGTGGGGCGCCGTCTCGGGCAGACATCACCGCTGCCGCCGGTGACCACGGTCTGACAGCCGAACAGGAGCTGATCGCGCGAGCTCGCTCCGGTGACCACGACGCGGTTGCCACCCTATACCGGGAGCACCGGCCACTGGCGATGCGGATCGCGCACGGGCTGTGCCGCCCCGCTGACGTCGAGGACGTCGTGGCCGAGGCATTCACGAAGGTGCTCGACCAGATCGACCGCGGCGCCGGACCCCAGGTCTCCTTCCGTGCATACCTGATCACCGCAGTGCGCAGCGCAGCCGCCGACGTCGGACGCCGCAGCGCGCGACTCGACTGGTCGATCGACATCGAGCAGGCCACCTCCGGCGACCGGTCCAGTCCCCAGGAGCCGCCGGGAGGCGACATCCTCGCCGAGTCGACGGTACTGGTCCAAGCAGTGTCCAGCCTGCCGTCGCGGTGGCAGCTGGTGATCTGGTGGACGGTCGTGGAGCGACGCTCACTGGCCGAGGTGGGCGATGCTCTCGGCATCAACGCCAACGCCGCCGCCGCGCTCGCCTTTCGAGCCCGTGGTGGGCTGCGAGACGCCTACCTCGCGCTCCACCTGCCGACCAGCCCAGATGAACAGTGCACCGAGCTGCGACTGAGCCTCCCGGCCCTGCTGCGGTCTCGGCTGACTGCGGGTCGGAGCGCCGCAGTGGAAGACCACCTCCGCGGCTGCACGCCGTGCAGTGACGCCGTCGTGGAGCTGCGCGCCGTACGAGACCGCGAATTCACCACGGTCTGACCCGACACAGGAGCCCTGTCAGCCGGACGCGAGCAAGCCCCTCACCACCCGGAGCCCGACCGAGAGCCGGGCCAGGTCCGCCTGCTCCTCGGCGCAGATCTCCTCCAGCGTCGCCGTGGCCCGGGACACGACGACCGTCTCGGCCTCCTCCCAAGCGGCGATGCGGTCGTCCGCACTGTCGTCGTCCGACGTCTGCGCCAGCACCTGAGCGGTCAGCTGGGCGTGCACGGCGTGCAGGTCGTCGCGCAGCGCCGCCCGGGCCATCGTCTGCCAGCGGTCCGCGCGCGGGAGCGCCAGGATCCGCTGCACCAGAGCCGGCAGTCCGAGCCGCTCGCCGAGGGCGAAGTGCAGCCGGGCCACCACGCCGGGGTCCAGGTCCTCACGGTGCGCGATCTCGATGACGCCCAGCAGCATGTACGCCGGCGGGAGCCCGGCGATCCGAGATGCCAGCGCCTGCGGCACGCCGGAGGCCTCGAGCGCCGCCTTGCGCTCGTCGTACGCCGTGAGCTCGCGTCCGCTCATCAGGTCGGGCAGCTCGGCCATGGTGCGCTGGACGGGGCCCGAGAACAGCTCGACGGTCCCCGAGCTGTCCAGCGGTGGGCGGCGGTTGTTGATCAGCCAGCGCGAAGCGCGCTCCACGAGGGTGCGCATCTCCAGGCGCATCCGGGTCTGGACCGCCGCGTCGAGCTGGTTGTCGAAGGTCTCCAGCTCACGGCGCAGGTCGAGCGAGCCGAAGATCTCGCGCGCCACGAAGTTGGCCCGGGTCAGCTCTGCGGCGGTCGCCCCGGTCTCCCCCGCCAGCCGCGGCCAGTACGTCATGCCCGCACCGTTGACCAGGTCGTTGACGACCTGCGTCACGATGATCTCGCGGCGCAGCGGGTGCTGCTCCACCTGTTGTCCGAAGCCCTCGCGGACCTGGGTCGGGAAGTACGCCCGCAGGTCGAGGTCGAGGTAGGGGTCGTCGGGCAGGTCGGACTCGAGCAGCTCCTGCTCGAGCACGATCTTGGTCCAGGCGAGCAGCACCGACAGCTCAGGAGCGGTCAGTCCGTCGCCGTTGTCGGCGCGGCGCTTGACCTCCTTCGCCGGGGGCAGGCCCTCGAGCTCACGGTCCAGGAACCCGTCGCGCTCGAGCCGCCGGATCCACTCCTCGTGGACGTGCAGCATCGACGACGCATGGTCGAGAGCGTTGGCCAGCGCGATGTTCTGCTCGTAGTTGTCGCGCAGCACCAGCTCTGCGACCTCGTCGGTCATCTCCACGAGCAGGTGGTTGCGCTGCTTCTCGGTGAGGTCGCCGTCCTTGACCACCCGGTCGAGCAGGATCTTGAGGTTGACCTCGTGGTCGGAGGTGTCGACACCGGCGGAGTTGTCGATGAAGTCGGTGTTCATCCGGCCACCGGTGATGGCGTACTCGATCCGGCCGAGCTGGGTGAGGCCGAGGTTGCCGCCCTCACCTATCGACTTCGCACGCACGTCGCCGCCATCGACCCGGATCCCGTCGTTGGCCTTGTCGCCCGCGTCGGCGTGGGTCTCGGACGAGCCCTTCACGTAGGTGCCGATGCCGCCGTTCCACAGCAGGTCCACCGGCGCCTTCAGGATCGCGCTCATCAGCTGAGCAGGCGTCATCGCCTCGACGCCACCGTCGATGCCGAGCGCCGTACGGACCGCGTCGTTGAGCGGGATCCGCTTGAGCGAGCGCGGGAAGACGCCGCCGCCCTCGGAGATCAGAGACTTGTCGTAGTCCTGCCAGCTCGATCGCGGCAGCTCGAAGAGCCGCTTGCGCTCGGCGTACGACGTCGCAGCATCCGGCGCCGGGTCCAGGAAGATGTCGCGGTGGTCGAAGGCCGCGACCAGCAGCGTGCGCTCGGAGCAGAGCAGCCCGTTGCCGAAGACGTCACCGGACATGTCGCCGATGCCGACGCAGGTGAACTCCTCGGTCTGGCAGTCGATGCCGCGCTCACGGAAGTGCCGCTGCACCGAGACCCAGGCGCCGCGAGCGGTGATGCCCATCGCCTTGTGGTCGTAGCCGACCGAGCCGCCGCTGGCGAACGCGTCGCCCAGCCAGAACCCGTAGTCCTTGGCGACCCCGTTGGCGATGTCGGAGAACGTCGCCGTGCCCTTGTCGGCCGCGACGACCAGGTAGGTGTCGTCGCCGTCGTGCCGGACCACGTCGGCCGGCGGTGCGACGCTGCCGTCGACCAGGTTGTCGGTGATGTCGAGCAGACCGGAGATGAAGGTCGTGTAGCAAGCGACACCCTCGGCCAGCCAGGCGTCCCGGTCCGACGGGTCGGGCAGCTGCTTGCAGAAGAACGCGCCCTTCGCGCCGACCGGCACGATCACGGTGTTCTTCACCATCTGCGCCTTCACCAGACCCAGCACCTCGGTGCGGAAGTCGTCGCGGCGATCGGACCAGCGCAGGCCGCCGCGCGCGACGGCGCCGAAGCGCAGGTGGGACCCCTCGACCCGCGGCGAGTACACGAAGATCTCGTACTTCGGCCGCGGCGCCGGCAGGTCCGGGATCGCATCCGGCTCGAGCTTGAGCGAGATGTAGCGCCGCGGCCCGTCGCCCCCGGGGGCGGGCTGGAAGTAGTTGGTGCGCAGCGTCGCCCGGATGTGGGTCAGGTACGAACGCAGGATGCGGTCGTGGTCGAGGCTCGCGACGTCGTCCAGCGCCCGGACGATGCGCTCCTCGACGGCCGTCTCGGCATCCGCCGTCGAGTGGTCGACGCCCGGGTCGAACCGCGCCTCGAAGAGACGGACCAGCAGCCGGGTGATGTCGACGTTGCTGCGCAGCGCCCCCTCGATGTAGTCGAGGGCGAACGGCGAGCCGCCCTGCCGCATGTACTTCGCGTACGCGCGCAGCAGGGTCGCCTGTCGCCAGCTCAGCCCGGCGGCCAGCACCAGCGCGTTGAAGCCGTCGATCTCGTTGAAGCCCTCCCACACCGCGCGGATCGCGTCCTGGAAGAGCTCGCGGGCGTTGTCGGGGATGCCGGCGCCGTAGCGCAGCCCGAACTCGTAGAGGTAGGTCGGGCGGTCCAGCTCATCGAGCTCGTAGGGCCGCTCGTCCACCACCTCGACGCCCATCGACGAGAGCATCGGCAGGATCTGGGACAGCGAGAGCGGCGACCCGATCCGGAAGACCTTGAGCCGGGCCTCACCGCGACCGGCGTCGAGGTCCTCGTAGAGCGACAGGTCGATGCCGGCGCCGTCGTCGCCGACCTGGATGGCCTCGAGGCGACCGAGGTCGGCGGCGGCGATCCGAGGAGCGAAGTCCTCCTTGTAGGCCTCCGGGAACGAGTCGTGGTAGCGCCGGGCCAGCACCGCTCCGACCTCCTCGCCGTACCCGGAGATCACCGCGGAGATGAAGTCGTCACGCCACGAGCGGGAGGCGTCGGCCATCCGGCGCTCGAGGTCGGCGGTGTCGACCTCGAGGATGGCCGCGCCCTTCGGCGGGTGCACCACGAAGTGGACCCGCGCGGTCGTCGACTCGGTCAACCGGACCGTGAACTCCACGGAGTCGCCGCCGAGTCGGTCGCGCAGGATCTCGGAGAACCTCTCACGGACGGTGGTGTTGTAGCGGTCCCGGGGCAGGTAGACGAGGACCGACACGTAGCGCCCGTAGGTGTCGCGCCGGATGAAGAGCCGCAGCTGGCGACGCTCGCGGGCGTGCATGGCCTGCTCGGCCATCGGCGCGAGCTCGTCGACGGTCGTGTGGAAGAGCTCGTCGCGCGGGTAGGTCTCGAGCGTGTCCATCAACGCCTTGCCGTCGTGGCTCATCGGCTCGAACCCGATGCGCTTCAGCACCGCGTCGGCGCGCTCACGCAGCAGCGGGATCCGGGTGAGCGACTCGGTGTACGCCGCGCTCGAGTAGAGCCCGAGGAACCGGCGCTCGCCGACCACCTCGCCGTTCTCGAACTTCTTGACGCCGACGTAGTCGAGGTACGCCGGGCGGTGCACCGTCGAGCGCGAGTTGGCCTTGGTGAGCACGAGCAGCGTCTTCTCGCGCGCCTTCGCGGCGGCCTCGGCGGGCAGTCGCCCGGAGGTGGCAGTCATGTCCTGGTCGGCGCGCAGGATGCCGAGGCCGGTGCCGGCGACGCCGCGGAGGTACTCGTCGTCGCCGTGATGCTCGAGGCGGTACTCGCGGTAGCCGAGGAACGTGAAGTGCTCGTCGGCGAGCCACTGCAGCAGGTCGGCGGTCTGTCGGACCTCGTCGGAGCCGACTCCGGCGGGCGGCTCCGAGCCGAGCTCCCGGACGATCTCGGCGACCTGGGCGTGCATCTTGCCCCAGTCCTCGACGGCCTCCCGGACGTCGCGGAGCACGCGCTGGATCGACTCCTCGAGCGCACTGACGTCCTCGCCCTCGGGGATGCGGTCGATCTCGACGTGCATCCACGACTCGCGGACGCCCTCACCCTCGTCGACCTCGGCGTCACCGAGCTCGACCGGCCGCACCTCGTGGAGGGTGCCGGTGATGTCGCGGACGACGTCGAAGAGCGGGTGGATGACCAGGTGCACGTCGTGCAGCTGACGGGAGAGCTCCATCGTCAGCGAGTCGACGAGGAAGGGCATGTCGTCCACGACGACCTCGACGACCGAGTGCCCGGCGGCCGACCACCCCTGGTCGCTCGGGCCCGGCGTGAACACCCGCACCCGGGCGGTGCCCTGCGGCCGGGTGCCGGCGAGCTTGTAGTGCGACGCGAAGGCGCCGTACACGTCGACGTCGGACCTGCCGTCGATGTCCTCGACCGCGATCCGGCGGTAGTAGGCCCGCAGGAGGGCGTCGACGAGGTCGTGGGGTGGCCCCCCGCTCCCCCTTCCCCCGTGGGCGACCTCGATGGCTTGGGAGAGCAAGGCGGACTTGTCTGACTCATGCGTCGTCGTTGACACGATCCGACACTAGGACGCCGGTGCACGCGGAGCCAACACGGCCCACCGTTACAGCTCGCTGCGCAGCTCCCACAGCAGCGGGTAGTACTGCACCGGCAGCCGCGAGCGGAGGTACGTCGCGCCGCTCGACCCGCCGGTGCCGGACTTGGCGCCGATCATCCGCTCGACCATCACGACGTGGCGGGCGCGCCAGCTCGCGGCCAGCTCGTCGTGCTGCAGCAGCGCTTCGGCCAGAGCCCAGGCGACGGCGTACTGGTCGCGGTCGTGGGCGACCGTGCGCAGCGACGCCGTGATCTCCTCATCGGTGCCGACTGCCAGCCCGAGGGAGCCGACCACCGCCAGGAAGGCGTCCCAGAGCGTCGGCTCGGCGAGCCGGGCGTCGAGGTGCTGCTGCTCGACGGCGGTCAGGCCCTTGAACCGCTTGACGTACGACGCGTCCTTCGCCCCCGAGAGGAACTCCAGCTCCCGGAACTGCACGGACTGGAACCCGCTCGCCGGCGCCAGCTGCTGCCGGAACTCCAGGAAGTCCTGCGGCGTCATCGTCTCGAGCACGTCGACCTGCTGGATCAGGACCCGCTCGATCACGTGCACCCGGGCGAGCAGGTGCTGCGCCCACCACAGCCGGGCGCGCTGCGCTGATCCCGGGCCACCACCGAGCATCGCGTCGCGCACCGCGGTCACCTCGTGCAGCAGCTGCTTGAACCACAGCTCGTAGACCTGGTGGATCGTGATGAACAGCAGCTCGTCGTGCGCCGGCGGGTCCGACTCGAGGTGCTGCGAGTCGAGCAGCTGCGGCAGGCGGAGGTAGCTGCCGTAGGTCAGCTGAGCGCCCTGCTCGCCAAAGGACACGAAGGTCTCGTCGGTCATGGGCTGACACTATGACCGGATGGAGTTCCGACACGAGATGACGTACGACGCCGCCCTTGCCGACGTGAGCACGATGCTCGACGACCCGGCGTACCGCGACCGGGTGATGCACGCTCAGGGCGGTGTGCGGGGCACCTTCGAGATCGGGACCGAGGGTGACATCACCACGGCGGTCGTCGACCAGGTGCGGCCCGCGGCGGGCCTGCCGTCGTACGCGACCAAGTTCGTGGGCTCCGAGATCAACATCGTGCAGCGGGAGGAGTGGTCGTCCGCGGAGTACGCCGACCTCCACGTCACCATCCCCGGCAAGCCCGGCAGGATGGTCGGCTCGATCAGCCTCGCCGAGGACGGCGGCACCACGACCGAGACCGTCGCGGTCGAGATCACCGTCAACATCCCCCTGGTCGGCGGCAAGATCGAGAAGCTGATCGCCGAGATGCTGCGCAAGGCGCTGTGCGCCGAGGAGCAGGTCGCCCGCGCCTACCTTGCCGGCTGACAGCTGACCGCATGGTCTGGACCGTCTCGCACGGTCCTGCGGTATCGGCTCGCCGTCGTCCAGCCACCCCTAAGGTCCGACCATGCGTACCGGTAGTGCTCCCGTCCTCGGCCTCGTCGGTGCCTCGATCGTGCTCGCCCTCGCGGCCGGCACCCTGGGCACCAACGGCGCCGCCGCCCAGCGGGCAGCGCCCGAGACGGCGCGGGCGGCCGCACCGGACACGCTGGCCGGCCTGCCGGCCGGCGCCGTCATCACCGACGGCAGCATCTATGACCTGGCCCGCGAGGGCGACCGACTCTTCGTCCAGGGCAGCTTCAAGCAGATCGGCCGGTACGCCGGGCCGGGCGATCGCCTCGGCAGCACCGGTCGGTCCGAGCCGATCCCCGAGATCAGTGACGGTCAGGTCTCGGTCGTCGTCTCCGACGGCGCGGGCGGCTGGTACCTCGGCGGCGACTTCACCCGGATCGGCGGCCATGCCGCCGGCGGCCTGGCGCACGTGCTCGCCGACGGGTCACTCGACCCGTCGTTCCTCCCGGTGGCCGACGGACTCGTGAGTGCGTTCGCCCTGCAGGGCACGACCCTCTACGTCGGTGGCGACTTCCGCCGCGTGAACGGCACGAGCCGCAAGCGCGTGGCCGCGATCTCGACCACCAACGGTGGCGTCCTCCCGTTCGCGACGTCCCAGAGCACCTGGGTGACCGAGCTCGCTGCCTCCGCCACGGCCGTGTACATCGGCACCGACCGGGTCACCGCCGTCGACCCCGTCACCGGCGCGACTCTGGGCGGGTTCAACGCCCCGGTCCGCAGCCCGGTGCACGCACTGACCCTCGGCGGCGGCCTGCTGTACGTCGGCTCCGACACCCTGGTTGCCCTCAACCCCACGACCGGCGCCCGCGTCCCCGCCTTCGCGCCGGCGGGCGGCGCGCAGAAGGAGCGGTCCTACCACTCGCTCCTTCGAGCCGGCTCGGTCCTGTACGCCGGCTCCGACCGCACCACCCGCTTGCAGGCGCTCGACAGCACCACCGGAGCGGCAGTGCCCGGCTTCGCGCCTGTCGTGGGCGGCAAGACCGACCGGTTCGCCACGCCCCGCGGCGTCTACGACCTCGCCCTGGACGGCGATCGCCTCTGGATCGGCGGCAGCTTCACCTCGGTGGGAGGCACGGCCGCCCACGGGCTCGCGTTCGTCGACGCGGCATCCGGCGCCCGCGAGGACACCGGACTGCCGAGGTACAACCGTGCGGTCAACGCGGTCGAGCTCTCCGGCGGTGACGTCTTCGTCGGCGGCAAGTTCTTCATGACCGACTGGGTCCGCAGCAACGGCATCGCCGCCGTCGACGCATCCTCCCTCGAGCCCGACCCGGGGTTCCGCAACAGCGTCGAGACCTACGCCGACCTGCTGCCCACCCGGGCCGCGCTCTACGTCACCACGACGCACGGGTCCGGCTACGACCGCGAGCGACCGCCGTACTGGACCGACACCACACGGATCCACGCCTTCGACCCGAGGCGCGGCGACCTGCTCCCCCGCCTGACCCGACGCGTCCGCAATCTCAGCGCGGTCACGACGATCGGCAACCGGCTCTACCTCGCGCGGCGACTCGATAGCGACGTGAACTTCCCGCGCAACCAGGTCGACGTCTACGGACCGAAGGGCGGCAAGGTCGCGTCGTACCCGATCCCGCTGCGCGGCTACGTCACGGCCATGACCAGCGTCCGCGGCGACCTGGTCGTCGCCGGCAGCTTCAAGCGGACCACGAGCAACGGCGGACCGGCCGACACCGCCATGATCCGGATCGACGCCCGCACCGGCCACCGGCGCCCCGGCTTCGATCCCAAGATCAACGGGCCGGTCTACGACGTCGTCGCACATCACGGCTCGCTCTATGCCTCGGGCATCTTCAAGCAGGTCTTCCAGAGGGGCCAGGGCGCGCGCCCCGGACTGGTGAAGCTCTCGGCGACGTCGGGGTTCGACGCCCGCTTCCGCCCCGCGCGCTTTCGGGGCAACCGCTCCGAGCTCAGGCTCACGGCGTTGGACGACGTCCTGTACGTCGACGGGTCGTCGGCCCGCTTCCTCGACATCACCACCGGCAAGAAGGTGCCGTCACCGTCCGGGTCGGCGTACCTCACCAGCGTCGTCACCGCGCCCGGTGGCGGCTACACCTACGTCACCAGTCGGAGCCCCAACATCGGCGGCAGCACCTACCCCCCGACCGGAATCCTGGCGACGGCGGTGCACGATGACCGCGCCGAGGACTAGGAACGGGCCGAACGCCAGGATCAGCGTCAGCGCCTGCTCGAAGGGGTGCAGGGCACCCATGTGCATCGGGATCAACGGTCAGCCCAGGTAGGGGTAGCGGTAGTCGGTCGGCGGGACGAACGTCTCCTTGATCGACCGCGGGCTGGTCCACCTGAGCAGGTTGACCGCGGCGCCGGCCTTGTCGTTGGTGCCGCTGGCCCGGCCGCCACCGAAGGGCTGCTGTCCGACGACCGCGCCGGTGGGCTTGTCGTTGATGTAGAAGTTGCCGGCCGCGAAGCGCAGCTCGGCCTGCGCCCAGGCGATCGCGCGCCGGTCCTGGGCGATGATCGAGCCGGTCAGGGCGTACGGCGCGATCGACTCCATGCCGCGCACGACCTTCTCGAAGTCGGCGTCCTCGTAGACGTGGACGGCCAGGATCGGGCCGAAGTACTCGGTCGTGAACATCGCGTCGGTCGGGTCGGCGGACTCCACCACGGTCGGGTTCACGAAGTAGCCGACCGAGTCGTCCAGCTTGCCGCCGACGATGACGTCGAGCTTGTTCTGACGCTTCGCCCGGGCGATCGCGGCCTTGTGCTTGGCGAACGCCCGGTCGTCGATGACGGCGCCCATGAAGACCGCACCAGATTCCAGGGTGAAGTCCGTCGGGTCACCGATGGTGATGGTCTCGATCTCGGAGAGGAACGAGTCCTTCATCCGCTTCCACACCGAGCGGGCGACGTACGCCCTCGACGCGGCCGAGCACTTCTGGCCCTGGAACTCGAACGCGCCGCGGATCATCGCCGTACCCACCACGGCCGGGTCGGCCGACGGGTGGGCGACGATGAAGTCCTTGCCGCCGGTCTCCCCGACGATGCGCGGGTAGGAGCGGTAGCGCTCGATGTTGTTGCCGACCTCGCGCCACAGGTGCTGGAAGGTCGGGGTCGAGCCGGTGAAGTGGATGCCGGCCAGGTCCGGGTGGGCGAGCGCGACCTCCGAGACCTCGAGGCCGTCGCCGGGCAGCATGTTGATGACGCCGGGCGGCATCCCGGCCTCCTCGAGCAGCTCCATCGTCAGCGACGCGGCGAGCTGCTGGGTCGGCGACGGCTTCCAGATGACCGTGTTGCCCATCAGCGCCGGCGCGGTCGGCAGGTTGCCCGCGATCGCGGTGAAGTTGAACGGCGTGATCGCGTAGACGAAGCCCTCGAGCGGGCGGTGGTCGGTGCGGTTCCACACGCCGCGACTGTTCGCGATCGGCTGGTCGGCGAGGATCTCGCGCGCGTAGGTGACGTTGTAGCGCCAGAAGTCGATCAGCTCACACGCCGAGTCGATCTCGGCCTGGAACGGCGTCTTCGACTGGCCCAGCACGGTGGCCGCGTTGAGGCGCTGGCGCCACGGACCGGCCAGCAGATCGGCAGCCTTGAGCAGCACCGCGGCGCGGTCGTCGAAGTCCATCTCACGCCAGCCGGGCGCAGCATCAGCCGCGGCCTTGATCGCCGCCTTCGCGTCGGCCTGCGTAGAGTTCTTCAGCACGCCGAGCACATGCTGGTGGTCATGCGGCTGGACGACCTTGACCTCGGCACCGCCACCGGCCTTCCAGCGGCCACCCACGTAGCCACGCAGATTCTTCTGCTTCTTCTCGAGCCGCTCGATCTCGACGCGCAGCTCCTCCCGCTCGGGAGAGCCCGGCGCATACGTCAGGTTCGGCTCATTGATCGGTGCAGGAGGGGTGGTCACAGCGTCCATGCCTGCGATGCTCTCACTCCCGCTCGCGGGCGCCCAAACCCTCTGTCTTCAGAACAGATGCGGGATCTCCTGGACGCCGTACCAGGCCAGGTCCTCGTCGGGATCGGCGTCGACCGGGCGGTCCTGGGGATCCGCGTGCACGGCCACGATCCGGCGCAGCGGGATCGTCCAGCCGGTCTCGGGCTCCTTCTCGAGCTCGGCCACCACGACCACGCGGCGACCCGGCCCGGCCAGGAGCTCGGTCGAGGCGTCGGCGGCCGTCATCAGCGCGGCGTACTCACCGTCCTCGCTGTCGTCCTCCGCGACCACGGTCTCGTCGGTCACCGGCGTCTCGCCGGAGGCGTGCAGCTCGGCGAGGAGAGCGATGGTCAGCGGCAGGTAGACCCGGGTCGTCATGGCGTCTCCGGGGTCTTGCGCTTGCGCCGCCCACGCGGTGCCCGGTTGCGGCTCGGGGCAGCCGAGTCGACGAGCTCGTCGAGCGCCTCGCGGACGCACTGCCCGAGCAGGTCGGCGTCCGGCAGCATGTCGCGGTCGGCGTTGATTCCGTAGAACACCGCGCCGTCGTACGACGTCACGCCGATCGCCAACGGCCGGCCCTCGAAGAGCGGCGGGACGGGATAGGTCGCGACCATCCGGGCGCCGGCGGCGTGCAACGGCGCCTGCGGACCGGGCACGTTGGTGACGCAGAGCTGGTAGCCCTTGCGGCGTTCGGCCCCGGCGACGCGGGCGCCGAGTGCGTGGAAGGTCGCCGGCGCGAAGCCGCTCATGCCGGCGAGCCGGGCCGCCGGGATGCCGCGACCGGACTCCTTGTCGGCCTGGAAGGAGTAGGAGACCTGGTGCAGCCGCACGAGCGGGCTGGCCTCACCCACCGGCAGGTCGACGAAGTGAGCCGCGATCGGGCTGCCGAGCGCGGTCGCCTCGAGCTCGTCGTCGATGACCGAGACCGGCACGAGCGCCCGGATCTTCCGGATCCCGCGCATCGACTCGCCGCGGGTCATCAGCCAGGCCCGGAGCGCACCCGTCACGGTCGCGAGCACCGCATCGTTGATCGTGCCGCCGTGCGCCTCGCGCACCTTGCGGTGGTCGGCGAGGTCGGTGCGCACCGTCACCACCCGGCGCTGCTGCGAGAGGGGTCCGATGATCGGCGACTCGGAGCGCGGCGTGCGGTTCGTCAGCGCGTCGATCACCCGGCCGGTCGTCCGGGCGCCGCCGGCGGCACCGCGGAGCACCGCGCCCGTCGTCGTACGCACGGTGTCGACGACGGTGTCGACGTCGGTGGCCGAGTCCTTGACCGCGCCGGCAATCAGCGAGAACGGCGAGGGGCCGCGACGTGCCCGCCACTCGTCGGCACCGAGCTCCTTGGTGTCCGGGCTGGTGTCGAGGAGCACCTGGCCGATGTCGACGGTGTCGATGCCGTCGACGAGCACGTGGTGCGACTTGGTGAGGAGCGCGAACTGGCCGTCGGCGAGACCCTCGACGACGTAGATCTCCCACAGCGGGCGACTGCGGTCCAGCGGACGGGAGACGATCCGGGACACGAGCTCGCGCAGTTGGTCGAGGGTGCCCGGCCGCGGCAGCGCCGAGCGGCGTACGTGGAAGCCGATGTCGAAGTGCTCGTCGTCGACCCAGATGGGGTTGGCGATCCGGCCAGGGACGGTCTGGATCCGCTGGCGGTAGCGCGGGACGAACGAGATGCGGTCGTGCACCAGGTCGACCAGCCGCTGGTAGTCGAAGCCCGAGGCCCCGGGCTCGAAGATCTCGATCGTTGCGTTGTGCATGGGCGTCGTCGGTGACTCCTCGGCCAGCAGAGCCACATCCCGCGGGCGTAGCCGCTCACTCATGTGCTGCCCCTCTTCTGTGTGTGTCAGCGTCAGGTGCCCCACACCGGCGCCAGGGTCACCGTACCGACGCTTGGCGCACCATGGGATTCTGACAGCATGCGCCGTTCTCTCGCAGCCGCCGCCTTCGTGTTGGTCACCCTCGCCCTCGCCACCGCGTGCGGGGACGAGGAGACCCCGTCCGGCTCCGGGTCGTCCGACCCCAAGGTCATCAAGGTGACCTTCGACGGCGACAGCGTCACGCCGAACGGCGAGCGCATCGAGGTCTCGACGGGCCAGGACATCCAGCTCGACATCACGGCCGACGTGGCGGGCGAGATCCACGTGCACTCCTCGCCCGAGCAGGAGCTGGAGTACCCCGCCGGTGAGTCCACCCAGACGATCACGGGCATCGACCAGCCCGGCACCGTCGACGTCGAGTCGCACCACCTGGACAAGGTCATCGTCCAGCTCGAGGTCCGCTGACGGCCGGCTGCGCTCAGGCCAGGGTGGGGCCGGCGGAGATGCCGGCCAGCCACGGCTCGCTCGCCGCGTCCACCAGGTCATCGTCGATGACATCGGCGAGGATCACGGCTGCGGCACGCAGACGGGTCGCCCGGAAGACCGGGCTGCGGCGTACGGTCGCGCTCGTGACGGCGGTGACCCGGGTGATCATCCGCAGCGACGACTGGCGGCCGGTGACGCTGGAGGTGGCGAGGAAGGTGTCGGCGATGCCGTCCCAGTAGAGCTCGGGGCGACTGGCCCACACCTGCGTCACGGCCTGGACCCGGCGTGAGCTGCCGGTGAAGTCGGCGATGCCGTGCAGTACGTCGAGCACCTGGTCGTACTCCGGGCCGAACCCGAGCTCCCCCTCCGGGCCGACGAGCTGACGCAGCGGGCGCATCGTCTCCTTGGCGACCGCCGGCTGGATCCAGCGCTCGAGGTGCAGCACGGTCGCGACGTCGCAGAGGGCGTCGACGCCGTTGCGGTGCATCCGGTCGAGGCCGGGCATCAGGTCGAGGTAGAAGCGGACCAGGCTGGCCCGGATCCGCACCTGCCCGACGAGCAGGTCGGGCGGAGCTCCGGCGGGCAGCACGGTCGGGCTGACCGGCCCACGCATGGAGCCGAGCATCTCCAGCTCGACTCGCGACATCCGGGGCAGCAAGGCAGGGACCACGGACCCCAGGAGCGGCGAGATGGCCGGCGTACGGCGTCCGCTGGGGTACAGCAGGCGCGCCTCCATCTCGGCGGCCGCCGGCTCCAGGTCATCGAGTTCCCACAGGGGAAGGTTCGGCCGCGGCGGGCGGGGCCTGAGGGATCCGAGCCGCCGGGTTTTGTCTCGATCAGGTCTCGACCAGCTCGGGCAGCAGGCTGTCGGCGACCCGACCCACAGCACGGCCCAGATCGGAGTCGCCCCCTTCGACCAGGGTGCGCCCGGAGACCAGTGCTCGATCGACCGCGGACTGGTCGTCGGGCAGGAAGTGCACGGCACTCGGGCGGGCGAACCCCGACACCATTGCGACGATCTCCCGCTCGCTCCAGCCGAGCGACGGGCGCATCCGGTTGATCACGACCTGCACCGGCCGGCCACTGCGGCGCTCGCGCAGCTCGACGATCCCGCGCGCCAGTCGAGACAGCCCGACCGGGTCGGCGCCACCGACGACCAGCACCTCGTCGGCCGCGTTCAGGGCTTCGAGCGTCATCTGGTTGCGCCCGGGCCGGCCGCCCAGGTCCGGGACCTGGTCCTCCTCGACGCTGAAGCCGGTGTCGACCACGACCTCGGCGCCCGCGCTGAGCAGGGACAACAGGTGCTCCACGGTGCCGCTCCGGACCTCCACCCAGCGGTCGGCCCGCGGCAGCCCGGTGACCACGCTGAGGTACTGGTCCAGGCCGCGCTGCACCGATCCGAGCCGCTGCGCGAGCTGTCCGGCGCCGTCCAGGCGTACGGCGGCGAGCAGCCCCGAGACCTCGTCGAGGATGCCGAGCTGCTGGGCGACCGCCCCGCCGTACGGGTCGGCGTCGACGAGCACGACCCGGCGCCGCCGTCGGGCCATCTCCGCGGCGAGCGCGGCTCCGACCGTGGTGCGCCCGGCTCCGGCCGGCCCCCAGACCGCCACCACCCGACCGGCGGCCGCAGGCTCGTGCCCTCCCGGTGGTCCGATCGGCGCCGGGTCGACCGGGCGCCGGACCACCGTGGGCGGCCGGTCGTCGGAGCAGATGGCATCGGCGAGGGTGGCGAGCTGGTCGTCGGTGACCACGGTCGGGATGCCGATCCGTCCGGCCCGCAGCCGACCGCCGTCGAGGGTGGCGCCGCCGGCGGCGATCGCGACCGGTCGCACAGCGTGGGCACGCAGGTGGTCCACGGCGGTCCGGTCCAGCCCTGGCGCGTCCAGACCGACCACCGCGACGTCGGCCTGGCCCGCGGTGGCCGCGGCGAGCAGGTCGTCGACGTCGACGCACCGCTTGAGCACGACGATGCGTGGGTGGTCGCCGAGCAACCGGAGCGCCTCGGGCTCCCAGGCGGCGCCAGAGGCCACGATCAGAACGACGACCCGCTCGACCACGTCAGCCTCGGCGGACCACGGTCAGCAACGGGCTCTCGAATGCGGCGACGGCGGCGAAGTACGCCGCGGCGTCGTCCTGCGGGACCGCCAGCACCAGCTGTCGCTGCCCGGCCGCGCCGCCGAACCCGCCGTCTGAGGTCGGGGCGTCGACCACCGTCGCCTCCTGCAGCACCGGCGTGCCCGGCTCTACGGCCGCTGCCTCGCCTCGCGCCGGATCGCCCACCAGATAGACGTCGACGACCGAGCCGGCCTGCACGGCCGGCGGCACCTGGTCGGACTCGACGGCCACCGGGAGCTCGACGGTGTCGGTGGGCTGGTCGGCCGCACCGACCGCGCCCCGCGGGAGCAGCTCACCGGCCCCGACGCCGCGCACGAGCCGCAGCTCGCCCGGCAGCGTGTCATCGACCCGGTAGTAGCCGGCCAGGTCGTCCGACTCCGCGAACCGCACCCGGTGCACGACCAGGTCGCCCTCGGTCAGCGCGGCGCCCGGCCCGGCATCGGCGGCGACCGCCCAGACCGCGACGGTGTCGTCGGCCGCGGCCAACAACCTCGACCCTGCCACCACCGAGGCCGCCACGATCAGCAGGCCGACCCACAGACGTGGGTCGCGCCAGCCAGGTGTCGTGGCACGCGCAGCGGGGGGCACGGCCGATACCGCCCGGGCACCGGCGCGGTTGCCGGCATCCGGGTCGTCGTACCTGACCCCGAGACTCACGACGACATGATCACCCTTCGCGCCAGATGTGAAACCCGGCCATCCACAGGCTCGCGAGCCGCGACGCGGGTCGGCTGCCTGAGATGCGACCATGGGACTCATGTCCGGCTCGCCACGCTTCCTCACGCTCGCCGACGTCGCCGAGGTGCTCAACACGTCGAGCGCGCAGGTCTACGCGCTCGTACGCCGCGGCGACCTCCCGGCGATCAAGATCGGCGGCCGCGGTCAGTGGCGGGTGGAGTCGACACAGCTCGAGGAGTTCATCCAGCGGATGTACTCCGAGACCCGGACCTTCGTCGACGAGCACCCGTTCGTGGACGCCGAGCCCGAGGCATAGCGGCGACCGGCTTCGGCTTTGGCGCGGCGATTGACCACCGCGCTCGGCCCCCGGTGGTCGAGCCTGTCGAGACCCCCGCAACCCAGACAGGGCCCTCGGGTGCGGGGGTCTCGACGACGCTCGCCGGAGCTCGCTGCTCGACCACCGGGACACCCGCGTTGTCAGCCGACGGCAGCCAAGCTCCATTCCAGGTTCTGCGTTGCACGAACGTTCGAACAACGCGAACGTCACGTCATCGCTGAGGGGCCGGCGAGGTGACGGCCCACGCGGCCCCCGGTGGTCGAGCCTGTCGAGACCCCCGCAACCCAGACAGGGCCCTCGAGTGCGGGGACTCCACGACGCTCGCCGGAGCTCGCTGCTCGACCACCGGGACACCCCCGTTGTCAGCCGACGGCGGCCAAGCTCCATTCGAGGTTCTGCGTTGCACGAACGTTCGAACAACGCGAACGTCACGTCATCGCTGAGGGGCCGGCGAGGTGACGGCCCGCGCGACCCCCGGTGGTCGAGCCTGCCGAGACCCCCGCAACCCAGAAAGGGCCCTCGGGTGCGGGGGTCTCGACGACGCTCGCCGGAGCTCGCTGCTCGACCACCGGGACGCCCGCCCTCTCTTCGCTGCGGGTGGTTCCCAGACACGGCCCGCGCGAGTTCCGGTGGTCGAGCCTGTCGAGACCCCCGCAACCCAGACAGAGCCCTCGAGTGCGGGGGCCTCGACGACGCCCGCCGGAGCTCGCTGCTCAACCACCGGGAGCGTCAGGTACGTCGTAGCCAGATCGAGCTGGAGCGCTGGACGTTCTGACCGTCGACGTGCGATCCGAACAGCCCGTGGAAGTCGGACCAGAAGTGGACGGTGTACTCGGGGTTGTACATCAGGAACGCGCGCAGGAAGTACGGCTCGTTCCATGACCTGTTCTGCTTCACCATCCAGGTGAGGGGATAGTCGAACGGGTACATGACGTCGTGGAAGTGAACGAACACTCCGGACGCGAGGCGCGGGAGCACCTCGAAGATCTCGTGCAGCAGGTCGCTGCCGCTCTTGGCGATGTGCGAGGAGTCGATGAAGAGGACGTCCCCCGACTCGAGCTGGTCGAAGACCTCGAGATCAACGTCCTGGACCTTCTCGACCAGGATCGTGCAGTGGTCGCGATCGGTGGGGCGCAGGATCGAGTTGAGGCGGTCGGGGTAGGGCTCGATGAACGTGCACTGGATCCGGTCGTCCGGGCGCTGCTCGTCGTTGACGTCGAGGACGACGGCAGAGCTGAACCCGGAACCGATCTCGATGTAGCGCCGCGGCCGGATCGCGCCTAGCGCGCCGGCGAGCAGGGCGGCGCTCTCCGGACCGAACATGATGTTGTCCGTGTGGTAGCGGCGGGCGGCGACCTCGGGAGCCTGCTCCCACTGCTCCGCGAACGGACGCCACTCCTCCCAGACAGCGTCGTGGCGCGCGATGTCCAGGTCGATGCCGGGGATCTCGACCAACGTGCCGGCATCGCTCCCGGCCCCGCGGATCTCGCTCACATCCACGATCGGCGAGTCGTAGCGTCCAGGGGGCGCGAAGACCTTCGCGCCGCGAGCCACCTTCGGGGTCCGGCGGGCCTTCTTCTTCGGCTTCGTGGTGGGCGCCGGTCGCCCGGTGACCAGAACCCGGGTCGACCGCACGACTTGGCGGGCCGCACGGTCGCGCGGAGCGGGCAGGCGATCGACCAGGGCGCTGGCGAAGCGACGTACCGGCCTGCGGACCTCGAAATTCATGGTCGCACCCTAGCCACACCCTCCGGGGTCGAAGCCGGCTACCCGACCTCGCCGTCGAGGGTGAGGGTCAGCGAGCGTTCCTTGCCGTTGCGGAGGACCGTGAAGGTCACGCTCTCGCCGGGCTGGTGGGTCCGGATAGCCACGATGAGGGCGATGCCGTCGGTCACCCGGGCGCCGTCGACCTCGGTGATCACGTCGCCCTCCTCGAGCCCGCCGGTGTCCGCGGGCGTGTCCGGGACGATCGAGTCGACCTCGGCGCCCTTCCCGTCGGACTCCCCCGTCTTCACCTTCGCCCCGATCACCGGGTAGCGCGCCTCGCCGTCGCGCAGGATCTGGTCTGCGGTGATCTTGACCTGCTCGATGGGGATCGCGAAGCCGACACCGATGTTGCCGGAATCTCCGCCGATCGACCCGCCGGTGGTGGCGATCGCGGAGTTCACGCCGACGACCTGGGCGCGCAGGTTGACCAGCGGACCGCCGGAGTTGCCGGGGTTGATCGCGGCATCGGTCTGGACCGCGTTGATGTACGACGAGTCGTTGCTCGAGTCGCCCGTGGTGACCGGCCGGTGCAGGGCGCTGACGATCCCGGCCGTGACGGTGGAGCTCAGCCCGAGGGGCGAGCCGATCGCGACGACCCCCTCCCCCACCACGAGCGTGCGCGACGAGCCGAGCGCTGCCGGCGCCAGGCCGCGCGCGTCCGGGACGTCGAGGACGGCGAGATCGTAGACCGGGCTGCGGCCGACGATCGTGGCGTCGTACCGGTCGCCGTCCTGGTCGACGACCTCGATCAGACCGTCGTCGGACGCGGCATCGGCGACGACGTGGTTGTTGGTGATCACGTGACCCTGCCGGTCGAGCACGAACCCGGAGCCGGTCGCGCCGCCCTCCTTGCCGTCGTACTCCGCGATGATCTGCACCGTGCTCGGCAGCATCTGCTGCGCGACCGCTGCGATCGAGCCGTTGTCGGGCTCCAGCGGCGGCTCGGAGACCGTGTCGACGTCCGCGAGACCACCGCTCACGGTGCCGGGCTCGTCCCGGAGCTCCTGGTAGGCCGCACCTCCGACGAGTCCGCCGAGGACGCCGAGCATCAGTGCGAGCACACACACGACCGGCCAGAGCCAGCCGGGGACCCGGCCGCGCGGGACGGCGTGCCGGTTCGGCGGCGCGGTCGGCTGAGGCGGCAGGCTCTGTCCGTACGGCTGCGGGTACGGCGGGGCCTGGTTGGTCGGCGGCAGCCAGCTCGGCGCGGGGCCCGCCGGTGGCGGGAACAGCAGCGGCCGGGTCGGCTCAGCGTCGGACCCGGACGGCGGGACCTCGTCGTGACTCACGGTGCCATCATGTCCCGTCGGGGAAGTCCCATGCGCCCGGGGGCGTCCGGAATGAGTCGGGGTCAGTGCTGCCGCAGAGCCGATGACCGGGCGAGGTTCGGGTCGCTCGGCGCCGGGGTCCGCGGAGGCTGGGTGTGCGTGATCGACGCCGGCGGAACGCGCCGATCGTTGGTCGGCGCGTCGGCCGGGGCCACACCGAGCGCCAAGACGCCCATCACGGCGGCGCCGACGGCACCGCCCCCGAGGGCGACCAGCCCGAACTGCCGGCGGCGGTGGTCACGATCCTCGATCAGGCAGTCGGCACCGCACGGTCCTGCCGGGAGCGCGCCGAGCAGCGAGCCCTTGAGGCCGTCGGGGGCCGAGGTCGACCCGAACGACAGGCCGGCCAGGCTCGTCTTGATCCAGCCCTCACGCTCGACGAGGTCGCGGCAGACGTGGCAGGTGTGGACGTGCGCCCACGCCCGCTCGGTGTCCTCCGGCGACAGCTGCCCGTCGAGCAGCGCGCTGACGCGGGTGCCGAGGTGGCCGACTGGGCCCATCACTGTGCGGACCCCCAGCCGGACAGGAGCTGCTCCGACTCGGGCCCCGCATACCGCACCCGGCCCACGCCGGGGGCTCGGTGGGAGAGAGCGGTGCGCAGCATCGCGCGCCCACGGTGGATGCGGGAGCGGACGGTGCCGAGCTTGGTGCCGAGGATCTCGGCGATCTCCTCGTAGGTGAGGCCCTCGACGTCGCACAACACGACCGCCGCCCGGAAGTCCGGGGGCAGGGTGGCGAGGGCGCGCTCGATGTCGTCGTCGAACGTGCGGTCGACGTACGCCAGGTCGGGCGTCGGTGCGGAGGAGGTGAGGCGCTCCGCGCGCTCGTCGGAGAGGGCGTCGAACCGGATCCGCTGCTTGCGGCGGGCCTGGTCGAGGAAGAGATTGGTGGTGATGCGGTGCAGCCAGCCCTCGAACGTGCCCGGTGTGTACGTCGACAGCGACCGGAAGACGCGGACGAACACCTCCTGGGTCAGATCCTCGGCGTCGTGACGGTTGCCGGTGAGGCGGTAGGCGAGCCGGTAGACCCGATCGGAGTGCCGCTCGACGATCTCGTCCCACGAGGGCACGTGCTGGTCCGGGGTTGTCTCCACCGGGACCTCCTTGTCGCGCTGTCGCGCAGTTCCGCCGAACAGGGTCTTGTCCTTCCTCACCGTAGGGACCTGTGCTGAGAGAAGCCTGTGAGACCAGTGTCCCTCGTCCGGGCTCGCCGTGGGGCTTCAAGCGGGAGAACGAGCGAGGCACGGCCGGTGTTCCCGCCCGGCGTCCCGCTGGCGCGATACGTTGAGCCTGTGAAGCCGTCGAGTTGGTCGTACGCCGAGGAGTTCGTCGCCGAGGACGCTGTGCTGGCCGCCGCCCGGTCCCGCGCCGAAGAGGTCGGCGTCGTCGCCATCGGGTCGGGTGGGGGCGCCGCGTTGCGGTTCCTCGCATCGACGCTCGACGCTCGCGCGGTGGTCGAGATCGGCACCGGCACCGGCGTCTCCGGGCTGTGGCTGCTGCGGGGCATGCGCTCCGACGGCGTGCTGACGACCGTCGACATCGAGACCGAGCACCAGCGGCTGGCCCGACAGTCGTTCTCCGAGGCCGGCTTCGCCACGCAGCGCGCACGCACGATCTCCGGGGCCGCCCTGGACGTCCTGCCGCGTCTCACCGACGGCCACTACGACCTGGTCTTCTGCGACGGCGACAAGCGCGAGTACTCCGCCTACCTCGCTGAGGCGCTGCGGCTGCTGCGCCCGGGCGGCGTGGTGGCGTTCGACAACGCGCTCTGGCACGACCGCGTGGCCGACCCCGCCCAGCGCGACGAGGAGACCGTCGCGATCCGTGACCTGGGCCGCGAGGTGGCCGAGCACGACGGCCTGGTGCCGCTGCTCCTGCCCGTCGGCGACGGGCTGCTCCTCGCGAAGAAGGAGTGGAGCCCCGACGCCGAGGTGTCGACGCCCTAGTGGCGCATGCCTTCGAGGGGTGCGGCTGAGCCCAGCCACTCCAGCAGGGCCCGGGCGCCGAAGCCGGTCGGGCCCTTGGTCCACTCGTGGGAGTCCTCGGGCGCGTCGCCGACCGAGGCCAGGTCGAGGTGGGCCCACGGGGTCTCCCCGACGAAGTGCTGGAGGAACAGGGCGGCCGTGATCGCACCCGGACCACCCGCGCCGTTGTCGGCGTCGGCGATCGTGGAGCTGAGCTTGGCCTCGTAGGACTCGGACAGAGGGAACCGCCACAGGGGTTCGCCCGCGACGTCGGCGGCATCGCCGATCAGGCCGGCGAGGAGCTCGTCGTTGGCGAAGTAGCCGCCCACCTGCTGACCCAGCGCGACCTTCATCGCGCCCGTGAGGGTGGCGACGTCGACGACGGCGTCGGGCCTGATCTCCGCGACGGCGTACGCCAGCGCGTCGGCCAGCACCAGTCGGCCCTCGGCGTCGGTGTTGGTGACCTCCGACGTGCGGCCACCCCAGTGCCGGATCACGTCGCCGGGGCGCAGCGCGTTGCCGCCGATCGCGTTCTCGGCGGCCGGGACCAGCCCGACCACACGGACCGGGCAGCCGACCGCGCCGAGAGCCGCCATGGTGGCGAGCACGACGGCGCCCCCGGTCATGTCGCGCTTCATGTTGATCATCGCCTCGCCCGGCTTGATCGACAGGCCACCGGTGTCGAAGGTGATGCCCTTGCCGACCAGCACGACGGTCGGCGTACGACGGCCGGCCTTGGGCGGCGCGTAGTCGAGGCGGATCAGGCAAGGCGGCGTGGCGGAGGCCTGGCCGACCGCGGCGATGCCGCCGAAGCCCTCGGCGGCGAGCTGCTGCTCGTCCCAGACCCGGAAGTCGAGACCGTGCGTGTCGGCGATCCGCCGGGCCTGGTCGGCGAGCCAGGCCGGGTTCTTCAGGTTGGACGGCACCGTGGCGAGCATCCGTGCGCGCCATCCGGCACCGCCGACGGCGACCGCACGCGCGAGCACCGGCTCGAGGTCGTCGGACAGGTCTGCGAGCACCACCCGCCCGACCGGACGCTGCTCGGGCTGGCCCGAGCGCCAGTGGAAGCCGAACGAGCCGAGCATCGTCCCGACGACGAACGGCGTGACCGCCTCGTCAGGGGCGATCGCCGGGATCGTGGTGGCCACCGCGCCCCGGTCGCGGGTCGCACGCGCCAGCGCGGCGCCGGCCCGACGGAAGTCCTGCGCGCGCTGGTCGCCGACCCCGATCATCAGGACGCTCGTGAGCTCCGCGTTGTCCGGGCTGCCGAGCGGCACCGGCACGCTCGTCACCTCACCGGCGTGCCCGGTGGCCGAGGCCACCTCGAGCACGCCGAAGAGGTCGATGCCGAGCAGGTCTGCGAGGTCGGCGCCACCCGGTCCCAGCAGCGGTGCGGACCCGTCCTCGCCCGGGAGGACCGGCAACGCCACCACCTCGACCCCGACCACACCATGGGGCGGTGTCGCGCTCAGCGCGAAGTCGGGAGGTGAGACCTGGCTCGGAAGTTGTACCTGGGGGGCCGACACGGCGTCAGCCGACGACATCCTTGAGGGCATCCCCGAGAGCGCCGGCCTCCTCGGCGTTGAGTTCGACAACGAGACGGCCACCACCTTCGAGCGGGACGCGCATCACGATGCCTCGTCCCTCCTTGGTGACCTCCAGCGGACCGTCGCCCGTCCGCGGCTTCATCGCCGCCATCCGCGCACCTTCCTTCACCTGTGTCAGGGGCCAGACGAGCCTCCGAGCGAGCTCGCTGCGCCATGTGCCGAACCATTATCCCCTATGAAGCGGTGACTTGGAGCACAGGGCGCACCCATGGGCACAACCTCGGCTGGCAGACTCGGCCCATGCAGGCCCGCTCGGCACTCTTCGACGTCTACGGCGACCACCTGCGCGCCCGCGGCAGCGAGGCGCCGGTGGCGGCCGTGGTCCGGCTGCTCAACCCGGTGGGCATCGCGGCGCCAGCGGTCCGTACGGCGATCTCGCGGATGGTCACGCAGGGCTGGCTCGAACCGGTCCAGCTCAGCAGCGGTCGCGGCTACCGGACCACGGAGCAGGCCAACCGACGGCTCGACGAGGCGGGTGACCGCGTCTACCGCCGGCACCTGCCCACGTGGGACGGCCGCTGGCACCTCGCCTTCGTCGACGCTCCGGCTGCCCGCGCCACCCGCAACCGCCTCCGGGCCGACCTGACCTTCGTGGGCTACGCCGAGCTCGCCGACAACGTGTGGGTGAGCCCGTTCGCCCGCGCCGAGCTCGGGCCGGTCCTCGAGCGAGCCGGTGCCACGGCACGGACCGCCTGGGCCGACGGCTTCGACCCCGAGCCGACCGGCGCGTGGGACCTCAGCAGCCTCCGCGCGGCGTACGAAGGCTGGCTGGCGTCCGCCGACGGGCTGGTCATGCGGCACCTGGAGGCCCACGACGACGAGGACGAGGCGGCGTTCGCGGCGCGCTTCCACCTCGTGCACGAGTGGCGGAAGTTCCTCTTCGACGACCCCGGCCTGCCCGAGGCCTTGCTGCCGGGCGACTGGCCGGGCCGGGACGCCGCCGCCCTCTTCGCCTCGGCGGCCACGCGACTCAAGCCCGGCACCGACCGCTTCGTGGCCCGCTGCCTGAGCGCCTGACATCATGCGGGCATGACCGACTCCCCCGTGCTGCTCGACGTCACTGACGGCATCGGCACCATCACCCTGAACCGTCCCGCGGCGTACAACAGCCTCAACATCGAGACCAAGGAGCTCCTGCGCGACACCGTCGAGCAGATGGCCGAGGACCCGGCCGTCCGGTGTGTCGTGCTGACCGGCAGCGGCAAGGCGTTCTGCACCGGCCAGGACCTCAAGGAGCACATCGACCTCCTCGAGAACGGCGGCAGCGACGCGCTCTTCACCACCGTCGACAAGCACTACAACCCGACCGTGACCGCGCTCGCCGGGATGGCGAAGCCGGTCATCGCCGCCGTCAACGGGGTCGCCGCCGGCGCCGGGTCCAGCCTGGCGTTCGCGTGTGACCTGCGGATCGTCGCCGACACGGCGGGCTTCAACCTGGCCTTCGCCAACGTCGCGCTGTCCTGCGACACCGGCGCCAGCTACCACCTGCAGCAGCTGGTGGGCCGCGCCAAGGCGATGGAGCTCCTCTACTTCCCGAGCACGATCAGCGCCGCCGAGGCGCTGGAGCTCGGGCTCGCGACCAAGGTGGTCCCGGCGGACCAGCTCGCCGACGAGGTCGGTGCGCTCGCCGCCCGGCTCGCCGCCGGTCCGACGGTCGCGCTCGGCGCGATGCGGCAGTCGGTCGCGTACGCCGCCGGCCACTCGTTCGAGGAGGCACTCGAGTTCGAGAGCGCGATGATGACCAAGACCGGCGCGACGGCCGACCACCGCGCCGCGGTCGCGGCGTTCGTGGCCAAGGAGAACCCAGTCTTCGAGGGACGCTAGCGAGACCTCGTGAGCCGACCGGCTACCTGTCACGTTCCCGACGCGCTTCGAAGACCCGCAGCACCTGCCCGGGCGCGGTCCTGCTGAGGTGGCGCGACGAGGGCCGGTGGCCGTACTCGACGGTGACGGCCGCGCCCTTGAACCGGCTGTTGAACCAGCCGGTCATCGTGCCGTGGCACACGCCGCCGCAGGTGAACGACTTGCGCGGCAGGTTGAGCTTGTCGGCCACCCGGCGGGAGAACGCGGCGTTCTTGGTGTCCGTGTCCACGCCGTACAGCGGCTGGTGGAAGCTGATGATCCGCGACGGCTTCACCTCACGCAGGAAGCGCATCATCGCTCGGGTCTCCGGCTCGGAGCCCGCGCGCTGACCGGACTCGTAGGAGCCGTCCAGGTCGGCCCACCGGTAGGGGAAGTTGCGGTTGAGGTCGACGCCGCGGGCGTTCTTGCGGGTGCCGCGGGCCAGGCCGTCGGGGTTGTAGACCGGGACGACCCACAGGTCGATGCCGCGGATCGGACGGCCGTCGCGCAGTGCCCCGAGGATCTGGCGCGGCTTGCCCTCGTCGCCGTGCATGGTCGAGATCAGCAGCACCCGCCGCTTGCCCGGCTGCCCGAGGTGCCACGCGGCGATCGGACGGCCCTGCACCGAGTGGCCGATCACCACCCGCTCGATCACGGCAGGTCGGTCGACCGGCATCGGCGCGGCGTACGTCGCCACACCGGCCGTTGATCCGGCGGCCAGCGATCCGGCGAGGAGTGCGGCGGTGGCTAGGACGATCCCGAGGCGCATGGCCGGAACCCTGTCACACCACGGAAGTCAGGTACGCCCACGTGAAAACGCAGACGCCCACCAGCATGCCGACGTGGGCGAGGATCGAGAGCCCGGGGCCGTCGGACCAGGAGTCGGCGGCGCCCTGCGAGGCGTGGCGACCACGCGGTCGTCGCCACCGCACGAGGATCAGCAGGCCGGCGATCACCGTGACCCACCAGCAGGCCAGCGAGAGGATGCCGAAGCTCGCGCTGCCGAGGAACGAGTCGTCGGACGCGACCAGGAAGATGACCCACGACACCAGGGCGAGCAGGCCGGCGACGGTGTGCACATTGACCAGGCCCCGGCCCATGTCGAGCCGGCCCGCACCTCCGCTGCCGCGCCCCAGCCGCAGCCGGGTCAGCACCACGACGACAGCCGCCAGTACGGTGAGGACGTACACGATCACCTCGGTCGACACGGAGCGAAGTGTGCCCTACTGCGTGTGGTCGTCGCCACGTGGCGACTCCGTGGTCTCGGCCTGTCGGCTCTCGTCACGGCTCGGCTCCCGCTCGCTGGCCAGCCGGTCGAGGAGGGCGTCGACCTCCGACATCCGGTAGCCGCGGAAGGCCAGGGAGAAGCGGACCCGGCGCAGGTCGTCGCCCGTCAGAGGTCCCGTCGCGGGCACACTGGAGTCGGGGCGGTCGTCGTACACCTCGACCATCGGGGCGCCGCGGCCGGCGGCCAGGAGGGCCACCCCGCCGAGCGCGAGCACGACCAGGATCGCGAAGAACCACATCACGAGCGGTGCGCCTTCCGTGCGGAGACCATGAGGCCGACGGCTTCGTCGACGTCGTCGGTGAGGATCAGCCGATCGAGGTCGACCTGGCTGATCGTGCCGTTGGCGAGCGAGGTGTCGCGCATCCAGTCCAGCAAGCCCTGCCAGTACGACGAGCCGACGAGCACGATCGGGAAGTCGGTGATCTTGCCGGTCTGCACCAGCGTGAGCGCCTCGAACAGCTCGTCGAGGGTGCCGACCCCGCCCGGGAGCACGATGAAGCCCTGGGAGTACTTCACGAACATCGTCTTGCGAGCGAAGAAGTAGCGGAAGTTCACGCCGACGTCGACCCACTCGTTGAGACCGGACTCCCACGGGAGCTCGATGCCGAGGCCGACGCTGACGCCGCCGGCCTCGCAGGCGCCCTTGTTGGCGGCCTCCATGGCACCGGGGCCGCCGCCGGTGATGACCGCGAAATCCTCCTCGACGAGGCGTCGTCCGGCGATCTCTGCGGCGGCGTACCAGGGGCTGTCGACGGGCGTACGGGCCGATCCGAACACCGCGATCGCGGGACCGAGCTCGGCGAACGCACCGAAGCCCTCGACGAACTCCGCCTGCATCCGCAGCACCCGCCACGGGTCGGTGTGCACCCAGTCGGTCTGGCCGCGGGAGTCGAGCAGGCGCTGGTCGGTGGTGCCGGTGTCGATCTGGCTGCGGCGCTGCAGGACCGGCCCCTTGCGCTTGGACTTCACGACGTCAGCCACCTGGTCAGCACGGCCTCGCAGCGCTCGATGTGCTCCACGGGCACGTGCTCCTCCTGCTTGTGGGCGAACATCGGGTCACCCGGACCGAAGTTGACCGCCGGGATGCCGAGGGCGCTGAATCGAGCGACATCGGTCCAGCCGAACTTGGGGTTGACCTCTCCCCCGACGAGGTCGACGAACGCCTTGGCAGCGGGTACGTCGAGCCCGGGCAGTGCGCCGGGCGCCGAGTCGGTGAGCGTGACGTCGTACCCCTCGAAGAACTCGCGGACGTAGGCCTCGGCGTCGGCCTCGGAGTAGTCCGGGGCGAAGCGGTAGTTGACCTCGACGACGCACTCGTCGGGCAGCACGTTGCCGGCGACGCCGCCGCGGACGAAGACGGCGTTGAGGCCCTCGTGGTACTCCAGCCCGTCGATGACCGGCTTGCGCGGCTGGTAGTCCTCGAGGCGGCGGAGGACGGCGCCCGCCTTGTGGATGGCGTTGGACCCGCGCCAGGCGCGGGCCGTGTGGGCTCGCTCGCCGGTGGTACGCACCGCCACCCGGAGGGTGCCCTGACAGCCCGCCTCGACGCCCGCGTTGGACGGCTCCATCAGGATCGCGAAGTCAGCGGCGAGCAGGTCTGGGTCGGTCTCGGCAAGCTTGCGCAGGCCGTTGTGCTCGGCCGCGATCTCCTCGGCGTCGTAGAAGATCAGCGTCAGGTCGCGGTTGGGCTTCGGGACGGTCGCGGCGATCCGCAGGATGACCGCGTCGCCGCCCTTCATGTCGCAGGTGCCGAGCCCGTGCAGGATCGCCCCCTCGCGCCGGGCCGGCAGGTTGTCGTTGACCGGGACGGTGTCGAGGTGGCCGGCGATCACCACTCGCTCGGCGTGGCCGAGGTCGGTGCGCGCAACGATGTTGTTGCCGCGGCGTACGACGTCGAGGTGGCCGAGGCCGCGCAGCGCCGCCTCGACGGCGTCGGCGATGGTCTGCTCGTCGAGGCTCACGGACTCGATGTTGACCAGCTGCTCGGTGAGCGAGACTGCGTCGGTCGTCAGGTCGAGGGTCGTCACGCGACCCATCCAATCAGCAGAGCCAACCAGCCGCGCGAGCGCTTCCAGCGCCATCCTCGAGCCGAGCTCGTTCTGGTCGGCCGGTACGACGTCGGGCAGGCCGTCCATCCGGATCTCGACCTCGGTGCCGCCGGCGACATCCCTCAGGGTCGTCGTCATCGTGATCTCGCCGTCGAGCTCAGCGTCGTCGGACTCGAACGCCACCCGCTCCACGACCCGCTCGTCGGGCACCAGCTCGACGTACTCCCCGCTGTAGGTGTCGGTCGCCCCGCCCGACTTCCCGGCTGCCGTCGGGTCGTCGTACGACAGCGACATCCGGATCCGGCCGCCGACGTACGGCTGGAGCTCGTGCACCTCGCCGGTCATGCCGTCCGGCACCCGCCACTGGGCGATCGCCGCGGGGTCGAGGAGGGCCCGGTAGACGACCGCTCGGGAAGCGGGGACCAGACCGACGACCGCAGAGGAGTACACGCCGGCGAGTCTAAGGACGGACTAAGTGGAACACGTTCTAGAAATCCGTCTAGGCTGTCGCCATGCGCAACGGACTCGTCCTCTTCACCTCCGATCGCGGCATCCGGCCGGCCACCCTCGCCATGGCCGCGGAGGAGCGGGGCTTCGACACGTTCTACGTGCCCGAGCACACCCACATCCCGGTGAAGCGGACCGCAGCCCACCCGGGGACCGGCGACGAGACGCTGCCCGACGACCGCTACACGCGCACCCTCGACCCGTGGATCTCGCTGGCCACCGCCGCGCAGGTGACGTCGCGGATCAAGCTCTCCACGGCGGTGGCGCTGCCGGTCGAGTCGGACCCGATCACGCTCGCCAAGCAGATCGCCACCCTCGACTTCCTCTCCGGCGGACGCGTGGAGATCGGCGCCGGCTTCGGCTGGAACACCGACGAGCTCTCGGACCACCACGTGCCGGCCGCCAAGCGGCGGACCGTGCTGCGGGAGTACGTCGAGGCGATGCGCTCGCTGTGGACGCAGGAGGAGGCGTCGTACGACGGGGAGTTCGTGTCGTTCGGACCCTCCTGGGCCTTCCCCAAGCCGGCCGGCCACATCTCGCTGATCATCGGCGCCGGCGGCGGCCCCAAGACCTTTGCCTGGATCGCGGCCAACGCCGATGGCTGGATGACCACGCCGACCCAGTCCGACATCTCCGGCCAGATCGAGGCTCTCAAGAAGGCCTGGGCCGACGCCGGCCGCGCGGGCGCCCCGGAGATCCGGATCCTGATCGCCTTCAAGCCGAACCCCGAGGACCTCATGGCCTGGGCCGAGGCCGGCGCCACCGAGCTGATCTGGGGCGTGCCCGACAAGGCCGAGGCCGAGGTGCTCGGCTCGCTCGACCGCCTCGCCGGCCGCCTGGGGCTCAGCGGCTCCTGAGCGACGCCACGTACACCTCGATGCCGTCGAGGATGCGCTCGAGCCCGAACTCGCGCTCGAGCTGCGGGTCGGTCCCGGCCTGGTAGGCCTCACCGGCGGCGCTGCCGACCCGGCCGGCGAGCGGGTAGTCGCGGTGCGCCATCACCTCGCCGAGCTCGCCGCTGTTGGCCTCCCACCACTCGAGGTCGGTCAGCCCCGACTCGCGCTCGGCCACCCGGACGGCGTGCTCGGCCCGGGCGACGTTGGCGGCGAAGCCCGCCACCAGCGTGACGGTCTGGTCCATCTCGACGTCGGACAGCCCGATGCCGTCGACGGCGGCCAGCTGCCACTCGTAGCGGTCGGCCGCGTTCGGCCCCAGCCAGGGGCGCAGACCGGCGACGTCGAGCAGCCAGGGATGGGCGCGACAGTCGGCGAGCTGGGCCTCGGCGACCAGGCGGAGCCGGGTCCGCAGGTCGCCCTTCATCGGCGGCAGGGTTGCCTCTCCGAGCACCTGGTCGACCATCAGCACGATTAGGTCGTTGCGGTTCGCGACGTAGCCGTAGACCGACATCGCCCCCATGCCGAGTCGCTGCGCGAGCGAGCGCATCGACAACGCTGCGAGCCCCTCCGCGTCGGCGAGCTCCACGGCGGCGTCGACCACCTCGTCGACCGAGACCTTCGGCCGCGGGCCCCGGCGCGGAGCGGCGTCGGACGCCGGGACCACGTGGCGCCAGAGGAGGCGCAGCACGGGATCCGGGTCGGTGGGCACGTACGGATCCTAACTTCTTCGTACGGCGTACGGAACAAATGCTAGAGTCCGGGCATTCAACTCCGTACATCGTACGAAATTAGGAGCCGCCATGCCCTCTCCCACTCCCCTGGTCGCCCGCGGACTGCGCAAGCTGTACGGCGACACGCTCGCCCTCGACGGGTTCGACCTCGAGGTCGCGCCCGGCACGGTGCACGCGCTGCTCGGACCCAACGGCGCCGGCAAGAGCACCGCGGTGCACACCTTCGCCACCCTCACCCGCTGCGACGAGGGCGAGGTGCGCGTCGCCGGCCACGACGTACGCCGCGAGGGTGCCGCCGTACGCCGAGCGATCGGCCTCGTCGGTCAGTCGGCCGCCCTCGACGAGGTCCTCTTCGGCCGGGAGAACCTGGTGATGCTCGCCCGGCTCCACGGACTCTCACGCCGGGAGGCCGGATCCCGCGCCGACGAGCTGCTCGCCGGGTTCGGCCTCGCGGAGGCAGGTGGTCGCAAGGTCGCGGCGTACTCGGGCGGGATGCGGCGCCGGCTCGACATCGCGGCCAGCCTGATCCGCCGCCCGCACCTGCTCTTCCTCGACGAACCGACGACCGGGCTCGATCCGCGCGGGCGCAACGAGGTCTGGGCAGCCATCCGGCGCGTGGTCGCGGAGGGGACCACGGTGCTGCTGACGACGCAGTACCTCGACGAGGCCGACCAGCTCGCCGACCGGATCACCGTGATGGGCACTGGCCGGGTCATCGCCGAGGGCACCGCCGCCGAGCTGAAGGACCGGCTCGGCGGCGACCGGGTGATCGTCACGGCCCCCGGCGACACCGGTGCCGCGGTGGCGCGTGCCCTCGGCGCGCCGCTGGACGCCGACACCGGCCGGGTGACGGTCGAGGCCGCCGAGCAGGGCGGCACCGCCGCGCTCCTCGCGACGGTCCGGGCTCTCGACGCGGCCGGGCTCGAGGTCGACGACGTGCTGCTGCGGCGGCCGACGCTCGACGAGGTCTTCCTGCATCTCACCGACCCCACAACCGCGGAGGTGGCCCGATGATCACCCCACGAGAACACTCGCTTCGCTCGGTTCCCGCGGGGACCCCGATGAGCACGCCCCTGACGACGCTGCACCAGGGCTGGATCGTCACCCAGCGCGACCTGCGGCACTGGCAGCGCGAACCGTGGACGCCGGTCTTCGGCATCCTCTTCTCGCTGATGCTGCTGCTGGTCTTCGGCTACCTCTTCGGTGGCGCGATCGAGGTGCCCGGCGGCGGCGACTATCTGGCCTACCTCTTGCCCGGCATGTTCGCCCTCACCATGCTGTTCGGCGTCGAGACCACGATGGCCGCGATCACGCAGGACGCCAAGCGCGGCATCACCGACCGGTTCCGCTCGATGCCGATCAGCAGCGTCGCGATCCCGCTCGGCCGCTCGGTCGCCGACCTGACCAACTCCGCCGTCCAGCTCGCGGTGCTGGTGGTCGGCGGGCTGGTCGTCGGCTGGCGGATCGAGGACGGCCTGGCCAACGCCGCGCTCGCGATCGCGCTGCTGCTCTGGCTCCGGTTCGCGGTCCTGTGGATCGGGATCTACCTCGGCCTCGTGCTGCGCGGCGAGGGCTCGCTCGCCGCCGTACAGGTGATCGTCTGGCCGCTCGGATTCCTGTCGAACCTCTTCGTCGCGCCCGAGACCATGCCGACCTGGCTGGGCACGCTCGCGCAGTGGAACCCGGTCTCCGCGACCGCAGCCGCCGCCCGGGAGCTCTTCGGCAACCCGACCGGCATCACCGACGGAGTCCTGGCCCACCACGCCGTACTGGTCGCCTTCGCCTGGCCGCTCGTGCTGACGCTGGTGTTCCTGCCGCTGTCGGCCCGGGCCTATCGGAACCTGTCGCGGTAGCGGCCCGGCCGCCGGCGGACGTCATACGGACGGAGCAAGCGGATGCTCTGTCCGTATGACGTCCCGGCGATCTCAGGCCTTGGCGACCTCGATGGTCGGCTCGGCGACGTCCGCGGCGACCAGCTCGTACGCCGTCGCCAGCGTCTCGGACGTGATCAGGTCGCGGTGGGTCTCCGCCGCGGCCAGCACGTCCTCCGAGCCACCGATGGTCAGCGAGATCCGGTCGGAGACGTCGAGGCCGGCGTCACGACGCGCCTGCTGGATCTGCCGGACCAGGTCGCGGGCGAGACCCTCGGCAGCGAGCTCGGGCGTGACCTCGGTGTCGAGGACGACGAAGCCGCCACTGCGCAGCACACCGGTCGCGGAGTCGGCGTCGGCCGAGCCGGCGACGGTCTCGAGGGTGTACTCCCCCTCCTCGAGGGCCAGCCCACCGGCGGTGACGGTGCCGTCCTCGGCGACCGACCAGTCGCCGGACTTGGAGCCCTTGATCGCGACCTGCACCTCACGGCCCAATCTCGGCCCGGCGGCGCGGGCGTTGACGGTGAGCTTCTGCTCGACGCCGTACGACGCGGCCTCGTCGGACTCGGCCGCGAGCAGGCGGACGTCCTTGACGTTGACCTCGTCGCGGACGATCGCCTCGAAGCCGGCCAGCGCGGCCGGGTCGTCCACGACGACGGTCAGGGACCCCAGCGGCAGCCGGTTGCGCAGGTTGCGCGCCTTGCGCAGCGCGGACGCCGCGGAGCAGACCTCCCGGACCAGGTCCATCGCGGCGACCAGGTCGTCGTCGGCCGGCAGCTCGTCCACGAGGGGCCAGTCGGCGAGGTGCACCGAGCGACCGCCGGTCATCCCGCGCCAGACCTCCTCGGTCGTCAGCGGCATCAGCGGCGACGTCGCCCGGCAGACGACCTCGAGCACCGTGTAGAGCGTGTCGAAGGCCGCCTGGTTGTCGTCCCAGAAGCGGTCGCGCGAGCGCCGGATGTACCAGTTCGTCAGCACGTCGAGGAACGACCGGGTCGCGTCGCACGCGTCGGCCACGGCGTACGCGTCCAGCGACGCCGTCATCTCCTCGACGAAGTCGCGGCACTTGGCCAGCAGGTAGCGGTCGAGCGGGTCCGTCGACGCCGTCGAGACGGCGGCGTCGTACCCCTGCCCCTGACCGGCGGCGTTGGCGTAGAGCTGGAAGAAGTACCAGCTGTTCCAGAGCGGGATCAGCACCTGGCGCACCGAGTCGCGGATGCCCTGCTCGGTGACGACCAGGTTGCCGCCGCGCAGGATCGGCGACGACATCAGGAACCAGCGCATCGCGTCGGCACCGTCGCGGTCGAAGACCTCGCGCACGTCGGGGTAGTTGCGCAGCGACTTCGACATCTTGTTGCCGTCGGAGCCGAGCACGATGCCGTGGCTGATGCAGTTCTCGAACGCCGGCTTGTCGAAGATCGCCGTTGCCAGGATGTGCAGCGTGTAGAACCAGCCGCGGGTCTGGCCGATGTACTCGACGATGAAGTCCGCCGGGAAGTGGCCCACGGCGGAGCCGTCATCTGGCCCAGCGAACCACTCCTCGTTCTCGAAGGGGTAGTGCACCTGGGCGAAGCTCATCGAGCCCGAGTCGAACCACACGTCGAGCACGTCGGAGACGCGGCGCATCATCGACTTGCCCGTGGGGTCGTCCGGGTTGGGACGCACCAGGTCGTCGACGTACGGGCGGTGCAGGTCGGGCTCCCCCTGGTGGTTGAGCGGCAGCCTGCCGAAGTCGGCCTCGATCTGCTCGAACGAGCCGTAGACGTCGATGCGGGGGTACGCCGGGTCGTCGCTCTTCCACACCGGCACCGGGGAGCCCCAGAAGCGGTTGCGGGTGATCGACCAGTCGCGGGCGTTCTCCAGCCAGCGGCCGAACTGGCCGTCCTGGATGTGGTCCGGGACCCAGTTGATCTCCTGGTTGAGGTCGAGCATCCGCTGCTTGATCGCGGTCACCTCGACGAACCACGACGAGACGCCCTTGTAGATGAGGGGCTCGCGGCAGCGCCAGCAGTGCGGGTAGCTGTGGTCGTAGGTCTCGCGGCGCAGCAGCACCGTGCCCGGCGACACCGACCCGGTCTCCCCCGTGCCCGCGGTCGCGGCCTTGAGGTGGTCGATGACGTGCAGGTTGGCGTCGAAGACGAGCATGCCCTCGTAGTCGACGACGGGGAAGGTGAACTTCCCGTCCTTGCCGACCGGCATCACTGCCTCGATGCCCTCGCGGTCGGTGACGATCTTGTCGTCCTCACCGAACGCGCCCGCGGTGTGCACCATCCCCGTGCCGTCCGTGGTCGTCACGAACTCGGCAGGGACGACGCGGAAGGCGTTCTCGTGGCCCGCGTAGTACGTGAACGGCGGCGTGTAGACCAGTCCGACCAGGTCGGACCCCTTGCCGCGCCACGTGATCTCCGGCGAGTCACCGAGCTCGCGGGCGTACGACGCCAGGCGCGCCTCGGCCAGGATGTAGCGAACGCCTTCGACCTCGACCACCACGTAGTCGATGTCCTCGCCGACCATCACCGCCAGGTTGCTCGGGAGCGTCCACGGCGTCGTCGTCCAGACGAGCAGCTTGGCGCCCTGGAAGTCACCGGGAGTCGTCACGTCGTACCCGACCGTGACGGCCGGGTCCTGCCGCATCTGGTAGACGTCGTCGTCCATCCGCAGCTCGTGGTTGGACAGCGGCGTCTCGTCGTTCCAGCAGTAGGGCAGCACCCGGAAGCCCTCGTAGACGAGTCCCTTCTCGAACAACTGCTGGAAGGCCCAGATGACCGACTCCATGTAGTCGGGGTTCATGGTCCGGTAGTCGTTGTCGAAGTCGACCCAGCGCGCCTGACGGGTGACGTACTCGCGCCAGTCGCCGGTGTACTTCATCACCGACGCGCGGCAGGCCTCGTTGAACTTGTCGATGCCCATCTCGACGATCTCGTCGGTGGTCTTGATGCCGTTGAGGCGCATCGCCTCGAGCTCGGCGGGCAGCCCGTGGGTGTCCCAGCCGAAGCGGCGCTCGACCCTCTTGCCGCGCATCGTCTGGTAGCGCGGGATCAGGTCCTTGACGTAGCCGGTGAGCAGGTGGCCGTAGTGCGGGAGGCCGTTGGCGAACGGCGGGCCGTCGTAGAAGACGAACTCGTTAGCGCCGTTCTCGCCCGCGTCGCGCTGGTCGATGCTCGCCTGGAAGGTGCCGTCCTGCTCCCAGTACTTGAGGATCCGCTCCTCGATCTCGGGGAAGCGGGGACTCGAGGGAACGGCGCCATCGACCTTGGGGTACGTCATCGGGGTGTCTCTCTGTGGTGGGACTGCCAACCACAGGGACGACGCTCTGCTGATCACGGAGGCCGCGGTACCACCCTGCTTGCCGACCCGGAGGACGACCACTCAAACGGCTGTGACGGGCCTACCCGTCCGGTTCTACTGGGCCCGGTGGTTTCGAGGCTCTCAACCACCATGCTGTTCTTCCGGAGGCTCACCGCTGATGACGGCTCAAGCGCCTGTGGGCACAGCGTACGGCGCGGCCGACGCGCCCCGCCAATCGGATTCCCTCGGAGCGCCGACCCCAGGTGGCCGCGCCCGCGCCGGACGAGAAGTTCGAGTCGGAGTCACCCGGCCGCGACCCGACGACGGCGATCCCAGCTGCGAGGGCGATGACTGCGGCGGCGTTCACGGGTGCAGTGTGTCGCAGCACGAGACCCCACTTGCCGAGTGACATCGGGAGGCGATTGACTCCACGTCCTGCTCCATCGTCTCGGGAGGCACCATGTCGACCAACCCGTACATCTGGCTGCTGATCCCGCTCGCCGCCCTGGTCGTGATCATCCTCGGCGGCATCCTGGTCACCCGCCTGCAGAAGGCGACCGCCGCCGCCTCGGCGACCGCCCTGGCCACGCTGGATCGCAACGCCGCAGGGGCCGGTGCAGAGACTCGCGAGGAGTTCGTCCGTCGCCACCGGCACCAGCCCGGGGTGGTCGCGAACGGCGAGACCCTGGTCGACCTCTACGACCGGATCCGGGAGCTCGAGGAGCGTCTCGCGGCGATCGAGGCCGCGCCGCGCTCGTGACGCGAATCCGCTTGCGGTGCGCACCGCCAGGTGGTCGGCTGAGGCCATGACCGGCGACACGACTCGCGGCGAGGAAGCCGTCCTCCGCGAGTACCTCGACCACTTCCGGGCCACGTTCGAGCGTCAATGCGAGGGACTGGACGCCGAGCAGCTCGCGACCCGGTCGGTGCCACCGTCGACGCTGTCGCTGCTCGGCCTGCTGCGGCACCTGGCCGCGGTCGAGTACTCGTGGTGGCGCCGCGTGATGGACCACAATCTCGAGCTGCCCAAGATGTGGGGCAAGGACGAGCACCGCGACGCCGACTTCGACGGCGCCGTCGCCGATGACGCGGTCGTGGCGGAGGCATGGTCGGCGTGGCGCACCGAGGTCGCGTACGCCCAAGAGTTCCAGGCGAGCCACCCCATGGACCACCTCGGACAGCACGACGACGGTGACCTGGAGATGCGTGAGGTCGTCGTTCACCTCATCGAGGAGTACGCGCGGCACTGTGGCCACGCCGACCTGCTGCGCGAGTGCATCGACGGGCGGACGGGCCAGTAGCCTGTGCTGCTGTGACTGCGACTCCCTCGACTGCCCCCTCAACTGCATGGGGCTTCGGCCTCGCCACCCTCGACGCGTCCGGGACCGTCCTCGACGTGTGGTTCCCGGAGCCGGCGCTGGGCACGAAGCCGGTGGACGCGATCACCCCGGCGGAGCTGGGTCGCCTCCAGACGCGCGATGACGAGCGCAACACCACCAGCGAGGTGCTGCTGGTCGAGATCGCGGACCTGCAGGCCGCGCCGACCACGACCGAGGACGTCTGGCTGCGCCTGCACCTGCTGTCGTCGCGCCTGGTCGTCCCGCACTCGATCAACCTGGACGGCATCTTCGGCCTGCTCACCAACGTCGTGTGGACCAGTGCCGGCCCGTGCGCGGTCGCGGGCTTCGAGCTGACCCGGGCACGGCTGCGCGCCAACGGCCGGCACCTCACGGTCTTCGGCGTCGACAAGTTCCCGCGGATGGTCGACTACGTCCTGCCCGCGGGCGTCCGCATCGCCGACGCCGACCGGGTCCGCCTCGGCGCCCACCTCGCCGAGGGCACCACGGTCATGCACGAGGGCTTCGTCAACTACAACGCCGGCACGCTCGGCGCGAGCATGGTCGAGGGCCGGATCTCCGCGGGCGTCGTGGTCGGTGACGGCTCCGACATCGGCGGCGGCTCCTCGATCATGGGCACTCTCTCGGGCGGCGGCAAGCAGGTCATCTCGATCGGCGAGCGCTGCCTGCTCGGCGCGAACGCCGGCATCGGCATCTCGCTGGGCGACGACTGCGTCGTCGAGGCCGGCTGCTACATCACCGCCGGCACCAAGGTCACCGTCGCCGACACCAACCCGGCCCACAGCCGGACCCAGGTGGTCAAGGCGGTCGAGCTGTCGGGCGCCAGCAACGTGCTGTTCCGCCGTAACTCGGTCACCGGCGCCATCGAGGCGGTCCCGTGGAAGAGCACGGGCGTCGAGCTCAACGCCGCGTTGCACGCCAACTGAGGCTTTGGGGGCTCCTCCCACATGACGGTGTGGGCCGGGCTGGCGCGTCGGTCCCGGGGTAGGTGTCGAGGTCTTCCGAAGATGAAGGTTCCTACGCCTGGCATCTGGAAGACCTCGACGTGCCCGACGCTATCCCGCCGGCCGGCTTCGGCCGCCCTGACCTGACCACCTTCGCTCGACTCGACGGCCTCGGCCTCGCTGTCATCGGCCAACGGCTCGAACCCGGCAGGGCGGTCCTCGCGTGCCGAGTCATCGAGCCCGATCAGTGGTGCCGGCGCTGTGGCACGGAAGGTCGTGTGCGCGACAGTGTGATCCGCCGACTCGCGCACGAGCCGCTGGGCTGGCGTCCCACCACACTCGAAGTCGCTGTCCGGCGCTACCGGTGTCGAGAGTGCGGCCACGTGGGGCGCCAGGACATGACCGCTGCGGCCGAGCCGCGCGCGAAGCTGTCCCGCGGAGGGTTGCGGTGGGCGCTGGCGGGCATCGTGGTCCAACACCTGACCGTGGCTCGGGTTGCCGAGGGTCTTGGGTTGCGTGGGATACCGCTAACAACGCGACCCTGGCCGAGGGCAAGCGGGTCCTGGTCGACGACCCGGCCCGGTTCGACGGCGTGAAGGTCATCGGGGTCGACGAGCACGTCTGGAGGCACACACGACGTGGCGACAAGTACGGTGGTCATCAACCTCACCCCGGTCCGTGACAGCTCCGGGCCGGCATGACTGCTCGACATGGTCGAGGGCCGCTTCCAAGCAGGCGTTCAAGACCTGGACCGCTGCCGACGTCGGGTCCAGCTCGCGATCCACGGCCACCGCGGGTTCAAGGACGACTCGCTCTACAAGTCGAGGCGAACGCTGCACACCGGCGCCGGACTGCTCACCGACAAACAGACCGACCGGCTGCGTGTGCTGTTCGCCGACGACTCCCATGTCGAGGTCGAGGCAACCTGGGGCATCTACCAGCGCCTGATCACCGCCTACCGGCACGAGGGCCGCCGCCGTGGACACGAGTTGATGGCCACGCTGATCGCGGACCTCACCAGCGGTGTGCCGAAGGCGCTGACCGAGCTGATCGCACTGGGCCGGACCCTGAAGAAGCGAGCCGCCGACGTGCTGGCCTACTTCGACCGACCCGGCACCAGCAACGGACCGACCGAGGCGCTCAACGGCAGGCTCGAATACGTCCGCGGCAGCGCACTCGGATTCCGCAACCTCACCAACTACATCGCCAGATCGCTGCTCGAGACCGGCGGCTTCAGACCTCAACTACACCCTCGATTGGGATGAGCCCCTAAACGGGCGCCGGCGTGCTTTGCGGGGCACCCACTACCATGTCCGGGCAGAGATTTCTTACAGAACAGAGAGGCAGATAAGTGGAAAACCGTTTCGACGGAAAGACTGTAGTCATCACCGGCGGAGGTTCCGGGATCGGTGCAGCGACGGCAGCACGGTTCGGAGCAGAGGGCGCCCATGTAGTCGTCCTCGACATCGAGCGCGCCGCCGCGACAGCAGTGGCGGAGTCGCTTCCGGATTCTCTTGCCATCTGCGCCGACGTTGCCGACCCCTCAGCAGTTGAGCAGGCCTTCGACG
The DNA here is from genome assembly GCF_039543845.1 of Nocardioides endophyticus. Classification (NCBI taxonomy): domain Bacteria; kingdom Bacillati; phylum Actinomycetota; class Actinomycetes; order Propionibacteriales; family Nocardioidaceae; genus Nocardioides; species Nocardioides endophyticus. The sequence continues at coordinate 25,785 of NZ_BAABKN010000009.1, read as the reverse complement.
AAGCCTTCGACCGATACGGGAGAATCGATGTCATCTTCAACAACGCCGGTATCGACGACAAGCCACAACCACTCCACGAGACTGACATCGAGAACTGGTCGCGAGTGAGTCGCATCAACGGAGATGGGTTCTTCTTCGTGTTGAAGTACGGCATCGCAAAGCTCCTGCAAAGCGGTGGCGGATCGGTGGTCAACACGGCTTCGACGGCTGCCCTTTCTGGCGTCAGCAACATATCGCCCTACACCTTCACCAAGACGGGCGTCGTAGGACTGACTCGCTCAGCAGCTTTGGAATACGCGGACCGGAACATCCGGGTGAATTGCGTCGCGCCCGGTGGGACCTTGACCCCGTTGCTGGAATCATTCATGGCCGCGCAGGAAGACCCTGTCGCCTACCGGGAAGCAACGGAGAACTATAACCCGATTCCCGGCTTCATCGAGCCGAACGACATCGCTGACGCCGTGCTGTTCCTCGCTTCCGAACAAGCGCGCCGGATCACCGGCCACACGTTGCCCGTCGATGGTGGCGTGCTGACAGTCGGCAGAAAATGAGCGATGCACAAGCGGAACGGTCCGCTGCAACGCGTCCATTGCATTCGCTCTCCTGCACCACCTGATGTCCCGGAAGGTCGACCTGCTTGACATCGATCAGTCTGCGTGAACGGTGGCGGCATCCAGCGGCGAGGTGGAGCTGTCACTGAACGGCCTCATCAACCTGGAGGCCTTTACAGGCTCTTCACAATCCAGGGTGTGGGCACGTAGTGACGTCGTCGGCGCGTCGTTGATCGGGTAGGCGTCGAGGCCTCCCGAGGATGAAGGCTCCTACACGCTCATCTGGGAGACCTCGACGTGCCCGACGCTACCGTTGCGGCGAGCCCTGCTGGGTTCGCATGCGCTGATCTGACCACCTTCTGTCGTCTCGACGAACTCGGGCTCGAGGTGACCGGCCAGCGACCTGCTCACCGACAAGCAGACCGACCGGCTCCGTGCGCTGTTCGCGGTCGATGCGCACGTCGAGGTCGAGGCGACCTGGAGCATCTATCAACGGATGATCGGCGCCTACCGCGAGCCGGACCGGGTCAAGGGCCGCGAGCTGATGGTCAAGCTGATCGACTCCGTCAGCAACGGCGTGCCGGCCGTACTGAGCGAGGTCGTCACGCTGGGCCGGACACTGAAGAAGCGCGCCGACGACTGCTGGCCTACTTTCGACCGGCCCGGCACATCGAACGGGCCGACTGAGGCGATCAACGGACGCCTCGGGCACCTCCGCGGCTCAGCCTTCGGGTTCCGCAACCTCACCAACTACATCGCCAGATCGCCACTCGAGTCCGGCGGGTTCAGACCACGACTACACCCTGGATTGTGAAGAGCGGCTTTGGGACACATCCGCACACTGGCTCCATGAAGCTCCGCACGGGCGTGGCCCTGGTCGGCCTCGCCAGTGTGGGCGTCGCCGCCGCTGTCGGCTACGGCCTGCTGCGTCAGGTGGCACCGATCTTCCGGCCCGACCAGTGCACCGCCACGGTCGACGGACGCACGGTCACCCTCGACGTGGAGCAGGCCGAGAACGCCGCGCTCATCACCGCCGTCGCGATCGACCGTGGGATGCCCGCCCGCGCGGCGACGATCGCCCTCGCGACGGCGTACCAGGAGTCGAAGCTCTACAACCTCGAGACCGGCGACCGCGACTCTCTCGGACTCTTCCAGCAGCGGCCGTCCCAGGGCTGGGGGACGCGCGCGGAGATCCTCGATCCCTACTACGCCGCGAACGCGTTCTACGACGAGCTCGCGAAGCTCGACGGCTACGAGGGGATGCGGGTCACGGTCGCGGCGCAGCGGGTGCAGCGTTCCGGCTTCCCGGAGGCGTACGCCGACCACGAGGCCGACGCCCGCGTGCTCGCCTCGGCGCTGACGGGCAACTCGCCGCATGCCTTCAGCTGCCGGCTCGGCGGCACCGTCGACGCCACCGCGACCCGGCTCACGAAGTCCGGGCTGACCAAGCGCGCCGAAGTGGTCCGCCGGGAGGTGACGGAGGTCTTCGACGACCCGCCGCTCGGCGGCTTCGCGCCCGGCGGCGTTCAGACCGGGCACATGGAGGGCTCCGCCCACTACGACGGACGGGCCGTCGACATCTTCGTCCGGCCGATCAGCCGGGCGAACAAGATCCGCGGGTGGGCGATCGCCCAGTACCTTGTCGCCCAGGCCGACCGGCTGGACCTCAAGACCGTGATCTTCGACGGCCGGATCTGGACGGCAGGCTGGAAGTCCGGAGACGAGTGGCGGGACTACAACCCGCCCGAGAGGGCCGGTGACCGCGCGATCCTGGAGCACCGCGACCACGTGCACGTCGACGTGTTCCCGTAGTCGACGACACCCGGCTGTGGGAACAGCCTGCGGATGTCGGTGGCCCGACGCATGCTGGGAGTGAGCAACCACAACTGCTCAGGCTTCACCGACCACGTGCCGATGGAGACGTAGACCACGTTCCTTTGGAGACCGCCGATGTGCACCCATTCACCGACCTGTCCGGACACCACCGCCGCCGACTGCTGCCGCGCTCAGGTGGTCGCCGATCACCACGGCGACCAGGGCTGGTGCCGCCTCTGCAACGGCGTCATCCTGTTCGACGACGGGCACTACCTGACGCCGGACGGGCACGACGCCACGATCGCGCTAGCCGGCTAGACGGGCGACCGCCGCGTCGACCCGCTCGTCCGTGGCGGTGAACGCCACCCGGACGTGCCGCGAGCCCGCGGCGCCGTAGAACGACCCCGGGGCGGCCAGGATGCCGCGCTCGGCGAGCCAGGCGATGGTCTCCCAGCAGTCCTGGTCCTTGGTCGACCAGAGGTAGAGCGAGGCCTCCGAGTGGTCGACCCGGAAGCCGGCCGACTCCAGCGCCTCGCGCAGCTTGGCCCGGCGCGCGGCGTACCGCGCGTGCTGCTCGACGACGTGCTCGTCGTCGTCCAGGGCGGCGGCCATCGCGAGCTGCTGCGGGCCGGGCATGATCAGCCCGAGGTTCTTGCGTACGGCGAGCAGCTCGCCGACCAGCGCCGGGTCACCGGCGACGAAGGCACACCGGTAGCCGGCCAGGTTGGAGCGCTTCGACAGCGAGTGGACCGCGAGGATGCCCTCGTGCGAACCGCCGCTGATCGAGGGGTGCAGCACCGACATCGGCGTCGCGTCCCAGGCGCACTCGAGGTAGCACTCGTCGGAGACCAGGATCGTGCCGCGCTCACGGCACCAGTCGACGACCTTCTTGAGGTGCTCCGGGGGCAGCACCCGCCCCGTCGGGTTGGACGGCGAGTTGATCCAGAGCAGGGCCGGGGTCTCGGGCCCGAGCGAGGTCAGCGAGTCGGTGGCGACGCCACGGGCGCCGGCGAGCGCCGCACCCACCTCGTACGTCGGGTAGGCGAGCTCCGGCCACGCGACCAGGTCGCCCGGTCCGACGCCGAGCTGGCCGGGCAGCGCGGCGACCAGCTCCTTGGAGCCGATGGTCGGCAGCACGCCGTCGAGCCCCAGGCCGGTGACGCCGTGGCGGCGGGCCAGCCAGTCGACGCAGGCCTGCCGCGTCGCGACCGTGCCGATGGTGAGCGGATAGCCCGGCGAGTCAGCGGCCGCGCGGAGCGCGTCCTGGACCACCGCTGGCGTCGGGTCGACCGGCGTGCCGATCGAGAGATCGACGATCCCGTCGGGGTGCGACCGGGCACGCTCGGCGTACTCGACCAGCGCGTCCCAGGGGAAGTCGGGCAGCCGTGCCGAGACGCGGCGGTCGCGCCCGGCGATCAGTGCTCGGTCTCCTGCGGAGGCAGCGCGGCGACCATCGGGTGGTCGTGGTCGATCTCGCCCATCTTCGCGGCGCCGCCGGGCGAGCCCAGGTCGTCGAAGAAGTGGACGTTGGCGTCGTAGTAGCCCTTGGACTCCTCGGGGACGTCGTCCTCGTAGAAGATCGCCTCGACCGGGCAGACCGGCTCGCAGGCACCGCAGTCGACGCACTCGTCGGGGTGGATGTAGAGCATCCGCTTGCCCTCGTAGATGCAGTCGACCGGACACTCGTCAACACACGCGCGGTCCTTGAGGTCGACGCACGGCTGGGAGATGACGTAGGTCACTGATTCCTCCTGGAGACAAGACGGGGAGCACGCGTTACGCCCACAGCCTAGTATCCCGACGTGTCATCCGCCGACCGACCTCACGATGTGACCAAGCATATACTTGGTCCACACATCATCGGGCAGCGCGTCGTCGTACGACGGGTGCTCCGCGGGGAGACCGGACCGAGCGGCGGACCGGCCCTCACGGACCTGCTCGGCACCTGCCTGTCCTGGGGCGACGGCGTCTGTGTCGTGCAGCCGGAGACCGGCCCGGCGGTGACGATCGCGCTCGCCGACATCGTCTCGGGCAAGCCGGTCCCGCCGCGTCCCTCGGCCCGTCATCGGGTCACCCCGCTGGCGGCCCAGCGACGAGCGCTCGCCCTGTGGCCGGACCTGACGACGGAGCCGCTCGGCGACTGGACCCTGCGGCACTCCCCGACCTCGACGGCCCGGCGGGCCAACTCGGTGCTCGCGGTCGCGCCGTCGGGCGTCGACGGCGACTTCGAACGGGTCGTCGAGTTCTACGCGTCGCGGACCGGGCGACCGATCGCGGCCGTGCTGCCCGACTCCCCCGAGGACGCGCTCTTCCGCGGCCACGGTTGGGTGCTGGAGAGCAACGACGCCGACACGCTCTTCCAGATCGCTCCGGTGGCTCAGGCCATGCGTTCGCTGCGGGGGTCTCGACAAGCTCGACCATCGGTGGAGACGGCGTCGTACGACGAGGACGGCGACGTGGTCACTGTCCATCTCGGCGAGAGGGCTCTGGGCGTGGCGGCGTACGGCGACGACTGGGTGGGCTTCCGCGGCATCGAGGTGGCGCCCGAGCACCGCCGCCAGGGTCTCGGCGTGGCCGTCATGGCCGCGCTCCTCGACTGGGGTGCCGAGCGCGGCGCGACGACGGCGTACCTGCAGGTGCTCGGCGACAACGTCGCGGCCCTCGGGCTCTACGAGCGGCTGGGTTTCGTCACCCACCACGCCTACCGCTACCTGGCGCCGCCCACCTCCACCACCGGGCGTCCCACCTAGTCGAGGTCGGCCTGGCGGCCGAACACCCGCTCGGACCAGGCCGTGAGCGGGGCCCACCACCGGCGCATCAGCACCAGCACGACAGCGCCGGCGATGACCATGCCGGTGATGTTGACCGCGAGCTGGGCGGCCGACCCGCGGATCTCGCCGGCGTCCAAGAACGCCAGTCCGAGGGCCAGGTTGCCGGCGGCGGGGACGGTCGTGACGCTGATGAAGACGCCGACCATCGTCGCCGACCGCGACACCGCGAGGGCGAGGGCCCCGGCCGCGCCGGCCAGGAGGGCGACGATGAACGACCACTCGTCGGGGTGCCAGATGAAGCCGGTGTTGGGTCGCGGTCTGGTGACCTCGTCGAGCGTGATGAGTCCCGTCCAACGGCCCATCAGCGACAGCAACGCGATCACCGCGACGGCGAACGCGAACGCGAGGACCAGGAGCCGCATGCCACGGTGGACGAGCCCCGACCGGCGCAGCGCGATGCCCGCGCTGACAGCGGCGACGGCGCTGTACTCCGGGCCGACCACCATCGCCCCCACGACCAGCACCGCGGAGTCGGTGATGACGGCAACCGCGGCGAGCGCGACCGCGATCAGCAGGAACACGTGGAACGACACCGTCGGCACGGCTCCTGCCTCGGCCTCGGCGACGACTGCCTCCCAGATCACTGCGTCGTCGGGATGCCCGGGCGCCGCGGCCTCGAGCCGGCGTGCCGCCTCGAACGGCGTGCCGGTCGGCGTGGTCACCACGATCCCGCCGGCGCGGTCGAGACCCAGCCCGTTGAGACGGTTCAGCAGCACGCCCGCCTTCTCGCGGGCGACGTCGCACTCGACCAGGTCGCCGACGGGCTGGAGGACGACGCCTTCCTGGAGGGTGACGTTGGTGACCCAGTCGAAGTCCCGCAGCAGGTGCACGACCTGTTTGGTGAGCGTCGGCGGCGACGTCAATCGGAAGTGCACGACCACGCGCCGCAGCGTACGCTGACGACGGTGTCTCGAGGCCTGACAAGCCTCCCGCGAGCCGGCGGAGATCAAGATGCCCGTGCGTACGACGAACTGACGAGAGGCCAGGCCCCTGCTGCGGCAGAGTTCCCTGGCGAAGATGTGGTGGCACCGCGAACTTGCCCCCGCCCACATCTCCAGGGCTTCCGCTCTCCCTGGAGGTGAACCTCATGAAACGCACGCCCCCCGCACGCACACTCAGCGCAGCACTCCCCCACGCCACGTCCGGCGAGACCGTCCGGCTGCAAGGTTGGGTCCATCGGCGACGTGAGCTGGCCACCGTCGCCTTCCTCGTCGTCCGCGACCGCAGCGGCCTGGCGCAGGTGGTCGTCCGCGACGGCAGCGCCCTGCCGCCCGAGGAGACGACCGTCGAGGTCGTCGGTACGGCGACGGCCAACCCGCAGGCGCCCGGTGGCATGGAGCTCACCGACCCGGTGATCACGCCGCTCACCGAGCCGGCCGCGACCCCGCCCGTCGAGCTCTGGCGCCCGGAGCTGAACGCATCCCTGCCGACCCTGCTCGACCACGCGCCGGTCACCTGGCGGCACCCCGCTCAGCGCGCCCGGTGGGAGCTGGCCGCCGCCTCCGTCCGCGGGTTCCGCGCGACCCTGGACGCGGCGGGCTTCACCGAGATCCAGACCCCGAAGTTCGTGGCGTCGGCGACCGAGTCCGGCGCCAACGTCTTCGAGGTCGACTACTTCGGGCGCCCGGCGTACCTCGCCCAGAGCCCACAGTTCTACAAGCAGCAGCTCGTCGGCGTCTTCGAGCGGGTCTACGAGGTGGGTCCGGTCTTCCGCGCGGAGCCGCACGACACCGTGCGGCACCTGGCGGAGTACGTCTCGCTGGACGTCGAGCTGGGGTTCATCGACGACCACCGCGACGTGCTGCGGGTGCTGCGCGACGTGATCGCGGGCATGGTCGCCGGCGTGCACGAGCACGCCCCGGGCGCGGCCGAGCGCGCCGGAGCCCAGGTGCCGGTCGTGCCCGCGGAGATCCCGGTGATCCACTTCCGCGACGCGCTCGCCCTGGTCGGGGCAGCGGAAGACGAGCCCGACCTCGCCCCCGAGCACGAGCGCGCGCTGGGGGCCTGGGCGTTGGAGCAGCACGGCAGCGACTTCCTCGCGGTGGAGGGCTACCCGATGGCGAAGCGACCGTTCTACACACATCCCCAGCCGGGCGACGAACACTGGAGCAACAGCTTCGACCTGCTCTTCCGGGGGCTCGAGCTCGTGACCGGCGGGCAGCGGCTGCACCGACCGTCGGCGTACGACGCGGCGATCAGGGCCCGCGGTGAGGACCCGGCGACGTACGCCGCCTACCTGCAGGCGTTCGTGCACGGCATGCCGCCGCACGGCGGGTTCGCGATCGGCCTGGAGCGCTGGGCCGCGCGGCTGACCGAGGTCTCGAACATCCGTGAGGTGACGCTGTTTCCCCGGGACCTCCATAGGCTCACCCCATGATCGAGGAGGAGACGGACCGCCTGCTGGAGTTCGCCCGAGCCTCGGCCCATCCGGACGGCGGCTTCGCCTGGCTCGACGACGACGGCAACCCGCTGTTGGGCCGGCCGGTCGAGCTGTGGATCACCTGCCGGATGACCCACGTCTTCACGCTCGCGCACCTGATGGGCCGCCCGTACGCCGCCGAGCTCGTCGACCACGGCATCGCCGCGCTGACCGGTCGGATGCGCGACGCCGAGCACGGCGGCTGGTGGGCAGCCGTCGACGGTGACGGCCCGACGGTCCGGTCCAAGACGGCGTACGAGCACGCGTTCGTCGTGCTCGCCGCCTCGTCCGCCACGGCGGCGGGGCGGCCCGGTTCGGCCGAGCTGCTGAGGGAGGCCCTCGACGTCCTCGACCGGCACTTCTGGGACGCCGAGGCGGGCATGGTCGTCGAGCAGTGGGACGAGGCCTGGACGGTGCTCGACGACTACCGCGGCGTCAACGCCAACATGCACGCGGTCGAGGCGTTGCTCGCAGCGGCGGACGTGACCGGCGACGCCGGACTGCGCGACCGGGCCCGGCAGATCGTGACCACCGTCGTGCACGGCTTCGCGCGGGCCAACCACTGGCGGATCCCGGAGCACTTCGACGCGCACTGGCGCCCGCAGCTGGGCTACAACCGCGACGAGCCGACACACCCCTTCCGGCCGTACGGCGCGACCGTGGGGCACTGGTTCGAGTGGAGCCGGCTGACCCTCGGGCTGCGCGCCGCACTCGGCGACGACGCGCCCGACTGGATGCTCGCCGACGCGGTGGCGCTCTTCGACGCAGGCGTCCGCGAGGGGTGGGCGGTCGACGGCGCCGCGGGCTTCGTCTACACGGTCGACTGGGACGGCACGCCGGTCGTCCGGGAGCGGATGCACTGGGTCGCGACCGAGGCGATCGCGGCCGCCGCGACCCTCGCGCAGGTGACCGGCGACCCGGCGTACGCCGTCTGCGAGGACGTCTGGTGGTCGTACGCCGACCAACACCTCATCGACCGCGAACGCGGCTCGTGGCACCACGAGCTCGACCCGGAGAACCGCCCGGCCTCGGGCACCTGGGCCGGGAAGCCCGACGTCTACCACGCGATCCAGGCGACGTTGGTGCCCCGACTGCCGGTGTCGCCGGCGTTCGCGGTTGCCCTGCGGGACAGACGACCGTCAGGCACGGCCTGCTGACGGTCAGCCGTCGCCCTTCGGCGGCTTGCAGATCACCGTGTCGGAGGCGATGTAGCTGGTGTGGAACTTCTCGGACCTCTCCACGGCGTCGCTGCCCGGCTTGTGGAAGTAGCGGGTGACGTCGACGTCGAACCCGTCGTACCCGGTGTTGGGCACGCAGTCCGAGGTGTTCTGGGTCTGGGTCTTCGGCGACCGGTAGTTGTAGCGGCCTGACGTCTTGCTGGTGATGTCCCACGTCTTCGTGGAGTACATCGAGACGGTGACGACGCCCTGCGAGGACCCGCTGCCCGGCTGCACGGTCGCGTGGACGAGCACGCCGTACTTCGTGTCGTTCTGGAACCGGAGGTCGACCGCTCCCCAGGCCACGGTGGCCTCGCGGCCCTCCGGGTAGCGATCGATGTAGACCGAGTGTGGCTTGTGCTCGATGTCCTTGAGGCCGGCGAAGTACATCGCGTTGAAGGTCGTCGTGGCCATCTGGGAGACACCGCCGCCGAGGTCCTCCTTGAAGAGGCCGTTGCTGATGATGAAGCCGGTGGTGAAGCCGTTCTCGACGGTGCGCTCGCCCACGATGTCGTTGAGCGAGAACGTGTCGCCCGGCTTGAGCACGGTGCCGTCGATGAGCTCCGCGGCCCGCCCGATGTTGACGTTGCGGTACTCCGCGTAGGGGTAGTACGTCGTGAAGGTGGAGACCCGCTCCTTGATCTGCAGGGCCTCCGCGTCGGCGGTCGTGAAGTCCGGCTCCGCGACCGTCGCCTCGACCTTCATCTCGCGGTCGTCCCCGGCGCTGGCGGCCAGCTGCAGGAAGGCGCTGCTGACGGCCTCCGGGTCGAACGTGACCCCGGGCTTCGCCGGGACGACCTTCGGCTTGCCGTTGACGAGCTTGACCGTGGCGTCCACCGCCGCGTCCTCCTCGCCGACTCCGGCGGCCACCAGCTTCGCGAGCTTGTCGACGTCGAGGTCCGGGACCAGGGCGCCGCCCTCGGCCTTCATCCCGAGCGCCGCGGAGAAGTCGCGGGGCTGGAGCTGGACCGGTGAGTCGCCGAAGACCAGCGTGACCGGGCCGGACATGGCCGGGTTGGCGAACGTCTCCAGCGCTGCCTGGACGTCGGCCTGGTCGATGTCGGGCTGGACCTCGACGGTCTCGAGCTCGGCGACCTCATCGTCCTCGGAGAGGTAGGAGCCGAGGATCGCGGTCCGGGTCGTGTCCGGGTCGAAGCCCTCTCCCGGCGCCGGGTCTGTGGTCACGACCCGGCCTCCCTTGAACGTCACGGCACCGTCCGTCGCCGGCGTGCCGACGCTGTCGGCCAGGCCGTCGAGGGCCGCCTCGAACGCGGGCTCGTCCACGGTCACGACCGGGTCCTCGTCGTCCCCTCCGGTCCAGTAGTTCCAGAGGTGCGCCGGTGACCAGCTCTTCTCCCCTCCGGCCTCCGCGACCGTGGCCGCCACGTCGACGGTGAGGCCGGCGTCCGTCGGGTCGACCGTCACGGACTCACCTTCGACGCTGACCGGAATCGGGCGGTCGACGCGGTCCGCCAGCCCGGCGGTCAGCGTCTCCTCGGCCTCCGCCGGGGTCTGACCACCGATCTCCACCCCAGCGACGGTGGTGCCGCGGGGCAGCTTGTCGCCGGCCAGGTAGTACGCCGCGGCGTACGCGCCCGCCGCGAGGAGCAGCAGCCCGCCCAGGAGGAGGATCACGACCTTGCCGCCGGCGGACTCGCGGGCGGTGGAGGGCTTCGTCACGCGGTCATCCTAGGGAGCGTCCGTTGGCGGTCCGCCGGGGCGGGGCAGCGTCGCGAGTCCAGCGACGAGCAACACCATGCCGAAGGCGAGCACGCCGTACCCCTGCCAGTCCTGGCTGACGAGGTAGTCACCCTCGGGCCGCGGCACCGTGAGCCAGCCGACCATGACGACCCAGCCGACCACGAACGCCAACCTGCTCCACCAGCCCGCGGGCAGCGCGAAGACGGTGACGGCGGTCGCCACCAGGGCCAGCACGAACCCCCACACCAGCTCGTGGACCGCGACCGCCGTGAGGCCGGTGACCGCACCCGCCAGCAGCAGCCCGACGGCCACGAGGAGCTTCACGTGGATCAGAGGCCGGCGAACAGGTCGGTCTCGAGACCGTCCTCGCCCAGCTCGCCCAGCTCGCCCTTGACGATCCGGTAGAACTCGACGCCCCACGCCGTGCTGCCGACGTTGTTGGAGAGCGCGAAGAACGGACCGTCGGTGGTCACCTGGGTCGGGTAGGCGCGCAGGGCGTCCAGCTTCTGCTCGACGTGGTCCTGCGCGTCGACGGCGGCCGCGAGGTTGTCGTCGGCGGTGACGAACGGCGGCAGCGGGCCGTCGGGGTCCATGCCCTCGAAGCTCGTCGTGTCGCCGGCGTCGCGCAGCGCCCGGAGCCCGGCGCGCATCCGGCTCTCCGACATCGCGTTCCAGTAGATCTTGGCGATCTCCCAGGGGTCGCCGAGGTCCTTGCGGTACGACGGCACCGCGGCCAGCTGCGCGGCGTACATCGCCACCCGGTGGGCCTGGATGTGGTCGGGGTGGCCGTAGCCGCCGAACGGGTCGTAGGTCGCCAGGACCTGCGGGCGCACCTCGCGGATGATCTCGACCAGGTAGTCGGCGGCGACGGTCAGGTCGGCCGCCCAGAACGCGTTGTCGTGGATGTCATCAGCCGGGATGGCGTAGCCGTCCTCGTGCCACTTCATCCCGCTGTCGCGGAACCGTCCGAAGCCACCGAGCCAGCGGTGGTCGGTGACGCCCAGGACCTGCATCGCGTTGGCGATCTCGCCGCGACGGTGCTCGCCGAGGCGGTCCTCCTTGTCGGCAGCGAGGTGCTCGAGCTCGGGCACCAGGATCTCGCCCATCTCCCCGGCGGTGCAGGTCACCAGCGTGACGTGGCGCCCCTCGGCGATGTACTTCGCCATCGTGGCGCCGTTGCCGATGCACTCGTCGTCGGGGTGCGCGTGGACGAGCAGGAGGCGCTGGTCAGCAGACATGTGGTGATCCTAGGTAGGGGGTCGGACAACGAGTGTGTCCAGTCCCGCAACGTCAGGAGGGGCGCTTGATCTTCCGCGGTGCGGTCGGGAGCTCGAGCGGCGGAGTCGCGACAGGCTCGACCACGGTGGAGTCCGCGACGTCGAGCCAGCCGTCGTACTCGTCCACGAGGAGGTCCAGCACCAGCTCCGGAGCGTCCGTCAGGACAGCCCAGGGGTGGTCCTCGTCGTCGTCCTCTCCGGACAGCCGCTCGCGCTCGACGTGCGCGTCATAGCCCGACGACCGCAACCGGGCGACCACCGCCGCCGCGTCGTCCTCGTCGAAGAAAATGCCCCGGAAGATGCCCCGCACCCGCTCATCCTCCCAGCACGGCCCGCAGGTGCGGGAGGAAGGGCCGGTCCGGCTCCAGCCAGTCGACGTCGTCCAGCTCGGCGACCGTGAGCCAGCGAATCTCGTCGTGCTCACGGGCGTCGGGGTCTCCGTCCTCGGTCAGTACGGCGAGCGCGACCGTCAGCACGTGTCGCTCCCCGATCGGCACCTCGCCCGGGAGCCAGCCGGTGACCTCGACCGCGCAGCCGAGCTCCTCGCGGATCTCGCGGACCAGGGCTGCCTGCGGACTCTCGCCCGGCTCGACCTTGCCACCCGGGAACTCCCAGCGGCCTGCGGCCTCCGGCGGCGTCGTACGACGGGCCGTGAGCACCCGGCCGCCACGCACGATCGCCGCTCCGACGACGGCGATCCTGGCTGCGTCCATGACCGGGGACGCTACCGTTCGCGACGTGCATCTCGCCCGCACAGCCGAGCTGACCACGGAGGTCGACGCCTTCGCCGAGCGGCACGGCGGCCGCGTCGGCCTGGCCGCCGTGCTCGGCGAGCTCGACCGGCGCCTGTGGCGCACCTGGGCGCCCTGCCTCACCCGGCACCGCGCCTGGACCTGGGACCGCGCGGACCGCCGCGACCCCGAGTGGTGGCCGCAGGGGGTGTCGGTGGAGCCGGGCGGGCGCCACGTCGCGGTCTCCTGGTACGCGAAGAAGGGTGGCGTCCGGATCTCCTTCCTGTCGCCGACGAAACGGCGCTACCGCCACGTCACGCTGGTCGTGCCGACGGCATCCGGGCACGAGCCGCTGCGGGTGCACGCCGGCGGCCTGGGCTGGCACGGGTCCCGGCTGTACGTCGCCGCCACCCGAGCCGGCCTCTGGGTGTGCGACACCGGTGACGTGGTGCGGGGCGACGACGGTGAGCACCTGCTGCCCGTCCGCTTCCGGCTCGCACCGGTCGCCGACGACGGCGAGCCGCTGCGGTTCTCGTTCGTGTCGGTCGACGACGCCACCCAGCCACCCAACCTGGTCGTCGGCGAGTACGGCAACCGCCGTCAGACGCGTCGCCTGGCCGAGGTCCCGATCGACGGCGGCGACGCCACCGTGATCCGCCACGACGTCGTACGCGCTCAGGGGGTGGCGCGTGTCGGCGGTCGGCTCTACCTCACCTCGTCCCACGGCCCGTGGGCGCTGGGCTCGGTCTGGTCGGGCGAGACCGGGGGCTTCCGGGAGCGCCGGCGGGCCCTGCCGATGGGGCCCGAGGACCTCGCGTACGACGCGGGCACCGACCGGCTCTGGACGGTCACCGAGCATCCACGGCGCCGCTGGGTGGTCTCGATGCGGCGATCGTCGTTCGGCTGACGCCCTCGCGGGACGTGCGCAGTCGTCTCGGCGGTTGACCCTGACCCCCTGGTGAAGCAGACGATGTCGGGCATGAGCACTCAGTCGCCACGACAGCTGCGTCTGATCATCGAGACCGACGACTTCGATGAGGCCGTGCACTTCTACCGGGACGTCCTCGGGATGCCCGAGCAGCCTGCGTTCGCCTCGGGCGGTGACGACCGGGTCGCGATCCTGCACGCCGGCATCGCGACCATCGAGGTCGCGTCCCCAGTGCACGCGCGGAACATCGACGAGGTCGAAGGGGCGCCGCCGGCGGACGGCGTCGTCCTCAGGCTCGCCCTCGAGGTCGACGACACCGCCACCGCGGTCGCCCTGACCGAGGACGCGGGCGCGACGACGCTCGCCCCGCCGGTCACCACACCGTTCCGCACCCTCAACGCGCGCGTCCAGGGCCCGGCCGGATGGCAGGTGACCTTCTTCCAGGAGCTCGAGAGCCTGGAGGAGCGCGTCCAGCACGAGGGGTTCAGGACCGACACCGACCGCGAGCCGCAGTAGGACGGCTTCGGAGTCCCTCTCGTGGGTACCTGACCGGCATGTACTTCGACACCAAGCCCTGCTCGGTCTGTGGCTCCGAGGTCCGACTGGTTGCTCGTGAGGAGCCCGTCGCCGCAACCGGAGGCCAGGTCGGCGATCCGGACGGCTTCGTCGGGGACGGCGACTCCACCGTCGATGAGCGAGTCTGCACCAACCCGGGGTGCCCGACCAACGCTGGCTGAGGCGGTGCGGTCGTCGACGCCACATGGTGGCGAGACGGCCGAGGACGAACGTGTGAACAACCGAGAAGCCAGGTCAGCCGGTGGAGGTCACCGACCGCCCTCTCCGGCGGTCGAGCCTGTCGAGACCCCCGCAGGCCACCGACCGCCCTCTCCGGCGGTCGAGCCTGTCGAGACCCCCGCAGGCCACCCACCGCCCCCTCCGGCGGTCGAGCCTGTCGAGACCCCCGCACGCCACCCACCGCCCTGCCCACGCTGCGGGGGTTTCGAGGCTCGGCGCTGGCGCGCCTCGCACCTCAACCACCGGGGACGGCGTACCGCGCCTCACACCTCAACCGACGGTGTCGGACATCCTGGCGAGGTGGAGGGTGAGGTCGGCCATCAGCGTCACCCGCTCGGGGAGCACCTCGTCGACCAGCTCGTCGGGGTAGCCGGGCCGGAACCGCTCGTACGCCGCCGCCACGGATCCGAAGCTCAGCGCGCGCGACACGAGTCTCAGCCGATCGGGCGCGGCTGACGGGCGAGTTGGCGACTCTGGGCGACGAGGCGGCCGGCGGAGTCCCAGACCTCGCAGTCCTCCTCGAACATCCCGCCAGCCATGTTGCGGGTCGCGTGCCGGACCTTGAGCCAACCGGGCGCGGGCTTCGCCCGCACGTGAGCGGTGAGCTCCAAGGTGGGTGCCCAGCCCATCATGCCCAGGTCGAAGGTCACCGGCGGCAGCGCGTCCAGGACCATCAGCAGCGTGACCGGGTCGGGCTCGCGGCCGTCGATGAGCCGGAACCACGCCGAGATCTCACCTCGGCCGCTCGGCTGACCGACAGCCCACCCGACCTGCTCGGGGTGGAAGCGCATGTCGAAGCGGCCCATCATCGGGGCCATCTCGAGGATCTCCGGGGGCGCGAACGCATTGGCGACGCACTCGTCCGGCGGCGGTAGGACCGGCTCCTCGGCCGTGGTTCGCACGTCGTCACCCAGCCGGTCGAGGTCGCCGTACGTCGCGAGCGCGGCGATCCGGGTCTCGTCGCCCTGGCCCACCTGTTGGCGCAGCTCGACGGACGCGGTCGCAACACTGCCCCCCTCACGGCGTACGTCGACGGCAACCTCGGCGGGACCGGGTCGTCCGGCCGAGAGGTAGTAGGCCGAGACGGCGAGCGGGTCCGGCTTCGTCGGGAAGCTCGCACGCAGCGCCGTACCGATCACCGCGAGCAGGTAGCCGCCGTTGACGCCGCCACCGACGACCCATCCCGGGTCGAGTTCGGCGGCGTACCTCCCGTCGCCGTTGGACTGGACCTCGGTGTGGGTGTCGAACTCGAACGTCACGCCGACGAGCCTAGGGCGCGACGCATACGGAAGGATGGGGCCATGACGCAACGTCGGCCGCACTGGGTCTACGACGCCGGGCAGGAGCCCGACCCCCGCTTCACGCTCGCCAACGAGCGCACCTTCCTGGCCTGGGTGCGCACCGCGCTGGCGATGCTCGCGGGCGGCGTCGCCCTGCACGCGCTGGGCCTCCCGGACACGACCTGGGTCCGCAACGTCCTCGCGATCGCCCTGGTGCTGCTCGGCGGTCTGGTCACCGCCTTCGCGATGATCCGCTGGGCGCGGGTCGAGCGAGCGATGCGCACGAGCACACCGCTGCCGGCATTCAACCTCGGATTCCTGCTCACCGGCGCAGTGCTCGTCGGCGCGGTCCTGCTCGCCATCTCGTTCGCGGCGTGACAGCACCCGACTGGACCCGGTCCGCGCGCGCCCGGGTCGCGGCCCTGGCTGTTGTCGCGGGACTCTGCTGGCTCCCGTACGCCGGCCGCAGGCTCAGCCCCGACGAGGGCGGCCTGCTGCTGCTGGCCGCACAGTGGTCGCCGGGTTCGTCGCTGTACGGCGACTACTTCGTCGACCGTCCGCCCGGGCTGATCGCGCTGGCCGCTGTCGCCGACGCCGCCGGCGGCGGGTGGGCGCTCCGCGGGCTCGGCATCCTCGCGGTCGTCGCCACGGTGGTGCTCAGCGGCGTCCTGGGCCGGCTCGGTGCACCGGACCGGCCGTCGGCTCCGGTCCTGACCGCCGCCACGGCCGCCCTCCTCACCGCCACGCCTCTCTTCGGCGGCACGGTCGTCAACGGCGAGGTGCTCGGCCTGCCCTTCCTGCTCGGCGGGATCGTCGCGGCGACGTGCGCCGTCCGGTCGGAGTCGGGACATGCTGCGCTGTGGTGGGGTGTGCTCGCCGGTGCCTCCGGTGCCGGCGGTGCACTGGTGAAGCAGAGCCTGCTCGACGTCTTCGTGTTCGTGGTCGTGCTGTGCCTGGTCAGCCGCCGCGCCCGGCCGGTGCTCGGCGTCACCGTCGGGGCCGCGGCAGCCGTCGGGATCGCGATCTGGGCGGCCGCGGCACGCGGCACCGACCCGGGTGAGCTGTGGGATGCCGTCGTGGTCTTCCGCCAGCAGGCCGCCTCGGTCATCGCGAGCTCCGCGACCGACACCACCCCACGGCGCCTCGGCGCGATGCTGCTCGCGCTGGTCGCCACCGGTGCCCCGATCCTGGCCGTCGTGCTCGCCCGGCGGCTGCCGACGCGGGTTGCCCCCGGAGTCGTCGACCTGCGTGGGCCGGCCCTCGCGACACTGGCGTGGGAGCTGTTCGTGGTGCTGGGCGGCGGCAGCTACTGGCTGCACTACCTGATGGGGCTGGTCCCGGGGTTGGTGCTGCTCACCGCCGCCGCCTGCCAGCGGCCGCTGCCCGGGCGGCGCGTCCTGGCGGCGGCGTACACACTGATGGCGGTCTCGGCCGTCGGTGCGCTCGCCTTCGTGGCGGTCCAGCCGATCCAGCGCCCCGAGCACCCGGTCATCGCGTGGCTCGACGATCACGCCACGCCCGGCGACACCGCCGTCGTCGCCTTCGGCGCTCCGAACATCCTGCAGGCGACCGGGCTGCGCAGCCCCTATCCGGACCTGTGGAGCCTGCCGGTGCGGGTGCACGACCCGGAGCTCCACGACCTCGGTGAGCTCCTCGACGGCCCCGACCGGCCGACCTGGGTCGTGATCGCCGGCAAGTCCCTCGGCTCGTGGGGCATCGACGGCACGAACGCCGATCGCATCCTCGCGGATCACTACGACCTCCAGGCGACGACGGACGGCTGGACGATCTACCGCAAGGACGCACAGTGACCCGAAGGACCGCCACGACGGCGTACGCCGTGCTGCTCCTCGCCTGGTGCTGGTTCGTCGGCATCCCCAACGACCCAGCGGGCGTGGTCGTGTGGATCTGGTTCGGCACGATCGCCTGGCAGGTCGAGGAGACCCCGCGCGACCACCTCGCGTTCTGGCGCGACTGGTGGAGGCCGCTGCTGCTGATGGTGCTCTACTGGCTCGGCCGCGGACTCGCCGACGAGGTCGGGATCGCCCCGCACTACTCGATGCCGATCCGAGTCGACGACTGGCTCTTCGGAGGCACCGTGCCGACGGTGTGGCTGCAGCAGAACTGGTGCGGCGAGCCGTGCCTCAAGACGCTCCCGCCGCACTGGTACGACGTGCTCCTGACGACCGTCTACGCCTCCCACTTCCTCGTCGCGCTGACCCTGGCCGGAGTGCTGTGGGTGCGCAACCGCGACGAGTGGGTCCGGTGGCTGCGCCGCTACATCACCCTGCTCTTCGCCGGTCTCGCGATCTACGTCGCCTACCCGATGGCGCCACCGTGGATGGCGGCCCGCGACGGCTACCTGCCCGAGGTCTCCCGGATCACCTCACGCGGGTGGTCCCAGCTCGAAGTCCTCGGAGTCGACCTGCACCGGCAGACGATGATCATGTGGGGCATGGCCAACAAGGTCGCCGCGATGCCCTCCCTGCACTGCGGGATCGCCTGCCTGGTGGCGTTCTACGGCATCTCCCGCCTGCGGCGACCGTGGCGCTGGCTGCTGCTGCTCTACCCCCTGGCGATGGCGCTCGCGCTGACCTACTTCGCCGAGCACTACGTCATCGACGCGATCGCCGGCTGCCTGCTGGCCTGGCTGGTGATGGTGGGCGTGGGCCGGTGGGAGCGGAAGCGAGCGGCCTAGCGGCGCGGGTGCGAGATAGTTGGATGGTTGGCGGCGTCGAACCGTCCAAGGATCTCGTGCGCGCGACACTGGCTATCCGGCGTACTCGTCCCGCAGCTTGCCCTTGACCATCTTCCCGGTCGGCGTGCGCGGCAGCTCGTCGCGGAAGTGGAACTCCCGCGGCACCTTGAAGTGCGCGATGCGCTCGCGGGCGTACGCCGTGAGCTCGGCCGCGAGCTCGTCACCGGGGACGGCCGAGGGTGCGACCTCCACGAACGCCACCACCCGCTCCCCCATCTCGTCGTCGGGGACCCCGATGACGGCGATGTCGGTGACCGCCGGGTGCAGGCTGAAGAGGTCCTCGATCTCCTGCGGATAGATGTTCACGCCGCCGGAGATGATCATGAACGCCTTGCGATCGGTCAGGAAGAGGTAGCCGTCCTCGTCGAGGTAGCCCAGGTCGCCGACGGTCGTCCAGTTGTCGTGCTCGGGATGCTGCGTCGACGCGGTCTTGTCGGGGTCGTTGTGATAGTCGAAGGTCCGCTGCTCGCGCTCGAAGTAGACGGTGCCGACCTCTCCAGGCCCGAGCAGGCCACCGTCGTCGCCGCAGATCCGGACGGTGCCCATCAGCGCCGTGCCGACCGAGCCGGGCTTCCTCAGCCAGGCCTGCGAGTCGATGAACGTCGCGCCGTTGGACTCGGTCGAGGCGTAGTACTCGTGCACGATCGGGCCGAGCCACTCGATCATCCGGCGCTTCACGTCGACCGGGCACGGCGCAGCGGCATGGACGACGACGCGCAGTGAGCTCACGTCGTACGACGCCCGCACGTCGTCGGGCAGCTTGAGCATCCGCACGAACATCGTCGGCACCATCTGCGTGTGCGTGACCCGGTAGCGCTCGATCGCACGCAGCGCGCCCTCGGCGTCGAACTTCTCCATCATCACGAGCGTGCCGCCGAGCGTGTGGATCACGCCGCCGAACCGCAGCGGCGCCGCGTGGTAGGCCGGTGCCGGGGAGAGGTAGACGGTGTCTTCGTCGAACCCGTAGAGGGCACCGAACACGGTGGGATAGACGTAGCCGGGCTCGTCGACGGCGATCGGTGGCAGCGGCGGCTTGATCCCCTTCGGCCGGCCGGTGGTGCCCGAGGAGTAGAGCAGGTCGTCGCCGTGCGGCTGCGCGGCCAGCGGCTCGGCGGTCGCCGCCGCGAGAGCGTCCTCGTAGTCGCCCCCGAACGTCAGCATCGTCGGCATCTCGACGTCGAGGCTGGCCGCCAGCTCCGACTTCGCCGGCGACACGAGCAGTGCCTTCGCACCGCAGTCGCGCACGATGTAGGACACCTCCTCGGCGGAGAGGTTGTGGTTGACGGCAGTGATGTAGAGCCCCGAGCGCAACGCGGCCCAGTAGGCCTCGTACGTCTCGGGACGGTTGTCGGACAGCAGCGCCACCACGTCGCCCATCTCCAGGCCGGCGTCGTGCATCACGTGCGCGAGCCGCAGGCTGCGCTCCTCGAGCTCGGCGTACGTGAGGGTGCGCCCCGAACCGGCCATCACCAGCGCGGGCTTGTCGGGCGTCCGAGCCGCCCAGGTGCCGGGATACATGTCTCGAACCTAGTGGCGCGGGTGCGAAGTAGTTGGATGGTTGGCGTCGTCAGGGTGCGTGCCTCGCAAGGCGGCGGCACGACGGCATACCGGCTGTCTTCCGAGTGCTGCCAACGCAGCGAGGGGCGTGCCATGGCGGCGTCGAACCGCCCAAGGATTTCGTGCGCGCGCCACTAGAACATCAGCGATCCACGTCCCGGTGGCATAGGGACCCAGATCGTCGCGAAATGGTGTCGCATTCGGACTAGTCCGTTCGTCGTACGAGTGACCGATGAGTCCGCAGTCCTTGATCGGTCGGACTAGGGGAAAACCCCGATGCCACTGTCCCCGCCCCCTGAAAGAGTGGACACCATGCACCGTCAGATCGCCGGCAAGCTCACCGGACGCGTGACCAAGTGGATCGTCCTCGTGGGCGTCCTCGTGCTGCTCGGGATCTTCGGGTCCCTCGCCGGCAAGCTCACCAGCGTGCAGAACAACGAGGCCGAGTCGTGGCTGCCCCAGAGCGCCGAGTCGACCCAGGCGATCCAGCGCCTCGAGGAGTTCCAGGACCCGAACGACCTGGTGACGACCGTCGTCTACTACAAGGAGTCCGGGCTCACCGACGAGGACCTCGCCGCGATCGAGGGCCACGGCCCCGAGATCGCGGAGCTCGAGGGCGTCTCGAACGTCATCACCCCGCAGAGCGCCGCGACGGCAGGCATCCCCGCGCCGTACGTCTCTGAGGACGGACAGGTCGCGAAGCTCGACTTCACGATCAACCGCGGTGACGAGCTCTGGGAGGACATGCCCGACGTCGCCGACGAGGTCCGCGACATCACCGCCATCGACGGGGTCGAGGTGTACGTCGCGGGCGCCGGGGGCACGACCGCCGACCAAGCAGCGGCATTCGCAGGCATGGACGGACGGCTGCTCCTGATCACGCTCTGCGCAGTCGTCCTGATCCTGCTGGTCAGCTACCGCAGCCCGGTGCTGTGGGCGCTGCCGATCTTCTGCGCCGTCGTGAGTCTCGGCATCGCGATGGGTGTGCTCTACCTGCTGGCCAAGTACGGCGACATGACGATCAACGGCCAGACCCAGTTCATCATGACCGTGCTGGTGATCGGCGCTGGAACGGACTACGCCTTGCTGCTGGTCGCCCGATATCGAGAAGAGCTCCGCCGACATGAGGACCGGCACGAGGCGATGGCCTACGCGCTTCACCGCGCCGCACCGGCCATCTTCGCCAGCGCCACGACGGTCGTCGTCGGCCTGCTCTGCCTGATGTTCGCCGAGCTCAACTCCACCGCGGGACTCGGCCCGGCCAACGCCGTCGCGGTGGCCGTCACCTTCCTGGTGATGGTGACCCTGCTGCCCGCGCTGCTGGTTATCTGCGGCCGCTGGGTGTTCTGGCCGTTCATCCCGCGGTTCGGCACCGCGGAGCCCACCGAGTCCGGCTTCTGGGCCCGCACCGGAAACCGGATCGCACCACGGCCTCGCACGGTCTGGATCATCACCACCGGTGTGCTGCTGGTGGTCGCTCTCGGTGCCTTGCGCCTCGACACCTCGGGCATCCCCAACGACGAGATCTACGTCGCCGGCCACGACGTCGAGTCGGTCGCGGGCAACGAGCTCCTGGTCGAGCACGGGCTGGTCGACGCGAGCTCCCCGGCCCAGATCGTGGCCAACGCCGATCAGGCCGGCGAGGTCGTCGCATCGCTGAAGGGGATCGACGGCATCGCGGAGCCGGTGGTCGCCGCCGAGGAGAACGGCACCGCGCTGATCCTGGTGAACCTCACCGCCGACGCTCTCGACGATCAGTCGATCGAGGCGGTGCACGAGGTTCGCGACGCGGTGCACGGCGTTGAGGGTGCGGACGCCCAGGTCGGCGGCTGGACCGCCGTCACCATCGACATCGAAGAGGCCTCGGCCCGCGACAACAAGGTCGTCATCCCGATCATGCTCCTCGCGGTGATGCTGATCCTGATGGGACTGCTCCGGGCGCTGACCTCACCGCTGATCCTGATCGGGACGGTGATCCTGTCCTTTGCCGCAGCGCTGGGCCTCTCGGGCGTGGTGTTCGACCTGGTCTTCGACCGGCCGCACACCGACCCCGGGTTCCCGTTGTACGCGTTCGTGTTCCTGGTCGCCCTCGGCATCGACTACAACATCTTCCTGATGACCCGGGTCCGGGAGGAGACCGTCACCAAGGGGACTCGCCGCGGCTCGCTGATCGCGCTCGCATCCACCGGGGGTGTGATCACGGCGGCCGGCATCGTCCTCGCGGCGACGTTCGGAGCGCTGGCCACGATGCCGCTCACGTTCGCGCTCCAGATCGGCACTGCCATCGCGCTCGGCGTGCTGCTCGACACGATGATCGTCCGGTCCGTGCTGGTCACCGCGATCAACCTCGACCTCGGCGGGAAGATCTGGTGGCCCAGCGCGCTCGACCGCAAGCCGCCGGTGGTGCCACCGGCCGAGCCGGCCTCGGAGACCGAGCAGGAGACCGCCGGGGTCTGACGGCGCCCGGACGGCGGCGCGCGTCAGCGCGCGTCAGCCTCGGCGCGCGTCGCCCCAGGCGACTCCGAGAGCCAGGGTCGAGCTCACGCCGAAGTGGTCCATCGCCTCGGACACCCGCCGCCGACCGGTGCGCTCGGAGATCCCGAGCGCCCGGGACGCGGCCTCGAGAGTGGCCCCGCGCTCCATCAGCGTGAGCAGGGAGTCCCAGTCCGCGGTCTCGGAGCGGGCCGGGACAGCTCGCTCCCAGAGGCGTTCGAAGAGCCAGCTCACCATGCCGGCGACGGCGCGCCCACGCACGGCGACGACCGAGGTCGGCCAGGCCTCGCCCCAGGTCATCGGCAGGGCGACCGTCGTCTCGTCGGTGATCCAGAACCAGCCCGGGGGTTCCGGCAGCAGCCGGATCTGCACGCCCGCGTCGAGCTCCTCCGTCAGGCGCTGCTGCGCCTCCGGGTGGACGGCGTCCCCGATCGCGGCGATCACGCGCGCGGAGCTCCCCTCGCCCCGGCTCGCCTCGTGCCACACCCGCTGCATCGCCGGGTCGGCGACGTACAGGCGAGAGGCGTCGGGCAGCACGACGTCGGTGCGGCGGATCGGCTCCCGGCTCTGCCGGAGGTGCCAGAGATCGACGACCGCCTCCGGCCCGTGGAAGACCTCGATGTCGAGCAGGTGCGGGTCGTCGGTGCCGGTGTCCCACTCACGGGCTAGCGCGGGGAGCTGGCCGACCACCTCGGCGAGGTCGGCGAGGTGTCGGAGCATCTCGGCGCCCAGGTCACCCGCGCGCCGTCGTACGACGTCGGCCACGACCTCCTCGGGCGCCGTGTAGCCGATCCGGTCGCCCCGCAGGTCGACGAAGCCCTCGGCGTCGAGCCACTCGAGGTCGCGGCGTACGCCGGCCTCGTCACGCACGGCGAGGGCCGCCAGCTCGGCGACCGTGCCCGCGCGCGAGCGCAGTCCCACCCCGAGCAGCTCGAGAGACACGAGTTCTGCGGAGCGGGTGTGGGGGTCCGAGCGCACCGGGTGATCGTTGCACGCCACTCAGCGAACCAGCCCGTCGCGGCCGGCGCGTGTCCGCAGACGGCCATGGCCGAGATCGGACAGTCCGATGTCGGACATGGCCGCTTTCGGACACGACTCTGCGGAGAAGTTGCCGAAGTATCCGTCACAGCACCCGATGGCGGGTGCGCCGAGACGAGGGATTCAGACATGAAGTCACAACTCACCGGCGGCCTGGTCGCTGCCGCACTGCTCGGGGCCGGGTTGGTCTGCCCGGGCGCCGCGGTCGCCGCCGACCCGAGCGGGTACCCGCACGACCTGGGCTTTGCGCCCAGCAAGCTGATCGCGACCGACGACGCCGTGTACGCCATCGGCATTGACGACGACACCGCCTACGTGGCGGACGTCGGAGCCGGCACCCAGGTCGCGATCGGTCCGGCCTTCTCCGTCGACGCGGCTGTGGAGCCCGGCGGCTCCGGCCTGAAGGTCGTGACCTTCGACGACGACTACCACTACTGGCACGTCGCGACCGACGATCTGCAGTTCGAGGAGGACGGAGAGCCCCAGGAGGGAACCTCCGTCGAGGTTCTCGGCACCGACTCCGTCGGGATCTACGAGGTCCTGAGCGGCGAGACCCTCGACCTGGACCCCTGGGGAGTGGCCCCGGTCTCCCTCGCCGAGAGCGCCACGGCGACGGCCGCGGACGCCCGAGGCGCCGGCGAGGTCCGGAGCTGGTACGTCGCCGGCACCCAGTGGAACGAGGACGAGATCTCCACCGCGACGCTGTGGAGCTACTCCGAGGGCTCCGGCACCGAGGGGGCACCTGTCGCCCTGGGCGCCGAGGGCAACCCGGACGAGTACACGTTGGACGTGGTGGCCGACCAGACCGGCGGCGCCGTCTACGCCCTCAGCTTCCGGGACAACGACGATGCTCCGCAGAGCTACGGCGTCACCGTCGTGCAGGAGGGCCCCGACACCTACTTCCCGCTGCGCTACCGCGCGCAGCAGATCGCACTCTCCCCCGACGGCGAGACGCTCTACCTGGCTCAGAGTGACAGCGTGTTCGCGCTCGAGACCGACCGGCTCGCCGACTACGAGGACGAGACGGACGCGCCCGGCGTCTACCTCGACGCGAGCGTGACCGCGCTGGCGGTCGACGGTGACGGAGATGTCTTCGCCGCCACCGACGACGGTGCCGTGAACGCCTTCAGCACCCCCGCCGCTCCGGCCGACCTGTCCGCCGCGCCCGACACCATGTCGACCACCGCGCTCTTCGCGTCCTGGGACGAGGGCTTGTACTCGTGGGAGCGGGAGGAGGACCCGATCCGGTACGTCTACAGCGTCCGGAACCCCGACGATGTGGTCGTCGCCTCCGGCACGACCTCTGACCAGAACCTCTACCTGGAGGACCTGCAGCCCGGTACGACGTACACGATCCAGGTCGCGGCGAGCAACGGACTGCTCGCCAGCGAGCCCGCCACGGACCAGGTCACGACGCACGGCCGGTACGTGAGCGCCCCCTCGGCCATCGCCGTCCAGGGCAGCCCGACCGTCGGCAGCCAGCTCAGCGTGGCGAGCACCGGCGCGTGGGAGGCCGGCACCGTCGTCTCCTACGAGTGGTACGGCTCCAACGGGGAGATGGGCGGCGCCATCGGCTCCGGTCCGACCCTTCCCCTGACCGCCGACCACCTCGGCATGTCCATCTCGGTCCTCGCGATCGGCACGAAGGCCGACGCGGCCGGCGTCACGATCAGCTCGCCGGCGACCGCCGCGGTCTCGAACCCGCCCACCACGACGCCGCCCACGACGACGCCGCCCGTCACCAGCCCGCCGCCGGCAGCGGCCACGCCGGGCAAGCTCACGGCCCCGAAGCCGAAGATCACCGGCAAGGCGAAGGTCGGCAAGACCCTCACCGCGAAGGCCGGGTCGTGGACCGCCGGCACCAAGCTGACCTACGCGTGGTCGGCCAACGGCAAGCGCATCAAGGGGGCCGACGACAGCAAGCTCAAGCTGACCAAGGCCCTCAAGGGCAAGAAGATCAGCGTCGCCGTCACGGGCACCCTGGCCGGTTACACGAAGGCCACCAAGACGAGCGCGCAGACCGGCAAGGTCCGCCGCTGATCGGTCCCCCCGCCATCCTGCGCCGGCCCGTTCACGGGGGCGGGCCGGCGCAGGAACGACCGACAGGCGACCGGCCGTCCCGGGTCTGGGTGCTGCTGACTAGCCTGAGGTGGTGACCGAGGTGCCGACCCCCCAGCAGGTACGCCGAGCGCTGGCGCGGGCCGAGCGTGGCGCCGCCCTCGACGTCGCCGAGGCGACCGTCCTTCTCGCAGCCACCGGCGCCGATCTCGACCGGCTCACCACGGCCGCCGCCAAGGTCCGCGATGCCGGCTTGGTCGCAGCCGGGCGGCCCGGGGTGGTCACGTACTCGCCCAAGGTCTTCATCCCGGTCACGAAGCTGTGTCGCGACCGGTG
>NZ_BAABKN010000008.1:0-34238 GCF_039543845.1 Nocardioides endophyticus | reverse complement strand
AACAGATCCTCAGCAGCCTCGGACGACTTATGCAGCGGATCTCAAATCCGGGTCACTAGCGCCGAGCCTCGAAACCACCGTCAGCCGGCGACGGTCCCGCCGGGCATCATCGAGCCCATGTCCGGCATCTCGGTGACCTCGTCGGCCGGCGGAGCCTCGATGGTGACGTCCTTGCCCCAGTCGGAGGCGGTGACGTCGATGCTGGACTCCGTGCCCGCGACGGGCAGGTCCATGTGCATCTTCGACAGCCGGTGCTCGTCGTCGAGCCAGATGTCGTAGGTGATCGTGTCGGGCAGCTGTGACTTCGCCTCGTCCGGCAGGTCCATCGTCTTCGCGAGATCGGCAGGGTCGACCGTCAGCTCGTAGTGGTCGAGCGACTGGCCGTCGACGTCGTCGTCCCCGGCGTACGTCACGGTGTCGATCGCGGGCTCCAGCTTCTCCAGGGTGCCCATGGGGTCGACCTGGTCGAGCATGCTGCCCATGTCGCCCAGCGGGCTGTCCGGGTCGGACGGGTCCAGCTTCCAGAACTTGCCGCCGGACAGGTCTCCCAGCGACATGTAGAACACGCCGTCGACGTACCGCATGTCGGTCTTCGTGCTGCCTGCCATCGGCAGGTCCATCGTCATCGCGAGCTCGGGCGGGTCCGCGGTGTAGTCGAGGTCGCCCTCACCGCTCATCTCCCCCATCGACCCGAGGCCCACCTTCATCGTCATGTGCGCGGTGGTCGACGCCTTGACCCCGTCGCTGATGGTGTCGACGAAGTCGCCCGGGTCGACCTCGTCGCCCTTCTGCAGGCCGGTCAGAACCGCGGCAGCAGCCGCGGGCTCCTTCTCCTTCGCCTGCGATCCGGAGTCGTCGTCCCCGCAGGCGGCCAGGCCCGCGACGAGCAGTGGCGCCAGGGCGGCGGCGGCGAGCGTACGACGGGCGGCAATCGAGCGTGTCATGTCCCCAGCATCTCCCGGGCCACCAAGCGCGCAAACACCCGGGCGGGCTACCCCTGCTGGCGGGTGGCGGTCCGCAGCGTGACCGTCGCCGTACCGGCGGCCATGTCGTGCAGTCCGCGGCGGTCCGGCCGGAAGACGAGCGGCGGGATCACCAGCGCGACCAGGATCGAGCGGGCCAGCGACCGGAGCGGGTCGAGTCGGCCGCCGCTGTCGATGCGGACCACCCGCAGCCTGGTCACCATCTTGCCGAAGGAGCCGCCCACCGTGCAGGTCAGCACGGCCGACTCCAGCACGAAGAGCGCCAACGTGTACGTGCTGCCCGGCCCGCCCGTCGTACCGAACACCGGCGTGAAGAGGCTGACGACCGCCACGCAGGCGAACCAGTCGACGATCAGCGCGAGCACCCGACGTCCCCAGGACGCGGTCTCGTACGGCAGGGCACGGGGGTCGGACACGGTGGACAGCGTAGGACGCCGCTCCCGGAGGCTCCCCCGGTGGGCACCTGTTACACGGGCGAAATAAACCCGATACGGTCAAGAAACGACCTGTACGTAATTTCAGGCTGTCCGGCGCAGTGCCGCACCGGGCTGTCGATCCGCACGCACGTCGGCCGGCGCCTGTACGCGCGGCCAAGGAGGACGAATGTTCCAGAACAGCGACGAGCTGCTCAAGTACATCAAGGATGAAGGCGTCGAGATGGTCGACGTGCGCTTCGTCGACCTGCCCGGCATCGAGCAGCACTTCACCGTCCCGGTCTCGTCGTTCGACCAGTCGGTCTTCGACGACGGCCTGGCCTTCGACGGCTCCTCGATCCGCGGCTTCCAGGCGATCAACGAGTCCGACATGGCGCTGTTCCCGGACCCGTCGACGGCGTACCTCGACCCGTTCCGCACGGCGAAGACGCTGAACCTGAGCTTCTTCATCCATGACCCGATCACCGGCGAGGCCTACTCCCGCGACCCGCGCAACATCGCGCGCAAGGCACTCGCCTACCTCGAGACCACGGGCATCGCGGACACGGCCTTCTTCGCCCCCGAGGCGGAGTTCTACATCTTCGACAGCGTCCGCTACTCCACCGCTGCCAACGAGGGCTACTACCACATCGACTCGATCGAGGGCTGGTGGAACTCCGGCAAGGAGGGCGACAACCTCGGCTACAAGACCCGCTTCAAGGGTGGCTACTTCCCCGTCGCGCCGTACGACCACTACGGCGACCTGCGCGACGACATGGTGAAGAACCTCGAGGCCTCCGGTCTGCTCGTCGAGCGCGCCCACCACGAGGTCGGCACCGCCGGCCAGGCCGAGATCAACTACCGCTTCGACACGCTGCTCAAGGCCGCGGACGACGTGATGAAGTTCAAGTACCTCATCAAGAACACCGCCTGGAACGCCGGCAAGTCCGTCACCTTCATGCCGAAGCCGATCTTCGGCGACAACGGCTCGGGCATGCACGTGCACCAGTCGCTGTGGACCGGCGGCGAGCCGCTCTTCTACGACGAGACCGGGTACGGCGGCCTGTCCGACATGGCCCGCTGGTACATCGGTGGCATCCTGAAGCACGCCCCGGCGCTGCTGGCGTTCACCAACCCCACGGTGAACTCCTACCACCGCCTGGTGCCGGGCTTCGAGGCCCCGATCTCGCTGGTGTACTCCTCGCGCAACCGCTCGGCCTCGGTCCGCATCCCGATCACGGGCTCAAACCCGAAGGCGAAGCGCATCGAGACCCGGTTCCCCGACCCGTCGGCGAACCCGTACCTCGCCTTCTCCGCGCTGCTCCTGGCCGGTGTCGACGGCATCAAGAACAAGATCGAGCCGCCCGCACCGATCGACAAGGACATCTACGAGCTCCCGCCGGACGAGATGGCAGAGATCGACCAGGTGCCGACCTCGCTCGACGCCGTGCTCGTGGCCCTCGAGGCCGACCACGACTTCCTCACGGTGGGCAACGTCTTCACGCCCGACCTGATCGAGACGTGGATCGACTACAAGCGCACCCACGAGATCGCGCCCGTGCAGCTGCGCCCGCACCCGCACGAGTTCGAGCTCTACTACGACATCTGATCCGAGGGTTTTCACCCTCTGTCAGTAGTTGCCGAGAACGGCTCCTGACCTGCACAAACGTCTTTCGGCGTCTGTCAGCGTCAGGGGTCGCTTTTCGTTGTTCTGCGGCCCCAGCGCGGCCCAGAGCCGGGGCCGTACGACGCGGGTCGGGGTCGCACACCTAGGAGGTATGACACTCTCCATCCACTCCCCCGACGAGCTGATCGCGGTCATCCCGCACCTGCTCGGCTTCAAGCCTCATGAGTCCATCGTCTTCGTCCCGATGCGCTCCGACCTCCCCGTCGCCCGAGTCGACCTGCCGACGACGCCGCGCGACCGCGAGCTGGTGTGGCGTTCCATCCGCGACGGCCTCACCCGCTACGCCAAGCCCGGCGCCAGCGTCGGCATCGTCTGCATCACCGGCGACTGGCAGATGGCACACGATGTCTGCACCGAGTTCGCGGCCCGACTCGACACATCGGGATCGACACCCGCGTCCTGCTGTGGGCCGATGAGAGCCGGTGGACCGACCTCGACACCGGCGACATGGGCCTCCAGACCGACGCCGCCCGCGAGCGCGTCGCCGCCATGACTATCATGAGCGGGCGCACCCAGCCGGCGGCCAGTCGCGACTCTCTCGCGGAGTCGCTGGTCGGCGACCGAGGGCCGGTGGAGAAGCTGCTGCCCGGGACCCGGGAGTCGGCGCGCGAGAACACATCGAAGCTTGAGAGCCACCGGGCACTCAGCCGCGTGCAGCGGTTCCACCGCGACGGTGTCCGCCTCGATGACAATGACGCCACCAGGCTGCTCGTCGCGGTCGGGTCCATCCCGATCCGGTCCGCCACATCAACGCGTCGAGTGATTGAGGACCGGTTCCCCAGTGCCCCAGCTCGGCGCGCGCCAGCCGGTCCAGCGGGCAGGGCTCACGCCACTTCTCCACCCCCGGGGAGCTCCACGGCGAGGTAGCGCCGCATGATCTCCTCCTCCGTGATCTCCGACGGGGTGCCGTGCCAGCTGACCTGGCCGCGCGAGAGCACGTAGACGCTGTCGGCCATGGCCAGGGCGCGGCTGACGTACTGCTCGACGACGAGGAGTGCCGTCCCGGTCCGCGCAAGCCGTTCCAGCGCCTCGAAGATCTGGTCGATGACCAGGGGCGCCAGGCCCATCGAGACCTCGTCGAGCATCACGACATCCGGGTTGGTGACCAGGCTCCGGCCGAGCGCGATCATCTGCTGCTGCCCGCCCGACAGGCGCGCGGCCGGAGCGCCGAGGCGCTCGCCGAGGACCGGGAAGGCCTCCACGATCCGGTCCAGCGTCTCCTTGCGCTGTCGCGGCGCGCCCTGGAGACGCAGGTTCTCGCGCACGGTGAGGCTCGGGAAGATGCCGCGGCCTTCCGGGACCAGACAAAGTCCGGCCCTGGCACGGCGGTGCGGACTCCGCCGGGTCACGTCGACGCCGGCCAGGGTCACGGTCCCTGCACTCGCGGGGACCAACCCGGCCGCCGTGCGCATCAGCGTGGTCTTGCCGGCGCCGTTGGGGCCGAGCAAGGCCACCACCTCGCCGGGCTTGACCTGCAGGTCGACGCCACGGAGGACCGTGGCAGCCCCGTAACGCGCGGTGAGCCCGTTGATCCCGAGAACCGGCGTTGTCGCAGTCGTCGTACTCACGCCGTCACCTCCAGCTCGATTGCGGTCTCGACCTCGGCGTCCCCGAGGTACGCCGCGCGCACGATCGGCGAGGCCGTCACCTGCTCGGGGCTCCCGTCGTAGATGGGCTTGCCGAAGTCGAGGACGTAGATGTAGGCACAGACGTCGAGGACCAGGGACATGTCGTGCTCGACGAGCAGGATGCCGAGGCCACGCTCTGCCACGACGTTCTTCAGGATGGTGCCGAAGAACTCCGTCTCGGCGTGGTCCAGGCCCGAGGACGGCTCGTCGAGCAGCAGGATCCGGAAGTCGCCGGCCAGGCAGCGGGCCAGCTCGACCAGCCGGCGCTGGCCGGTCGAGAGCGCACTCACCGGGCGTTCGGCCAGCTCGGACAGCGCGCACAGCTCGATGGCGTGCTGGGTGTCAGCCGCAGCCCGCCTGGACCTGACCGGGTTCGAGAAGACATGGCTGAGCGGGTTGAAGCCGGAGCGTGCGGCTTCGGCGCCGAGGGCGACGTTCTCGCGCACGGTCAGCGACTCGAACAGCTCCATCTTCTGGAAGGTCCGGCCGATCCCGCGCCGGGCCCGGTACGCCGGACCGCGGCGGCTGACGTTGTGGCCGTCGAGACAGACCGTTCCGGAGGACGGCCGGTTGATCCCCGAGCAGGCATTGAACGTCGTCGTCTTGCCCGCACCGTTGGGACCGATGAGGCCGGTGATGGAGCCCGTGGGAGCGGACAGGGACACCCCGTCCACCGCGTGCACGCCGCCGAAGCGGACGTTCAGGTCACGCACCTCGAGGGTGCCTGCCTCCACCAGGGGCCGCTGGCCGGCGACGGGCGCCGCCTTGGTGCGGCGACCTCTGCGGGACACACGATCGACCAGTTCGCGGATCGGCCGCGGCACCTCACGGGCGGCCGCCGGCAGCAACGCGATCACGACACCGGCGACGCCGAAGCCCACCTGGGTCCAGGTCGTGATGTCGCCGGTCTCCATGTAGGCGGGGACCAGGAAGAAGAGCGCGGACGCGATGACCGCGTTCCACGGCTCGCCACCAAGGACCACCATGACGAGGACGAAGAAGACCAGGGACGTCAGGGGCTGGTAGGAGTCGCCGTTGACCGTCGTCTGCGCCACCGCGGCGAGCGCACCGCCGACCGCAGCAAGGAAGGCCGACAGGCAGAAGACCATGACCCGGGTGACATTGACCTCGGCCCCGGACGTGGCGACGGCCATCGGCGAGTCCGCGAGCCCCCGCATCAACCGGCCGAGGCGGGACTTGTTCAACCAGATCACCAGTCCGGTCGCGATCGCGACGAAACCGAGGACGAGGTAGTAGTAGCCCTCGTCGGACTGCACGTCGACCCACGACCAGCCCGGCCGCGGCTCGGGCAGTCCGAGGCCCGTTGCGCCGAACATGTAGTCCTGTGAGTAGAACATGCTCTGGAGGAGGATCCCGAAGCCGAACGTGGCCAGCGCCAGGTAGAGCCCGGTGAGCCGGATCGCCGGGATGGCCAGCACCGCACCGATCGGTACGGCGATCAGGCCGGCCAGGAAGAGCGCAACCAGCCACGGCATCTCCTGGTCGACGGCCAGGTGCGAGAACGCAGCGGCACCCATCGCGGTGAAGGAGACATGGGCGAGCGACACCTGGCCCGAGGTCCGAACGAGCAGGCTCAGCGAGAGGAACACGAGCACGGACGCCACCGCCACGGTCCAGGCGGTGAGCCGGACGCCGGCGAAGGACGGCACCGTCGCCAGGAACGCGATCACCAAGGCCCCGCCGACGAGCTGCGCGGAGGCCGGCGCGGACCACGTCGGGCGCGACCTCGCCACCGAGAACGCCTTCCCCGCGAGGCGCCGCTTCGGGAACACCAGCAGGACCGCGAACAGGACGATGAAGGGCAGCGAGACCGGAACCCCCGAGAGCACACCGGTGAGGAACCACTTGGTGGACAGCGAGGCGAGCACACCGATGAGCAGGCCACCGAACAGTGTCAGCGGGAGGCTCGAGAAGGAGCCGATGGCCGCGGCACCGAAGGCCGCGACGACCAGCAGCGTCAGCTGCAACGGGTCGAGGGGAAGGAGCGGAGCGAGCAGCACGCCCGACGCCGCCACGAGGACGCTGCCCAGGACCCAGGCGAGCCGGCGGGTGAACGCGGGGCTGCCGCCGAAGAGCGAGAGCAGCTCGGGGTTGTCGACCACCGCGCGCATTTGCAGTCCGGTCCGGGAGACCCGGAAGAAGAGTGCGAGCGCCGCGGTCACCACGATGGCGAACGCGAAGACGATCACGTCAGCCCAGGCGATGCTCGTGTCCAGGAGCGTGAAGCTCTCCTCGGTGAGGAAGGCCGGCACCACCCGGATGACGGTCGGGTCGAAGAGCAGGTCAGTTCCAGCCTCGACGACGAGCAGCAGACCGACCGTGGCCGAGACCTGGTAGGCGAGCCCGGCCGTCGCGATCCGGCGTGTGATGAGCTCCAGGATGAGACCCATGACGGGCCCGGCCACGAGGATCGCGCCGGCAGCGGCGATCGGCCAGGAGACCTCGTGCTCGACATTCAGGACGAAGAACGCGTATGCCGCGACGGTGGCGAGTGCGCCGTGGGCGAAGTTGAAGACCCCGGAAGTCTTGTAGGTAAGGACCAGGCCGACGCCGGCCAGCCCGTAGACGGCGCCGGTCACCAGACCCGCGACGATGAAGGGTAAGTACTCGGTCATGATGCTCCCTCACAAGTGACCGGTGCGCGTCCGGCAGGAACGCGACGCGCGGAATCTTCGGTGACCGGAGTGCCGGCCGACGCCGTAGAGCGTCGGCCAGCACCCGAGGTCGGGCACCCGAGAGCCCGACGTGACAGCTCGTTGCGACTATCCGGCCATCGTCTGCAGGAGCTGGCCCATGGCGCCGAGTTCCTCGGCATCCAGGCAGACCGGCTCCGACTGCTTGGCGACGAGTGCCTTGTCCTCGATCGTCGCGACGAAGTAACAGGACGGGAACGCGGGCTTTCCCTTGGTGAAGTTGAGCGGCGCAGAGAGGCCACCGAGGGTCTCGTCCTTCAGTGAGTAGAGGCCCTCAAGCACGTCCGCCGAGGTCGACTCCGGCGTCAGCTTCACCTCTGTTGCCGCGGCCTCGAACAGCTTCGCTCCGGCCCAGGACTGGATGACCGGGAGCGTGAACTGGGCGTCCTTGGTCAGACCCGACTCGTAGGCTTCGACGGCATGCAGGAACTCCTTGACGCCGGGCACGTTGTCGTCGGTGTGCGTCGCATTGGCGCCGATGAGGAGGGCGCCCTCGAAGTCCGTGCTGGCGATCATCTGAGGAGCGACCGGGTTCAGCTGGCCCACCGCACGCGGCTGGTAGCCGGCCTTGGTGCAGTCCGACGCGGCGCGAACGCCGACCGTGGCGTTGTGCGCCAGGAAGAGCGCGTCAACTCCCCCCTCCTTCATGGAGAGGCACTGCGCGGTGTAGTTCGGCTGGGTGGCCGAGATCTTGCCCGACTGCCACTCGATCCCGATCATCTGACCGAACGCCTGGCCCAGGCCGTCGACCTCGGCACACAGCGGAGACTCGGCGCAGTAGAGCGTCCCGAGCTTCGACGCGCCCGCCGCCTTGGCTTCCTTCATTATCCCGTACGTCGTGACCACGGCAGAGGACCCGGAGGCGAAGAAGAACGGGCTGACCAGGAAGGACTTCTCGAGGGCGAGTCCACCGACCACGGGGATCTGCTTGCCCTCGACGTACTCCTGGAAGGCGCCGTCGGCCACGCTCATGTCACCGACGATCGCGATGACCTTCTCCTCCTCGACGAGCTCCTTCGCCGCCTGCAGCGCCTCGGCCGGGTCACCACCGTCGTCCTTGGCGATCAGCTTGACCGGGTGGCCGTTCAGGCCACCGGCGTCGTTGATCTGCTTGGTCCAGGCCTTGACGCCCTCGGCGGACTTGCCGAGCGCGGCCGCCTGGACACCCGAGCAGCTGCAGATCGTCCCGATGACGATCGGGTCTCCCTCGAGGGAGTTGTAATTCGACGCATCGTCACCGCCATCCGAGTCTCCTGAACAAGCGGCCAGACCGGTCGTCGACACTGCCAGGCACGCAACGAGCGTGACCCACCTCTTGACGTTCATGTGTTCTCCCTCTTGACGTTCATGTGTTCTCCCTCTTGACGTTCATGTGTTCTCCTTCTCGGACTCAAGGCCGCGCCCTCCACCGAGATCTTCGAGGACGTCACCCAGTACTCACGGGGTGCCGGACGGCGCTCCAGACGACGGCTCCGAGCAGCTGGGCCATGCCGCCGGCTTCGGACGCGAAGCCACGGATGGGCGCCAGAAGCCTCGCCACCGTCCGAGGCACATTCCCCAGTACGGACCGCCTCCTCGATGGGTGGACCGTCAGAGACGCCCCTTTCTCGAACATGTGAGCTCATGTGGGTGCTCGTTGTCTGGGTGGTGAACGAGCAACTCCTCGGTCCGCGCCGATGAAGCACGAAGGCTCTGAGGTGTCGAGTTACGATTTGCGTATATTGTCACCCGTAGGCTTGATGTGACTTCAGGTGTGACGCGTGCACGTGCGCTGCATCACACTCTGCCTTGGGCGACAGATTACGCTATTTGTCATATGTGTGCCAAGGGTTTCACTCGGCGAAGTTGAACTGTTTCGAATCGGTCGCGGACCGCAGCGCTTGTCAGTCGCCGAAATGTGTCAACTGGGCTGCCGACGCGAGGCCCACTAGTTCGTCAGTGCGTCCCACAGTCCCTCTTCGCCGAGGCTCAGCGCCATATCGCCAAGACCGGTCGCCCACTCGAGCTCGGATCCGGCTTCGTCGCGCCACGCCCACAGGCGGGTGGTGTGCCGATGAAGGGGGTACTCAGCTGTGATTCCCATGGCGCCGTGCAGTTGATGGCTCAACCGGGCAGCGACGGTGGCGGCGCGTGCTGACACGACGCGAGCAGAACCCACGGCGGCCGTTGCACGCCGTAGGTCTCCTTCGTCCGTCATCTCGCGCCGAGCACGTGCCAGCGATGCGTCGACCTGAACCAACTCAACCTTGACCGTCGCGAGAAGCGCGGCAACGGCGGGGATCTTGATCAGGGGGGCGCCGAACTGGTGGCGGGAGTTCACATAGTCGCGCGTCAGCCGGTAGGTGCCTTCGATTGCTCCCGCGACGGCTGCCGACCAGAGCAACGCGAGTCGGTTGGTCACTGCGGCTGGACTCGGTACGGCCTCCAGCGACCGGGCTGCATCGCGCCCGAACGTCACGTTGTCCCGGGGCTCGCCCGCCTCATTGCGGACCTCCTCGACATCGACGCTCTCGTGGGCCAGGTCGACCAGCGTCAATCCGGCTGCATCGACGACGAGTAGATGACTGGCGTGTCGCGCCCAAGGGACCTGGCGGACGGTCATCTGTGCGCCGTCGCGCGGAGCACTACCCGGAGGGCTCGACGTGGCGGTCAGGAGTCCCCCCGTGGGCGCCCCTTCGACCCCCGAGAGAGCCCATCGCGCCGTTGCATGTTCCAGGAGCGGGGCGCTGACGGCATGGCGACCCAAGGAACGGGCAAGGTCCGTCAGGTCCGAAAGCGTGCCACCCGAACCTCCGGAAGTCTCCGGAACCCCGACGGTGCTGAGTCCCGACTCCTCCAGGGCAGTCCACACGACCGGCAATCCAGCATCGTCGGCGCGTTCATCGTCCCGTGCCAACTCTGCCACCAGAGCGTCGACGGCAGCTGCAGTCTCGTCCACTACTGGACCTCTTGACGTGCGATGAGCGACAACAGGACTTCAGCAGCGCCACCTCGAATGCTGTAGCCGGGTGACGCCAGCAGCGCCTGCAGATATGCGTTGTGGGACGAGTGCCTGCTGAGGGCGTCCCGTGATCTGGCCCTGCGCGCAACCTCGATGACGTCGTGCTCGAAGGCGTTGCCGAGGTACTTCAACGTTGCTGCCTCCTGCACAGGAGCGGCTCCGGAGTCCATTGCGTGCGCGACCTGCCAGGCAAGTTCGCGAAGTGTGGCCAGGCGGGACACCAGTGAGCCGACCTCCTCTCGAAAGCCGACTGAACTGGAAGGTGTCACCTTGATGATCTCGGCGAGGAGAGGGTAGGTGGTCAGGAACCGTTCAGGCCCTCCGCGTTCGAACGAGAGCTGCCCGACGACTTGCGACCACCCGCCGCCAACGTCACCGAGCACCCGGCGGTCGGGGACGAACACCTCATCGAGGGTCACCTCGTTGAAGTGGTGTTCGCCGGCTAGATCCACGATCGGCGAAACGTCCACTCCGGGCGTGTCCATGTCGAGGATGAACTCGGTGAGGCCGGCATGCTTCTTCTCGCCGCGCGCCGTCCGCGCCAGCAGGTACATGTGCGTTGCGTGGTGCGCGCCGCTGGTCCAGATCTTCCGTCCCTTGACGGTCCAGCCACCGTCGACCTTGGTCGCTTTGGTCGTCAGTGACGCCAGGTCGGATCCTGCCTCGGGCTCGCTCATTCCGAGGCAGAAGATGTAGTCGGCCGCGATGATGCCGGGCAGGAGTTCGTCCTTCAGCGCTGGATGCCCGTGCCTGACGATGGCGGGCCCGATCTGTCTGTCGCCAACCCAATGGGCAGCGACCGGGGCACCGGCGCGGAGAAGCTCTTCGGTCACCGCGAGGCGGGCCGTGTTGGAGAGGCCACGACCGCCGACTTCGACGGGCCAGGTGATCCCGATGAGCCTTCGATCGGCGAGTTCTTTGCTGAACTCGGGATCGAAACCGCGCAGCCAGCTGTCGCTTTGCGGCGTGTAGCGCCCCGCGATCTGCCAGGAGGCCACCAGGCTGCGGGCCTCCTCACGCAGATCGGCATGCGCCTCCCGGTCATCAACTTCAGTGATTCGGTTCGTCATCGGACTCACTTCCCCACGAACGTGCCCTGCCGGCGTTCCTTGAAGGCGGCCATGGCCTCCTGCGCGTCGGCTGTGGAGGTGACGACGGCGAAGTGCGAGCTGATCAGATCGAGGGCTGTGCGCAAGTCGGTGCGGGCGCCTGAATAGACGGCGCGCTTGATCATCTGGACGGCGACGGGGGGTTGGGACGCAAGGGTGTGAGCAAATGTCGACACCCGGTGGTCGAGTTCGCTGTCTGCACAGACCTCGCTCACGATGCCGAGCTCGAGTGCGCCGAGGGCGTCGATGAACTCACCGGTCCACAGCAGTCGCAGCGCGCTCGCGGTGCCCGTGATGCGCGGCAGATAGAAGCAGCCCCCATCTCCCGGCACTAGGCCCGCTCGGATGTATCCCTCCGAGAGGCGGGCCGAGGAGCCCGCGAACCGAATGTCGGCCATCAAGGCCATGTCCATGCCGGCCCCGATGGCGAACCCGTTGATCGCGGCAAGGTAGGGCTTGGAGAGCGCCTCTGCGGCATGGGCGACGTGATGTACGCGCTTAGCCAGAAGGTTCTTCTCGGACAGCGGGGTGCGTTCGCGGTCATCGAGGACGCCGAGGTCCACGCCCGTGCAGAAGGAGTCGCCGCTCCCGGTCAGGACAACCACACGGACGTCGTCATCGACCTCTGCGCGAAGCAATGCCTCGGCCCATTGGTCGACCATCTCGAGGGTGAACGAGTTCTTCTTCTCGGGCCTGTTGAGCCGGATGGTGGCGATGTGGTTGGCGACGGCGTACTCGAGGTCAGCCATTGCGGTCTCCTGATTCTGCAGGTTCAGCTGGTAGTCGCGGGCCACCGCGGAACGCGGCCATTGCTGCGGAGAAGTCGTCGCTGGCAACGTTGAGCGCCTGCGCGCGGGCCTCGTTCTCCATCGCTTGTTCAAGGGTCAGCGTGAGTCCCTCATCGATCAGGCGCTTGGTCTGCACGAGGGCCAGCCGCGGGCTCGCCACGAGCCGGGCTGCCAGCTTGTCGACCTCGGCGTCGAGCTCTTCGGCGTCCACGACCTTCGTGAGCAGTCCCATGTCGAGGGCCTCGTCTGCGGAGATGGTGTCGGCCAGCAGGCAGAGAAGCTTGGCTCGACGAACCCCGACGAGCCGCGGGAGCATCCAGCTCCCGCCACCGTCAACCGACAAGGCCCGCTTGACGAATACCTCCGAGAACCGCGCTCGGTCGCTCGCGATGACGAAGTCGCAGCCGATGGCGAGATTCATACCGACACCAAAGGCGACGCCGTCGACCTGGGCGATGGTGGGAATGGGGAGCCGGTGGAGCGCCAGGATGACCTTGTTGAACCATTCCATGCGCTCAAGCTGGGTTCGATGGCTCGACGATCCGCCCGAGATGTCGGCGCCTGCAGAGAAGTTGGCGCCGGCGCCGGTGATGACAACCGCGTTCACAGTCGTGTCCTCGGCGATGGCGTCGAGTGTCTTCTGCAGTCGGTGCCAGGTCGCCGTGTCAATGGCGTTCTTGCGTTCTGGCCGGTTCAGGACCAGCTTGGCGTATCCGTCTCGGTGCTGCCAGTCGACCTCATCCATGGGTCACCGCGGAGCCATGCGGATCGCGCCGTCGAGACGGATGGTCTCGCCGTTGAGCATCGGGTTGTCAATGATGTGAGCGGCCAGGGAGGCGTACTCGTCCGGGCTGCCGAGCCGCTTCGGATGCGGGACCGAGGCACCAAGGGAATCGCGCACCTCCTGCGAGAGGCGCCCCAGGAGGGGCGTCTCGAAGATGCCGGGCGCGATGGTGCACACCCGGATCTGCTTTCCCGCCAGGTCCCGAGCAGCGACGAGCGTCATGCCGACGACTCCTGCCTTGGAGGAAGCGTAGGGGATCTGTCCGATCTGGCCTTCGAACGCAGCAACCGAGGCCGTCATGACGATGACGCCCCGTTCGCCGTCGACCGACTCGGTGCGCGCGATGCGGGCAGCCGCCAGTCGAAGCACGTTGAAGGAACCGATCAAGTTGAGGTTGATGACGTTGGCGAAGTGCTCAAGGGGCGCTGGGTTGCCCTCCTTGTCGAGGATCCGAAGGGTGTGACCCGAGCCTGCGCAGTGGACGACGGCGCGGAGGCCTCCAGCCCGCTCGGCAACGTCGAGCGCCTCGTTGACTGACTGCTCTTCACGGACGTCGCCGCCGACGAACTTCCCGGCGAGCTGTGCGGCGACCTCGGCGCCGTTCGAGGTGGGGAGGTCGAGGATGGTGACGGTGGCGCCAGCCTTGGCGAGGTTGCGGGCAGTGGCGAGGCCGAGCCCGGAGGCGCCGCCCGTGACGAGGACGGACTTGTTTTCGAGCTTCATGGTGGTCCTTTCGGGATGCTTGACCCGGGTCAGGTCAGAGACGCTCGATGAGGGTGGCGTTGGCCATGCCGCCGGCTTCGCACATGGACTGCAGGCCGAATCGACCGCCACTGTCCTCGAGTGCGTGGAGCATGGTCGTCATCAGGCGCGCACCGGAGCCGCCGAGCGGGTGGCCGAGTGCGATGGCACCCCCGGCCGGGTTCAGCCTGGCCGGGTCTGCGTCGAACTCGGCCTGCCAAGCCAGGGGCACGGGCGCGAAGGCCTCGTTGATCTCGTAGTGGTCAATGTCCCCGATGGACAGGCCAGCCCGCTTGAGCAGCTTGTGGGTCGCCGGAATGGGACCTGTCAGCATTAGGATCGGATCATCCGCCGCGACCGCGAAGGTGTGGAACCGTGCGCGCGGCGTGAGGCCCAGCGCCTGGGCTCGAGCGGCACTCATGACCACCATGGCGCTGGCGCCATCAGTGATCTGCGAGGAGTTGCCGGCAGTCACTGACCACTGGATCTCCGGGAACCGCTTCATGAAACTGGTGTTCTCGAACGCGGGCTTCAACTC
The DNA here is from genome assembly GCF_039543845.1 of Nocardioides endophyticus. Lineage (NCBI taxonomy): Bacteria > Bacillati > Actinomycetota > Actinomycetes > Propionibacteriales > Nocardioidaceae > Nocardioides > Nocardioides endophyticus. The sequence continues at coordinate 19,852 of NZ_BAABKN010000008.1, read as the reverse complement.
GGCCAGCCGTTCCACGCTGGTCGAGGGCCTGATGGTCTCGTCGGTGCTGACGACAACGGAGTTCCCGTCCTCGTCGTGAACCACGATCGGCACGATCTCGTGATCGAACCCTCCGGCGGCCTGACGAGCCGCGGCGCGCGCATGAGAGTTCACCGCGTAGGAGTCCTGCTGGTCCCGTGAGATCTTCCACCGCGCGGCGATCAGTTCCGCCGAGATCCCCTGCGGGATGAGGCCGGGCGCGAATCGGGCAGCCACGGAAGGGCCGTAGGGGTCCATTCCGATCGTGCTCGCGCCCATGGGAATCCGGCTCATGGACTCGACGCCGGCAACGACGGCGATGTCGTAAGCCCCCGCGGCGATCCCCTGTGCCGCGAAGTGAGCCGCTTGCTGGCTGGAGCCGCACTTCCGTTCGACCGTGGTCGCCGGCACGTGCACCGGCAGACCTGCCGCCAGCCAGGCCATCCGACCGACGTTCCCGGCCTGCTCACCGACCTGGCTGACGCACCCGACAATGACGTCGTCGACATCGCCCGGGTCAATGTCGACTCGAGCAAGAAGCCCCTTGACGGTCTGGGCCAGCAGCTCCACGGGGTGAAGGTTCGACAACGCGCCGCCGACCTTGCCCCTTGTCATGGGCGACCTGACGGCCTCCACGATCACCGCGTCAATCATCGAAGTTCTCCTAGGCGTGGGGAGCAAAGTTCTTCTGTGCCTCGGGAGAACTCTGCTCGAAGTGAATCCATCGGGCGACAGATTACATATTTTGTCGTCTGGCGCATAGCCCTCTCGAGTGGTGGTCTCGGGCCACCCTTCCTTGACGAACGACAGGTGACAATCTACGTTATCTGTCAACAACGGTCGGGTCGGAGTTGGCCGACGCCCCCTTGAGCGCCCGTCGAGCGCCCCCATGAGATATCCCGGAGTCAACGTGACCGAAGCGCCCCTAGCAGCCGTCGACAGCACGCCCCTGATCGTGGAGCAGCACAATCACGTTCTCGTGCTGACCATCAACCGTCCCGACGCACGAAACGCCATCGACCTCGCCGTGACCGAAGCGCTGGGCGATGCGATCGAAGCCGTGGAAGCCGACCCGAGCGTCAGGGCGGTGATCCTGACAGGGACGGGCGACAAGTCGTTCTGTGCCGGCGCGGACCTCAAGGCGATCGCGCGCGGCGAGAACCTCCTGCCGAGCACCGGAAAGCGTGCTCAGTGGGGCTTTGCCGGGTACACGAGCCACCACATCTCCAAGCCCACCATCGCTGCCGTCAACGGCGCCGCACTTGGCGGGGGAACCGAGCTGGTGCTTGCGAGCGACCTCGCCGTGGCTTCGACTGGTGCCATCTTCGGACTTCCAGAGGTCAAGCGCGGCATCATCGCCGGAGCCGGAGGGGTCTTTAGACTGCCGCTCCAGATCCCGCGCAAGATCGCCTACGAACTGATGTTCACCGGCGCACCCATCGATGCCGAGCGCGCCTTGGAACTCGGCCTGGTGAACCGTGTCGTGGCCGCCGACGAGGTGCTCGCGACTGCGATTGCACTGGCGAACAGCATTGCCGAGAACGCGCCACTGGCCGTCCAGGCCAGCAAGCGTGTTGCGCAGCAGATCGTCGACGGCGTCGTGGTCAGTGAGGAGCGACTGTGGGAGATCTCGACAGAAGAACGTGCCTGCGTACGCGAGTCGGACGATGCCAAGGAAGGTCCGCGAGCGTTCGCCGAGAAGCGCTCGCCGGTCTGGACCGCCCGCTAGCACAGAGAATCTGTCGACTCGAACCTTGAAGGATATGAAGTCGTGATGTCATTGCCCCCCGAGGAACCCGTCGTCAGCCCATCGGGACCACTCACCTCGGTGCTTGTCGTCGAACTTGCCGGGATCGGTCCCGGTCCGTTCGCGGCAATGATGCTCGCTGACATGGGCGCAACTGTGATCAGGGTCGATCGAGCCGGGGCCGTACCCACAGAACGCCCTGACGGCCCACATCCGGACATGCTCAATCGCGGTCGTCGATCGATCGCCGTCGATCTGAAGTCCAGCGCAGGGCGGGACGTGACGCTCAGCCTGATCGAGAACGCCGACGTCCTCATCGAGGGCTTTCGACCTGGCGTCACGGAACGACTGGGCCTCGGCCCCGCCGACTGTCTGGGACGCAATCCGCGTTTGGTCTATGGGCGCATGACCGGGTGGGGGCAGACGGGCCCGATGTCGCAGTTCGCCGGCCACGACGTGAACTACATTGCGCTGACCGGAGCGCTGCACGCGGTGGGGCGTGCTGGCGAACGCCCGGTGCCGCCCATGAACCTGGTGGGCGACTTCGGCGGCGGCGGACTCATGCTCGCCTTCGGTGTGGTCGCGGCCGTCCTGGAGGCGCGCATGTCGGGCCGGGGTCAGGTGGTCGACGCGGCGATGGTCGACGGCGCCAGCGTGTTGACCACCGCAATCCACGGACTGCGCAGCCGAGGCATCTGGACCGGGGGTCGTGGCGAAAACCTGCTCGACACAGGCGCTCCGTTCTACGAGGTCTACGAATGTGCCGATGGCAAGTACGTCGCGATCGGTGCCATCGAGCCGCAGTTCTACGCTGAACTCGTTCGCCTCACCGGATACCAGGAACAGCCAGACGACCCGGACCGGATGGACGCTGACGAGTGGCCGGCCGCCAAGGAGCGCTGGACCCGCCTCTTCCTGACCAGGGGCCGCGATGAGTGGGTCACCATGGCGGGCTCATCAGATGCGTGTCTCACGCCCGTCCTCGACTGGGACGAAGCCGCCAGCCACCCCCACCTCGTCGCGAGGGAGACGTTCATCGAGCACGCGGGGGTCGTCCAGCCGGCACCCGCACCGCGATTCGGCGCAACCCCCGGACGCATCCAGCGTCCGGCCCCCTATCCGGGCGATCACACCGATGAACTCCTCGGCGAGACTGGATTCGATGCCGAGGCAATTGCAGCCTTGCGAGCCTCCGGAGCGGTGCGGTAGTGGGGATAGCGCGCCGACTCAGGTCGAGCTCGCGTCAGGCCACGACGAGAGCCGCGACGATGAAGTCCCTGACGTACGTGCGGCGCTCCTCGTCGTCAGCGCAGAGGACGTCAGGGTGAAACAGAAGCCAGAACTTCTGGTAGGTGAGCCACCTGACCGCTGCGCCGAAGTCGAGGCCAGGACGCAGAATCCCGTGTGAGTCGTACCGTTCGAGGACCGGGAACCAGATCTGTTCGCGCGTCGCCATCATGCTGGTCGAGTGAAAGATCATCTCGGCAAGCCGGGGCCCCATGCCGGGCTCCCGGGGGTCATCGAACCACGGGTACCCTCGCGCCAGTTCGAGCTCCGTCATGAAGATCTCCAGCAGGTTCTCAGCAGAAGGCTTGCTGCGGATGACTGCCGCCATCTTGGGTGCCTGGTTCTCCAGCATCTCCCGCACGTACATCGCGATGAGCAGGTCGTCCCGGCTGGAGAAGTGCTTGTAGACGGTCTGACGGGCGATGCCCGCACCTCGCGCGACATCTTCCATGCCGAACTTCGCCAGGGTGAACCGTCGGAGGACCTCGGGCGCAACCGCCAGGATGCGCTCTCTCGTCGCACTGCTGCTGCTCATTGCCCCACCTGGCGTCCGCATCTATCCAGGACGAATGACAACCTCTGTCGCACGTCCATGTCAAGCACAGTATGGCACGCGCGAGCTGGCGAGAGAACGGCCGAACACGGATTGTTCAGCGACGCGCGCCGCCACTGCGATGGATCCGGCGGCCTCAGGTCGCGACGATGCCACCGACAATGAACTGCTTGACGTACACCTCGAGTTCGGCGTCGTCCTTTGCAAGCACCTCGGGATGCGTGATGAGCCAGAACTGCTGGTAGGTGATCCACCGCACGAGCTGGCGATGGTCGACGCCTGGCTTGATCACACCAGCATCCGCGTACTTCCCGAAGATCGGAAGCCAGATCTCCTCGAGAGCCTCGAGAACGACGGGGACGCCGAAGATCAGTTCTGCCATCCGTGGAGCAATGAGAGGGTCGAGAACCGGATCAATGAGGGGAAATTGCCTCCCGACGTCAAGTTGCGCCATGAACAGATCGACGAACTTCTGATGGCTCGGCTTCAAGCGCGCGAGGTCCCGCATCCGTGGCGCATGGTTGGCCCGAAGCTCCATGGCAATGAGCTCGGCGACCAGGTCGTCCTTGCTGCGGAAGTGCTTGTAGACGGTCTGTCGTGAGATGCCAGTCGCTCGAGCGACATCTTCCATCGTCAACTTCGCAATGGTGAACCGCGGGAGCAACTCTGCCGCGGCCGCCATGATGCGGGCGCGCGTGTCGACCTCGGGTCGCGCTCGCCCCGCCTTCGCCATCGCCCCTCCTCCGAACATCGCCGCCACCTCGTCGCAGCATTGCGCTCCCGGCGAGCCTATCGCCCTGGCGAACCCTCGACCGCAGAGCCGCGCCCAGGGTTTACATGGGTGACATTTCACAGGTATTGTCGTATGTCACTTCCTGTACGCGAAAGGTTCCACCGTGGGCGCCGCATATCCCTCCGCCTCGCCAACCGTCCGATCGATTGGATCTCTGTCATGAACTCCGGAACAGTCAAGGGTTGGCCCACGGGCCTGCCGCGATCCTTGGACTATCCAGAGGTTCCGGTGGGCGAACTCCTGCGCGGCGCGTCGCAACGGTTCGGTGAGCGCATTGCGATCCGTCACGGAACCGATGTCCTCACCTACTCGAGCTTGTGGCAGCGCTCCTGCGCTTTCGCGCGGGCACTGGCTGACCACGGCGTGGGCAGCGGACAGACCGTCACCCTGCACCTGCCGAACTGCCTGGAGTACGCGATCGCCTACTACGGCGTCATGCTCGCGGGCGCCACGTTCTGCCCTGCGAATCCGTTGCTGCCGAAGGCCCCCCTCTCCAAACAGCTTTCTGACGCTGGCACCGTTGCCGTGGTCACCCACGCGGGCGCCATCACTCCTGTCGAGTCGGTCCTCGGCGAACCTGAGGTTGGCGAAGCAGTTCGACTCGTGGTCATGGTGGGTGGCGAGCCAGGCCCTGGTCAGGTGGCATTCGACTCCTGCGCACCGTCCGACTCGCCAGCCAGTGAACCGCCTGCGGTCGACATCGACGTACGGCGAGACCTCGCCCACATCTCATACACGGGCGGAACGACCGGGCTGTCGAAGGGCGTCGAGCTGACACACCGCAACGTGGTCTGCAACGTGCTGCAGTACGTCGCCTGGAATCACGGGGCGGTTCCTGCTACCGGCGAGTCCGACGTCGTCACCGTCGACCAGGTCGGGTCCGAAACGGATTGGCCAGTTCGACTGGGCAACGGAGTTCTCATCAATCTCACGCCCTGGTTCCACGCGATGGGCTGCATCGGGTCGCTCACCGTTCCGTTGGTCGCCGGGGTCACCGTGATCCTGCACGACCGATTCGACCCCGCGACCTACCTTGCCGACGCAGAACGCTGGCGGGTGACGTCGATGAGTGGCGCGCCGGCGATGTTTGCCGCGCTGCTCGCGGAACCCGACATCGGCAAGAGGGACCTCGGATCAGTCCGCGCCCTGAGCTCGGGCGGGGGCCCGTTGCCTCATGAACACATTCGACTGTTGAGCGAGCGCCTGCCCGGCGTTGTGGTCTGCGAGGGATACGGATTGACCGAGGCCACGATGGGCGTGGCCTCGAATCCGACCGCCCGTTCTTCGACGCAGAAGCTCGGCACCGTCGGCGTCCCGGTCTTCGACACCGAAGTTCGCCTCATGGACCCGTCCACCGGTCGAGAGTGCGGGCAGGGCGAGGCTGGCGAAGTACAGGTGCGAGGCCCCCAGGTCATGGTGGGTTACCGGAACCGACCGGAGGAGAACGCCGAGAGCCTGGTGGACGGGTGGCTCCGCACGGGCGACATGGGCAAGTTCGACAGCGACGGATACCTCATGATCGTGGACCGCCTGAAGGACATGCTCATCTACAAGGGCTACAACGTGTATCCCCGCGAGATCGAAGAGCTTCTCATTGCCCATCCCTCTGTTCGGGCGGCCGCCGTCGTCGGACGCCCGAATGCCTCCGTCGGCGAGTTCCCGGTGGCGTTCGTCGTCCCCGCAGGGCACATCGACGTGGACAAAGTCACCGCACACGTCAATGCACAACTCCTGCCCTACAAGCGGATCCGTGAAGTCGTCGTGGTCGACCAGATCCCCGTCTCCGCGGCCGGCAAGGTCCTCAAGCGCGACCTTCGCGACCAGCTGCGCTAACGATCGATCCTCAAGGAACTTCCATGTTGGCTGCATTCGTCGAAGTGTTTGATCCCCAGCATCCCGTCAGCGCCCTCCGCGTCGCCGATCGCCCAGACCCTGCCACACCGCCTGGCTGGACGGTGATCGAGGTGAAGGCGGCCTCGATCAATCACCACGACATCTGGTCACTGCGCGGCGTGGGTCTCGACGCCGGGAAGCTTCCGATGGTGCTCGGCTGCGACGCGGCAGGGATCGATGCGAACGGGCGCGAGGTGATCGTCCACGCCGTCGTGACGGACCCGGTCGACTCCGCAGCGCCGGGGCGGCCGTCGGTGCTGTCCGAGCGCCACCAGGGAACGTTCGCGCAGTTCCTCGCGGTGCCTGCCGCGAATCTGGTCCCGAAGCCTGCCAGCCTTTCCTTCGCGGAGGCAGCATGCTTGCCCACAGCATGGCTGACGGCCTACAACATGCTGTTTCGACAGGCGTCCCTCTCGCCCGGCGACACGGTTCTGGTCCAAGGCGCAAGCGGCGGCCTTTCCACTGCCCTCCTCGCCCTGGGGAATGCGGCGGGATTCAGGATGTGGGCCACCGGCCGAAGCGAGGACAAGCGCAGCCATGCGCTGGCCCTCGGCGCGCAATCAGCCTTCGAACCGGGCCAGCGGCTCCCTGCCCGGGTCGACGCGGTCATGGAGTCCGTTGGCGCCGCCACGTGGGAGCACTCCCTGAAGGCCTTGCGCCCCGAAGGCACCGTCGTGGTCGCGGGCGCGACGTCCGGCTACATGGCACAGACTGAGCTGGGGCGCATTTTCGCCAATCGCCTGAAGATCGTCGGCACAGCCATGGGCTCACTTGCCGACCTTCGCCGGTTGGTCTCCTTCTGCGACGTCAAGGGCATCAAGCCGCATGTTCACAGCGTCGAACCACTGACGAATGCAGTCCGTGCCTTCCAGACGGTGCTGGACGGGGACGTCCGCGGAAAAGTCGTCCTCCAACCCTGATCGAGACCGTCTCCACCAAAGCCACAGGGCCCCGCCGGTATGAACCAGCGGGGCCTTGCTTCCAACTCTCGAGTGGCTGACGCCGACGTGCGACGTACCAGGTTGGCTCGGCCGTGGGGCTTGTCAGAGAACCTTCCGAATGATGCGCGCCTTCGCCTCAGTGTGGGGCGGGTAGAGCAAGGGGATGTCCGGGCGCGTCCAGGTACGAACGACCGACTTCAGGTGGGAGAAGGTGTCGAACCCCCACTTGCCGTGGTACGACCCCATGCCACTGTTGCCGACGCCGCCGAACGGGAGCTGCGGGGACAGGCAGTGCAGCAGCGCATGATTGATGACGATGCCGCCGGCGCTCACGTCCCGTACCACGCGGGCATGGTCATTTCGATTGCCACTGAACAGGTAGGCAGCAAGCGGCTTGGGACCGCGACCGACGTGGGCGATCGCGCCGTCCAGCGATTCGACGGTGACGATGGGAAGGATGGGTCCGAAGATCTCCTCTGCCAGCACAGCAGAGTCGGGCGACGGGTCGAGGATGACAGTGAAGTCGATGAGGCATCGCTCATCGTCGACGGTCCCGCCTGCAATGACCTGACCGCCATGATCTGCCTGGATGAGAGCGAGCAAGCGGTCGTACTGGCGCCGGTTGATGACCGGCTGTCCGTCGGGGCGCTCCTCGGTGAAGGCAGTCACCGTCGCGAGCAGCTTCTCGAGGAACGGCTTTTGGACGGCACGATCGACGATGACGTAGTCGGTGGTGATACAGGTCTGCCCCGAGTTGGCGAGCTTGGACCAGACGATCCGTCGAGCAGCGACGTCGAGGTCCGCATCGGCGGTCACGATGGCGGGCGACTTGCCTCCCAGTTCGAGAGTCACCGGTGTGAGGGTCGCCGACGCGGCTTCCATGATCTTCTTCCCCGTTTGGGGCGAGCCGGTGAACAGGCAGTGATCGAAGCCCTGGGCAAGAAGGGCCTGCGTGACCTCCACTCCCCCTTCCACCACTGCGACCGCGTCGGTGTCGAGGTACTTCTCGACGAGATCCTTGATCGTCCGCGAAGAGGCTGGCGCCAACTCTGACGGCTTGACGACCACGGCATTGCCGGCAGCGAGTGCGCCGACGAGCGGACCGAGGGTGAGGTAGAAGGGGAAGTTCCAGGCACCGATGACCAGAACGGTCCCCAGCGGCTCACGCTCAATGAAGCCCCGGCTCGGCCAGGTCGAGAACGGAAGGAGATGGCGCTCTCTCCTGGCCCACTTGCGGAAGTTCTTGAGCGCATCACGGACCTCGATCCGCGTCGTTGCAATGTCCGCGGACCACGCCGCGCCGGGGAACCTGTCGAGGTCCTCCCCCAGCGCCTTGGCGATCGCGGCTTCCTCCGTCTCCAGCATCGTCAGCAGCTGTTGGAGCTGGCGCTCACGCCATGCGAGGCTGCGCGTCCGCCCGGTGGCGAAGGTCTCCCGAAGTCGGGTGACGGTCACCGAGGGGAGCTCCTGCGCGCTCAGGTCCGGCGCTGGAGGGTCCATCAGCGGCCGGCCGATGGGGCGCGTTGTCGCGGGAGCGGTGGAGGTCGTCATTGGCTTTGAGCTTCCTGTGTGGTTCTACTCGCCGGTACGCGATGGGGTGAGGTCAGGGAGGGCCGCGCTCGGCGGCTCATTGCCCCTTCTTTCGCATGGCAGCAGAAGAAGTGGAGTTGGCAGCGAGGCGCGCGACGACGTCCTCCGCGGGAGCAACCTCGGTGTCGCCGTCGTTGAGTTGGATCGCGACACCGAACTCATCAAGCGCTTTCAGGGCGGCACGTTCGGCGTCGTAGCCAGGGCGGCGGCGGTTGATCCAGTCGTAGGTGCCGACGATCGGCTTCATGACGGGCACGGCGACCCGTAGACGGTTGTTGGGAATGGCGAGCTGCTCGCAGATGTCGTCACCCGCCCAACCGCGCATGAGGCCGTAGGTCAGCTGCCGCTTCTGATCGGGGGTCAACCGCTTGTCCAGAAACGGGGGAAGAACCTCATAGCCTTCGATGGTCTCCTCGCACATGTAGTCCGACAGGGACTTCATGAGGGTTCGGCAACCGTCGTCGGCGGGGTGCTCGACCATGCGAATGATGTCGGACTTGCGACGGAGGTCGTCCCAGCTCGTGAAGTTGATGTCTTCGGGGATCCCCATGACGTGACCGATGTATCGCCAGAGCGCGACGATGTCGTCGATCTCTTGCGCGGAGTACTTGATGCCGACCTTCTGCAGTGCCTTGATGACCGACTCGCTGAAGAGCGTGCCCATCGTGTAGATCGCTGATCCGTTGTCGACGGAGATGCCCCAGTCGTCCCAGTCCCAGTTCGCGTCGCGGCTGCAGTGGTAGCGGACGGCAGCGTGGATGTGGCGTACCTCCATGGTCATGCGGAAGCCGTCGCCATTGCGCCTCATGCCGTCGGGCTTCGATGCGTTGGCGGCCCAGCGCAACGTTTCGATGAGGCGACGCCCGACCTGGTCGCGGTCGATGAGGCGGCGGCTGAGGACGAGTTCTCTTGAGCCGCCGTACGTCCGGAATCCCGCACCGATGGCCCCGTAGGCGAGAGCCATGACCACGAGCTTGCCCGGGCGCCAGTAGGCGGTGCTGCCTCGTCGAAGCTGGTTCCAGTCGACCCAGCTTGGGACGGTGTCGACGTGACGGAACAAGTCGACGAGTTCTGGAGGCGCCGCGTCCACCGCGTCGACCCCTTTGGCAACGGCCTGCATCCAGGCGTCGCGTCCCAGCTTCTCGCGCTTCATGGCAGAGAACGCCCGGTAGCCGAGCTCATCCCCGACGTTGAAGTGATCCGTGAGGTGGTTGACCGGACCGCGACCAAAGCGAGCGACGGCCGGCTCGTAGTTGACGGTGCGCCCGAGGTTGCGCCCCAGCGGAAGGTCGGCCGGCACGTCAGTCACGGCCTCGGTGCAGATCAGCGTCATCGGGTTCCTCCGAGTTCGGCCCGCGAGCTGTTCGCCGCGAGTCTCGTGTGGATAGATAGATTACATCTTCTGTAATCTGTCACACAAGAGTCGGATCAACCAGAACCGATACGCGGGCGAAACATCAGGGCGCGGGGCTAGTCCTTGGCCGACCACACACTGTACGGTTCGGATTACGAATGACAGTTCTCGTCATCTGTCATCCATCTCTCGAGGATGAGGAGCTATCCATGCGGACCAAGATCTACGACGAGGACCACGACTCCTTTCGCGCCATGATCAGTGACTTCATCGCCAAGGAAGTGGTTCCTCACCACGACAACTGGGAGCAGCAGGGCCACGTCCCCCGCGACTTCTACAACCGTCTCGGCGAACTCGGAGTCCTCGGCATGCAGGTTCCCGAGCAGTACGGCGGAGGCGGCGAAACGAGCTTCAAGTACAACGCCATCGTCATCGAGGAGGCAGCCGCCGCAGGCGTGACCTTCGGCGGGTACTCGGTCCACACCAACCTGATCCTGCCCTACCTGATGGACCTCGCGACAGACGAGCAGAAGCAGCGCTGGCTCCCGGGATTCGCCACCGGAGACACGATGTTCGCGATCGCGATGACGGAGCCCGGCACCGGATCAGACCTCGCCAACATCGCCACCAAGGCAACGCTTTCAGCCGACGGCACTCACTACGTTCTCAACGGATCAAAGACGTTCATCACCGGCGGCGCCCAAGCCGACGTCGTGCTCGTCGTCTGCCGCACCAGTGCGGCCGACCCGAGCGATCGCCGCGCCGGCCTGACCATCCTCTGTGTCGACACCAACGCTGATGGATTCGCCGTGGGCAAGAAGCTGCCCAAGATTGGCCAGAAGGCCTCCGACACCGCTGAGTTGTTCTTCGCCGACGTCAAGGTTCCGGTCGGCGACCGGCTCGGCGACGAGGGCCGGGGGTTCTACTACCTGGGCAACAACCTTCCCCAGGAGCGTCTCACCATCGCCCTCGGCGGCGCAGCCACCGCCGAGGCTGCCATCGACTTCGCGACGCAATACACACAGGCGCGTACGGTCTTCGGGCAGTCCGTGGCTTCTTTCCAGAACACCAAATTTGTCCTGGCTGAGTGCTCGGCGGAGGCGACCGCTGCGCGCTTGATGGCCGATGCCGCCCTGACAGCCCTCGATCTCGGGACCCTCTCGATCGCCAACGCAGCGCGCGCAAAGCTCTTCTGCACCGAGGTCGCGGGCCGCGTCATCGACAAGTGCCTGCAACTCCACGGCGGCTACGGCTACATCACCGAGTACCCGATTGCCCGCTTGTACGCGGACTCTCGAGTGACCCGCATCTACGGCGGCACCAGCGAGGTCATGAAGACGATCATCGCGAAGGACCTCGGCCTGTAGCGGGTCAGCGCAGGGGAGCGACGGAGCCAGCCGGGGCGATGTGAAGTACTCCACTCGATCAGTGAGGGTCGGCGCACATCACTTAGGTGACATGCAACACATCGTGTAGTACGACTGTAGGCACGAAAGGGTAGCCGGGTCCACGGAGGAGGCCGACCGCGCTCCGAATGTCACCTGGTTCTACAGCGTCAACTCAGAGGACAGCGCGTCACGCGTCGCTGCCTTCAAGCTGTTGTATGGATGCTCGCCATCGGACTCGGAGCAGAGCCCACGTGAATCGCGGCTCTCCCGCCACCCCGTGACCAGCGACCGCTGTCGACCTCGCCGTCCTCCACCCCGACACCTTCCTTCCGGCGCGACGGTCGGTGAGGTGCGTTCGTACTTCGACGCCAGCGACAAGGTCCACATGGCACTGGTCGTCGACGCTGATGGCATCCTGCTCTCGGCGGTGACGCGAGCGGACCTCGATGAGCACACCCTCGACCATCGCCTCGCCGTCACCATCGGCTCGCTCGGCTCGCGAACGATCGAGGCAGACATTCCTGCAGAGCTGGTCGCCGCGAGCATGGACGGGTGTGCCGATCGCAGGCTGGCGGTCGTTGACGGTCGTGGCGGCCTCATCGGTCTGGTCTGCCGCAAGGCGTCACGATCGGGCTTCTGCACAGACGAAGGTGTCGCCGAGCGCCGTGCCGCACGAGCATCGATTGCGGTGACGCCGTCGGACATGGCGAGCAGCGGGTGTGTCAGACATGCTGTGTCGGCCATCCTGGCTAACTCAGACCCAGGCCGGTCGCCGTTAGGTCATGGACAGAGTGTTCAGGATGCTCTTCCAGCCGTTGATCTGGCCAGCGCGGGATTGCGCCGATTCTCTCACGTCGTTTGGTCGCCAGATAGGGCACCTTCAACGCTGGCTGCTCGTCGGGGAAGTGCCCTCGGCGCCGAGTCGCTGCACGGAACCTGGCGTTGAGCGACTCGATGCCGTTGGTGGAGTCAGGTCGGCAGCCAGGGTGATACGAAGAAGTGATAGTCACGCTGCCGGAATCCTGTCCAGGAGCGGTCTGGCGTGATCGACGGCGGCTCGAAACATCACCACTGACTCGCGGTCTACCGTCGCTCGTCGAGTTCTGAGGGGTCTGCGGGCCCTATCAACCAACCGGCGGATGTCGTTGTGCGACAGCCACCCCGGAACGCGACGAACTGCCACCGCATGCCGGCTCGCCTGCTCCTACGGCGAGCGCTTCGGCTCACTGCCGTCCGTGCACGTCCACCGAGCGCCGTCCGAATAGTTCGGAAGGAGTGGTGGTCACGTCCGCTCAATCACTGGGCGCTTCCACCCGGCCCGGGGCCCGCTCCCCCGAACGACCACCGAGGACAGCAACCGTCAGTCGACGTCGACTACCACGACGAGCCCAGCGTCGGAGCCGCTTGCGTTGCACAGGTGATACAAGTGGAGGAACGACGTCGACCTTTGCGCAGGTCAGCATGGGTCAGTCAGTCAGCACTACGACATCTGACCGGGCCTCCGGCTGCGGTCGTTCAGCAACGCCGAACGACCGCAAAGAACGGCCGCTGACCTGCAGAAACGCCGCCGAGCGACCCTTTTGTCGCTCGGCGGCGTTTGCTGTTGGTAGCCGCTCGTCTGTTACAAATCCGGTACAAGTCTCAGACGCGCCACCCCTTGGTGCACGGTTCGCCCGGCTCCGTCAGGGAAGGTCGCCACAGCGGTCCCGAACTCGGTCCGTTGCCCGAGCCACGAGCGTGGCATCGCACCGTTCGGCGACCACCACCGCGACTCCCGAGTCAGCTCACTGCCACATCACTTGCATCTGCGTGATCGCTCCGGTGCCTCCGTCGGACGTAGGTGACTGTTGACCGAATCTCCGTCAACGCCGCAAGGAGGGGCTTGATGATGGCAACGAACTCGAACGTGCCGGCTGTGGAACCGGGAATCTTTGGGCCGCGGCGTCGCGGAGACCGCGCAAGCCGGGCACCCAGGCTGGTCGAGGCCCAAGAGCTATGGGACATCGACGATGCCGCTTCCCACCTGGGCGTGACCAAGCAGACCATGCACTCCTGGCGGACAACAGGTTACGGCCCGGCCGGCTTCCGTGTCGGCAAGCACCTGCGCTGGCGGGCAGCAACCGTGATCAATTGGACGGTGCGACTCGAGGAGAATCAGTGATCCCGACAGGCCACCAGCCTGACCCGGAATCGACTCCATCGCCACCAGCGAGCAGATGCTCCGATGGGATTGAGCGCTTGCACGCACCGAACGTCCAGGTCCATGGGACCACAGATCATGCGGACTTTTCGGTACGAATTTCCCCTGGTGGATTACGGACAAACTCGGAGCCACCCGCTTGTCTGCGGCGCTAGACCTGCCGGCTCCGCAGGCGCTGCTGTCGGGCTTCCTGGAAGGCCGCGGCGACGACGTCAACTGCGTCCGCTAACCCACGCGCGAGACTCTCAAGCTGCGTGGCTGCTGGGAGTCGGGTCCAACGGCCTTGCTCCCAGGCGTAGTAGGTCGGCACAGCCACGTTGACGGCCGCAGCCAGCTCGGGCACCGTCAGCCCCGCTTTCAAACGAAGTGCCCTGAGATCAGGAACCTCACCATCTATGTGAATGAGACGAAGGGTCGGGATGTCGAGCGCTCCAGCAAGCTTGACCAAGAAAATCAGGCCGAGGAACCGACGCGCCCAGCTCCCAACGAGAGATGCGCTCCCCACCGGCGACACCAACGAGACGCGCCAACTCATGCTGGGTCAGGCCCGCCTCCTCCCGGGCGGCGCGCAGCACTGAGGGGTCGAGTCCAAGGACCTGGTCGTGTTGCGAGCCTTCATGTACATACGGCGAGCCTCCAAGGCGGGTGTTCAGTTCGCTGATATCAGACGAGGCAACATCAATCTCAAGAAGTCGGGGGCGCACCCGCCGAGCGGCCTACCTCCAGGGCGGGGCTCGACCAGGCCAAGCAGCAGGTCCAGGACGGCGAGCTGGTCTCCCTCGACGACGCCGCACGACGCCAGGGCGTCGTCCGATGAGACGTCTGGGGGTGGTGCTCATCGGACGGCGAGAGGTGCTGGATCAGCAAGGAGGGAGGTGCGGCATGTGCCGAACCTCCCTCCCCCTGGCCAGTTCATCCAGCCGCTGGGTCACTCAGTCGTCCGAAGACGGTGCCCCCGGCACGAGTACTGCCCGTCCGGGGACCTGACCCGTGGCGAGGCGCTCGAACACCTCATTGATGGCCGAGAGCGGGTGCTGTTCGATTGCCGACACCAGGCGTCCGGAGTGGGCGAGGGCGAGCACCTCTTCGAGCTCGTTCCGGGTACCCCAGTTGCTCGTCGTCATCACGGCCTCGGCGGCGAAGCTGAAGAACGAGTACGGGAAGCTGCCGCCCGCGAGTCCGACGAGCACGAAGATGCCGAGGCGGTCCACCGCTTCGGCACCGAGGGCCATGGTCGCGTCGATCCCCACGAAGTCGAGAACAGCCGCTACCCCGTCCTCGCCGGCAGCAGCGCGGATCTGCTCCGCGGCATCAGCATCTCGGGGGTCAACGGTGACGTCGGCGCCAAGCTCGCTCGCGGTCTCGCGCTTCTTCTCATCGGTGTCGACGACGATCACCTTCGCTGGGGAGAGCAGCTTCAAGAACTGGACCCCGTACTGTCCGAGTCCTCCGGCGCCGATCAGGACCGCGCTGGTGCCAGGCACGAGATGGGGCAGCGCTTTCTTGACCGCCGAGTAGGGCGTGAGGGCGGCGTCGGTGAGAGCGGCCGCTTCTGCGGGGTGAAGTGCGCCAGCCTGGAGCAGGTGACGCACGGACGGCACGACCATGTACTCCGCGTACCCGCCCTCCGGTCCCATTCCGCCCCACAGGAACGTGTTGCAAAGCTGTTCCTTGCCTCCGAGGCAAAAACGGCAGTGGCCACAGCCCCAGCCGCCGAACACGACAACCGCGTCGCCGACTTCGAACCCGTTGTCTTCTGCACCGGGGCCGAAGGACTCGATCCAGCCTGCATTCTCGTGGCCCAGAGTGTGCGGGAACGCCACCCCCGGAATGTCGCCGGACTTGACGTGCAGGTCAGAGTGGCACGCCCCCGCCCCACCGATCCGGATCAGCACCTCCCCGGGCCCAGGTTCCGGAGTAGGAACGTCCTCGATGACGAAATCCGACCCTGCTTCGTGCAGTCGTGCTGCTTTCATGGTGCGCGTCCTCATTAATTCACAGATCAGCCCTGCGCTGGTCTTGGCTTGGGATGGTGTTGTCACGGTCGCCTGGTTGCCCTGCGATCGCGGGGGGTGCGATTCGCCGATGCGTCAGTGCTGTTCGATCAGGGCATTCGGTTCGTACCTCCCCGTCGGGTTCGTGTGCGGAGGTGTGCCACTCATCCGCTGGGATGCCGCTTGGGCGGCTACGAGAGCTCCTGACGTGAACTGCGCGAGGGTCTGCACGTAGGCGGTCTCGGGATCAGCGTCCGCTGTGACCATGTGCTCGAGGGCGATGCGAATCGAACTCGTCACGGCTGCGGCAGCGGCGCGGGCGGCAATTGAGTCCGCCGCCAACCCGAGCCGGGGCGCCAACAGGGGCGCGACCGACAGCTCGCCGTCATGCACCTTGCGTATGAACACCGACCACATCTCCGAGTCACGGAACACGAGGGGGAACAGCTGTCGGGTCCGCTCAGCCGACTCACCGAGCAAGCTCGCCCGGAACGCTCGACGCAGCACCTCTGTCAAGGCGAGGTTCGGATCGGCTTCGACGATCACCGCATTGGAGCGTCGAATCGACCAGTCGAACACGGGACCGACGGACTCCGCTTTGATCGGGAAGTACCGATGGAACGTTCGCTGCGAGATCCCGATCTCGCTCACGATCTCCGCGATCGTCAGGTCCGTGGTGCCCCGGGCGCTGAACAGTGCACAGCATCGTTCAGATGCGCGAAGGCGTGCACCCTCTCGTGGCTCGAGTTCGCGCGCCGTCACGGAGCCGATGGTACGCCTGCTTGGCAGAAACTGCCACGCGATCCCGACTACCTTGATAGGCGGAGGTTCTCCGCTACACGGGGTTCCTCGCAACGAGGCAGCCACAGTTGTGAGCACTTCGCTTGGTGTCGGCTTTCTCGCTTCGCTTCGCTTCGTGTCGTCAGGGGGCGGGCGGATTTGCTCCGCTGCGCTGGATTGCTCGTAGACCGTCGAGGGATCGGGATGTGCACAGCAAGACGGCGCCGATCAGTCCGATGGCCGATGTGATGACAATGGCGGTCGTTGGGGCCTGGCTCGTGCTGCCGGTGGCGGCGACTACGACGGTCACAACGGCGAGACCGACAGCCCCACCCATCTGGAGCGCCGTGTTGAACACTGATGCCGCGAGTCCCTGCCGCCCCGGCTCGGCACTGCCCATCGCCGCCAGATTTAAGAGCATGAGTGCCGAAGGCGGCGCCGTCGCCACGTCCGACGATCACGACGGCGATGCAAACGACCTGGCCGCCAAGGACGGCTCCTACAAGATCGTCGAGGAGTGCTCGATGCCCTACACAGGGCGCGGCGTCGTACAACGGACCATCACCGACCTGCGCCCTGGACGTCACCCCCGAGGGCTGCGCCTTGTCGAGTTCGCTCCCGGCGTCTCACAGGACGAGGTACGAAGCAAGACCCAGTCTCCTATTACCTGAGGATACGTACGGCTCCTGCCCTTGCCCGGCTCTGACCACATAGCGCATGTGCTCGTGGCCGCCGTGGGTAGTCGAGTCTTTGAACCGCGGGCTCTTTCCTCACTCCCCCTGACTGCGAGATCGCACGCGCGGAGATGACGCCCGCCGCGACTGAGTCCTGATGGCGTGCCACTCACGTTGAATGGCCGAGCCGCGACATAGATCTGCGCTCGCCCAGACGTGGCCTACCGGTCGCGCGTTGCCCTCCCCTGAGCTAGCGAAGCTAGGTTCCCGGAACTTGGGCGTTCGTCTTGAGTTTTAGGCTGCCGTTCCTAGGCGTGCTCGGTTGGTGTAGCTCTCGACGTCGCGGTCGATGGTGGCCAGGGCGCGCTGTAGGTCGGGTGGGGCGGGTGGTTGGTCGGCCACGATGAGTGGTGCGAGGAGCCGGTCGTGGACTTTGATGCAGAAGATCGCGATCCGTTGGCCCTGCGCGGTGAGGTCGTAGGTGTTCGTTCCGGGACGCCGGCGGATCAGGCCCTTCGTCCTCAGTCGGGCGAGGTCGTAGCTCATCTGGTTGACGGTGTAGCTGGTGGTCGGGACGCCGAGCAGATGGGACACCTGGGTGCGGAGGCTCCGGTTGGTGAATCCGAGGGCGTTCAGGCCGACACACAGGGCGCCGAACAGGGCCATGACCCGAGGATCTCCGAACCGTAGTGCGGGCGACCTCCTGCCATCCTCGGTGAGGGTGGACTGTGCGACCCGCTCAAACGGCTCACACTTGGAAACGACATAGATGTCGGGAACGTCATAAGCAAATCAAGTGGAGATTGTCGACGCTTGCAGGCGGGGATGTCAGCGCCGGACACCGTTGCACACAGACATCACCTCGCCTGCGGCGCCGAGTACGGCACAGCCGCCAGCACTTTCAATGGAACGACTACCCCCGGAGCAAGACAGCCCGGCCCAGCAACGCTCGCCCTGGTTCGGCGGCCAGGGCGCACCGTAGGTTTTACCTCGCGTACGCTGCCGAACTACCCATCGTGTCCCTGGCAAGCAGCTATCACTCACCCCGGCGCTGGGCGCTTCACCCGTGCGGAAAAGGAGGATTCATGACAGACACTGCAATCAGTCCTGCAATCGGGCCGTTCGCGGAGTGGCTGGGTCTGGAACTGCAACATGCAGATGGCGACCGCGTCGTTGGGGCGTGGACAGCCCGTCCCGCCCTTCATCAGCCTTACGGCATCCTCCACGGAGGAGTCCACTGCGCGGTCGTCGAGGCGGTGGCGAGTGTCGCCGCCGCTCTGTGGCTGGGCGAACGAGGACGAGTCGTGGGAGTCAACAACAACACCGACTTCTTTCGCGGCGTCGGCGAGGGCGCCATGACGTCGACCGCCACGCCAGTTCACCGCGGGCGCTCGCAACAGGTCTGGCTCGTCGAGACGTTCGGCGACGAGGACGGGCGGCTCGTCGCCCGAGGCCAGGTCCGCATCCATAACCTCTACCCCGAGTAGCCCTGGACCCATCCCCTTCATCGCGGAAACCATATCTGCTATTGCCACTAGGTGTAGTCACAGATAGCGTCGCCTCATGAATAGCACCCTCGACCTCTTCCGCCTCGACGGCCG
Source organism: Nocardioides endophyticus (assembly GCF_039543845.1). Classification (NCBI taxonomy): domain Bacteria; kingdom Bacillati; phylum Actinomycetota; class Actinomycetes; order Propionibacteriales; family Nocardioidaceae; genus Nocardioides; species Nocardioides endophyticus. The sequence goes on along the minus strand of NZ_BAABKN010000008.1, from coordinate 1,039 downwards.
CGTTGCGATCGTGACCGGCGCTTCGTCCGGACTCGGTGTGGGCTTCGCCCGAGGCCTTGCCGAAGCCGGCGCCGACATCGCGCTTGGCGCACGACGTCTTGATCGGCTCGACGAGACGCGCGACATGATCGAGTCCCTCGGCCGCCGCTGCATCGCGGTGCGAACCGACGTAGCCAAGCCTGAGGAGTGCCAACGGTTGGTGGATGCCACGGTGGAAGCCTTCGGACAGGTGGACATCCTCGTGAACAACGCCGGTGTCTCCTCTGCCGTCCCTGCTTCGAAGGAGACACCGGAGGACTTCCGGGGGGTCATCGACATCAATCTGAACGGCTGCTACTGGATGGCGCAGGCGTGCGGTCGGGTGATGGGACCGGGCAGCAGCGTCATCAACATTTCGAGCGCTCTCAGCGTGACGACCGCGGGTCTCCCCCAGGCCGCCTATACGGCCAGCAAGGCTGGCCTACTGGGACTGACCCGCGATCTCGCTCAGCAGTGGGGATCGCGTAAAGGGATCCGAGTCAACGCACTCGCGCCGGGGTTTTTCGAGTCCGAGATGACTACCAGTTATCGGGAGGGCTATCTCGATGCTCAGTTGAAGCGCATCCCGCTGGGTCGGATGGGCACGGCTCCGGAGATCACTGCGGCCGCCGTGTTCCTTGCGTCGTCGGCGTCAACCTATATGACCGGTCAGACGATGCTCGTCGATGGCGGACTGACGATCGCCTGACCGCGCCCGTGACCTCTGGAGCGATACACACGCAGGCGCCGAGATGAGTCGCGGGCACGACGTCGTGGCGGCGAAGGAGGCAGTGACGTCCCAACAGATCCGCCGTGCCCTGGCCCGGGCGGTGCGCGGTGCCGCACTGGACGTGGGCGAGGCCACCGTCCTGCTCGCGGCGCGGGGTGCGGACCTCGACCGGCTCACCGAGGCGGCCGCGAAGGTGCGCGACGCCGGCCTGGTGGCAGCGGGGCGACCTGGTGTGGTCACGTACTCGCCCAAGGTCTTCATCCCGGTCACGAAGCTGTGTCGCGACCGGTG